>NZ_CP113524.1:600000-895000 GCF_026723765.1 Lacrimispora xylanolytica
TCCTGGATTCGGTAGAAAGTGCAATCCGTTCCATGGATTTTAAGGGACTTAATAAAACCATTTCTGATTCCGTTAACGACGCCCTTGATGAAGCCAGAAGCCAGTTGAAAAAGCACGGAGATATGGGAAGATTCTCCTCTTATCGCTCCTACCACAGTGAGTCCAGTGAACGGAAGGAATCCTATGCCAGTGAGAAGATGAGCGAGGAATCAGAACCAGGCTACCAGGCGTTTCAAACCAGTAGAAGAAGGGATAGGAAAGCTTCCAAAGGACAAGCCATTTTACCTCGGGAAGAAGGAATTAAGATAAATAACAGTGGCCGTGTGGCAGGTATCCTCTTTACTATATTTGGCAGCATTGGCCTTTCACTCATTACCGTTGTTCTTCTTGTGACCTGGATGATTGCCATGATTGCAAAGCCGGATATCTGGCTCATGTTAGGCTCTACTCTAGTACTTGCTTCTTTTGGTACTTTTTTTGGTCTTATGCTAAAGGGTGGAATTGATATGGGAAGCCGGCAAAAACGTGGAAAGCTTTATGCAAAACAGGCCGGAAGAAAGATGTACTGCACCATTGAGGAGCTGGCGGCTCTCATTGGAAAATCGAAGGAGTTTGTCCGTAAGGACGTACAGAAAATGATTGAGCATAACATATTCTCTCATGCCTATCTGGATGAGCAGAAAACCTGTCTTATGCTAAGTGAGGATACCTACAAGCAGTACTTAGAATGTCAAAAAGCCTTAAAGGAAAGAAACGAAAGAGAAGCAGAGGAAGCACTCGTAAGTGCAAAAGAAGAGGGAACACAGAAGGTCTCCAAAGAATTCGAAGAGATGATGGAGGCTGGACGAAACTATTTGAGAATGCTTAAGGAAGCCAATGATGCCATCCCAGGAGAGGTCATTTCCAATAAGATTTCGGACCTTGAGGATGTCATAAGGCGGATTTTTGATACCGTATCAAAGCACCCGGAACAGGGGAAAGAGATGGAACGCTTTATGGATTACTATCTTCCCACCACCGTAAAGCTTGTAAACGCCTATCGGGATTTTGACAGTGCAGGCTCCAGAGGCGAGAATGTAAACTCCGCCAAGGCAGAGATTGAAACCACTCTGGATACCATTCAAAAGGCTTTTGAACGGCTTTTAGATGACTTATATGAGGATGCGGTCCTTGATGTAACTACCGACGCATCTGTGCTGCAGACCATGTTAAAAAAGGATGGATTTGCAGAAAGTGATTTCGCAGGAGGAAAGCAAAGATGAGCAAAGAGATTGATGAGATGTTAAAAGAAGCACCAGAACTGACCCTGACTCCATTTTCTGATTCTGTCGTAGAAACCACCGGGACAAAGGAAGAACTGCTTAACCTGGGTAAGGAGCCGGAATCTCTTCCCGAAGCTAACTTATCCCCGGAAGAAGAAAAGCTGGTGGCAGACTTTGCAGAAAAAATCGACTTATTAAATTCCAACCTGGTACTCCAGTACGGCGCCAATGCCCAGAAAAAGATCGCTGATTTCTCAGAGACTGCTCTGGAAAATGTAAAGTCAAAGGACTTGGGAGAAGTAGGCCAGATGCTTACGGATGTGGTGGTGGAGTTAAAAGGCTTTGAAACTGCGGAAGAGGAAAAAGGCTTCTTTGGTTTCTTTAAAAAGAGTGCCAACCGTCTGGATGCCATGAAATCAAAGTATGCCAAGGCAGAGACTAATGTAAATCAGATCTGCAAGGTGTTGGAAAACCATCAAATCCAGCTTTTAAAGGATATCGCATTACTGGATAAGATGTATGACTTAAATACCACGTACTTTAAGGAACTGACCATGTATATCCTGGCGGGAAAAAGAAAGCTGAAAAAGGCACAGCAGACAGAGCTTCCCCTGCTTCTTGATAAAGCAGCCAAAAGCGGTCTGCCTGAGGACGCCCAGGCCGCCAATGATATGGCCGCCATGTTAAACCGTTTTGAAAAGAAGATACATGATCTTGAGCTGACCCGTATGATTTCCATTCAGATGGCACCTCAGATCCGTCTCGTTCAAAATAACGATACCCTGATGACAGAGAAGATTCAGTCCACCCTGGTCAATACCATTCCTCTCTGGAAGAGTCAGATGGTACTTGCTATTGGCATCAACCATTCCGAACAGGCAGCCAGAGCTCAAAGAGAGGTTACAGACATGACCAACGAGCTCCTTCGAAAGAATGCAGAGGTATTAAAGACCGCGACCATAGAGACTGCCAAGGAATCTGAGCGGGGCATTGTTGATGTGGAGACCCTTAAGAAAACAAATGAATCCCTGATCTCGACCCTTGATGAGGTGGTGCGTATTCAGGCAGAGGGAAGACAAAAGCGTATGGATGCGGAAGCAGAGCTTGCCCGTATGGAAGGGGAACTGAAAAACAAATTATTACAGCTAAGTAAATAAGTGATAGCAAAAAAGGCTTGCAGCAGAAAAATTATTTTCTGGTTGTAAGCCTTCTTTACTCATGCTATAATAACATAACACTTTACCGTGACACATTGTCAGAGCACGGATGTGATTTTAATGAAAAGGAATGATGAAGATGGGGTTAGACCTATAAAAACCACGTTGTTCATTGTCAAAAAGTACAGCGTGATTTATCGACTCCAAAGCCTGTCATAGTGTTTGCATGAGAAACGAAACAGCTATTTATGGCAGAATCCGGTTTACCCGGAACAGACAGACAAGTGAAAGATTATGGAGGAGATAAGACATGTTGAATTATGAAAGATATAAACGAGTACCGGTTATGAACTACCCGGAAAGACAATGGCCCGGCAACGAGATTAAGAAGGCACCAATCTGGTGCAGCGTGGATTTAAGAGATGGAAATCAGGCTCTGACTGAGCCAATGGTAGTCGAAGAAAAGATTGAGATGTTTCAGCTTCTTATTAAGCTGGGCTTTAAGGAAATCGAGGTCGGTTTTCCGGCAGCGTCCCAGATTGAGTTTGACTTTTTAAGACAGCTTGTGGAACGGAAGTTAATTCCGGATGATGTGGTGGTTCAGGTCCTTGTTCAGTGCAGGGAGCATTTGGTTAAGAGAACCTTTGAAGCCTTAAAGGGCGTAAAAAAGGCAATCGTTCATATTTATAACTCCACCTCAACCCTTCAGCGCGATGTGGTATTTAAAAAGGATATGGATGAGATTAAGGCCATAGCTATACAGGGTGCGGAATGGGTGAAGCAGTACATGAAGGACTTTGACGGAGAAGTGGTACTTGAATATTCTCCTGAAAGCTTTACCGGAACCGAACTGGAATTTGCACTTGATATCTGCAATGCAGTTCAGGAAACCTGGGGAGCCACTCCTGATAAGAAAATTATCTTTAATCTTCCATCTACCGTAGAGATGACGACACCTAATGTCTATGCGGATCGGATTGAATGGATGAATCAGCGCTTTAAGAATCGTGAAAGCATTATCTTAAGCGTACATCCCCATAATGACCGTGGAACCGGAGTTGCAGCTGCAGAGCTTGCCATTCTTGCCGGAGCTGAACGAGTGGAAGGCACTCTGTTTGGCAATGGAGAGAGAACCGGAAATCTTGATATATTGACGGTAGCTTATAATTTATTCTCCCAGGGAATCAATCCGGAACTTCATCTTGAGAATATCCGTGAGATTTCCGAGGTATACGAGCGTTGTACCAAGATGGAGGTAGGGCCAAGACACCCATATGCAGGAAAGCTTGTTTTCACCGCATTTTCCGGTTCCCACCAGGATGCCATCAACAAAGGCATGCAGGCCATGCGGGAAAGAAAGAATGCTTACTGGGAGGTTCCTTACCTGCCCATTGATCCGGCCGATATCGGAAGACAGTATGAGCCGGTGGTCCGCATCAACAGCCAGTCCGGAAAGGGCGGCGTAGCCTTTGTTATGGATACCTTTTATGGCTTCAAGCTTCCAAAAGGCATGCACAAGGAATTTGCCGATGTCATTCAGGCTATTTCCGAAAAGCAGGGTGAGGTTGCTCCAGAGCAGATTCTTGATGAGTTTAACAGCAACTACGTGGATAGAAAAGAACCCATTCACTTCCTTAAGGCCCAGATCACTGAGGCAGAGGAGGATGTGGAATTCTCTACCTTCGCAAGAGTCCGTTACATGGATCACGGCGTAGAAAAGGTATTCGAGGGAGTCGGAAACGGTCCTATCGATGCGGTTCAAAAAGGCCTTGAGAAAGAGCTTGATATTGAAATCCGTGTACTTGATTACAACGAGCACGCTCTTGCTTCAGGTTCTGGTGCAAAGGCTGCTTCCTATATCCACTTGCTGGATGTACGCTCCGGAAAGACAACTTACGGCGTAGGAATCAGTTCCAACATTACCAGATCCTCTATCCGAGGCATTTTCAGTGCAGTAAACCGGTTATTCTATTAAATAGAAATACGGGGCCAGCTTAAGACGCGGCCCCGTCTTTTTGCAGTTCAACAAAATATTTTTAGGGGGAAATTTAAATGAAGCTGACCATAGACCTTAAAAACTACGAACCAGGTAATCCCGTATCTAAGAGAACTGCAGCAAGAGGGATTATAAGACGGGGAGAGGACTGGCTTATGATTTTCAGTAAGTACGGTGATTATAAATTTCCAGGCGGAGGAATGGAGAATGGGGAATCCTTAGAAGAAACCCTGATCCGGGAAGTAAAAGAAGAGACTGGCTACCAGGTAATCAAAGAGTCCATAAGAAAATATGGCCAGGTATTGGAACGGAGAAAGGGAGAAGGCAGTTCAATCCTTGAGATGGATTCCTACTACTATGTATGCGATATAAGGGAGGAAGCCGGGGAACGAAACTTAGATGAATATGAGAAGGAATACGATTATCAGATTGTCTGGATTCCGTTAAAAGAGGCTTTAGAAAATAATAACCGTATCATAGGAAAGAAAGAATGTCCCTGGGCAGCCAGAGAGGCAAAGGTAATGGAGCTTATGATAGAAAAGGATTCATGACCATGTAACAAGGCAAGAGGAATTTACATTTCCTAAGGACTTTAGTATAATAAGAGCAGTTTATAAAAGACAGGAGAACGGAAACTATGAAAAAGTATGATTACGTATTGGTGGGAAGCGGACTGTATTCTGGTGTGTTTGCCTATCTGGCCCGCAAGAAGGGGAAGAAATGTCTTGTAGTAGAGAAGCGCAGCCATATTGGCGGAAATATTTATTGCGAGGAAAAGGATGGAATTAACGTTCACAGCTATGGCGCCCACATTTTCCATACCAGCAACAAAGAGGTTTGGAAATTTGTCAATGAGCTTGTGGAATTTAACCGCTATACCAACAGCCCGGTAGCTAATTACAAAGGGGAAATCTATAACATGCCCTTTAATATGAATACCTTCAGCAAGATGTGGAACGTTGCCACACCGGCAGAAGCAAAGGCTAAAATCGAGGAACAAAAGGCATCTGTAAAAGGAGAGCCAAAGAATTTAGAGGAGCAGGCCATCAGCTTAGTAGGAACGGATATTTATGAGAAGCTGGTAAAAGGATATACGGAAAAGCAGTGGGGAAGAGACTGCAAAGAGCTGCCAGCTTTCATTATTAAGCGGCTTCCCGTTCGTTTTACCTATGATAATAATTACTTTAACGACTTATATCAGGGAATTCCAATGGGCGGATACAATGTTATCATTGAAAAGCTGTTTGAAGGCTGTGACATGGAATTTAATGTAGATTATCTGGAAAACCGGGAGCATTATGACAGTCTTGGTGAAAAGACAGTATATACCGGAATGATCGACGCCTTCTATCAGTATCAGCTTGGAAAGCTGGAATACCGGAGCCTTAGGTTTGAGACGGAGACCCTTGATATGGAAAACTACCAGGGCGTCGCTGTTGTAAACTATACCGACCGGGAAACACCTTATACAAGAATCATCGAGCATAAGCATTTTGAGTTCGGCACCCAGCCAAAGACCGTGATTACCAGAGAGTATTCCGTGGCTTGGGAGGAAGGTATGGAGCCATATTATCCAGTCAATGACGAGAGAAACCAGGAGCTGTACAAGCAGTACGCTTCCCTGGCAGAAAAAGAATCCAGTGTTATATTTGGCGGCCGGTTAGGTGAGTACAAGTATTATGACATGGACAAAGTCATAGAATCTGCCATGAAAGTAGCAAAGCAGGAGTTTTCATAGACCATAAGCCCCAGGCTGTTTACATTTCCTATGAGATATAGTACAATACAACGGAACTAAAGGTACGGATCAGTACAGGACGGAGGGATTTTCATGAATGTTGTATACGCTTCTAATGACGGCTATGCCAGACATCTCGGGGTATCCCTTTACTCTCTTCTGGATCATAACAAAGAGGCGGAAGAAATCCAGATTTATATTTTATCCATGGGTTTATCCGAAGAGAGTAAAAAACGTCTTCTTTCCATTGGCAATCAATTTAAACGTCATGTTACAGTCATAGAGCTGGGGGATTTAAAAGAGCGTTTTCCCTATGAGGTGGATACCGGTGGCTTTGATTTAAGCATTATGGCCCGCTTATTTGTGGGAGAGATGCTGCCGGAAACGGCTGAGCGAGTGCTTTATTTAGACTGCGATACCGTGGTGTGCGCTTCCTTAAAACGGCTGTGGGAAAGCAATCTTGATTCCAATATGGTGGGGGCTGTTATGGAACCCACCATATATTCATCGGTAAAAGAAACAATCGGTCTTTCCCCTGAAGACCCTTACTTTAATTCCGGGGTTCTTTTAATTGATATGAAGCGTTGGCGCGGGGAACATGCCCAGAAGCTTTTGATGGACTTTTATTCTTCCAAGGGAGGAAAGCTCTTTGCCGGAGACCAGGATACCATCAATGGAGCGTTTAAAGGAAGGATAAAACCTTTGCCGCCCCGTTATAATTTCTTTACCAACTACCGGTATTTCCACTACAGCCATTTAACAAGGCTTTCCCCGGTGTATAAAACGATACCAGAAAAGTCCTTCAAAGAGGCGAAAAAGCACCCCGTAATCCTTCATTTTATGGGAGATGAGAGGCCGTGGAAGCAGTGGAATTTAAATTATTACCGAAACATATACGACCATTATCTCTCCCTCACTCCCTGGGCAGGAGCGCCAAAGGAGAAGGGGAGCCGCTTTTACATGGTGCTATACCATCTAATGGATTATGCCACCTTTTTATGTCCGCCCATTCGTGACCTGATCAGCCGCCGTTTTGGTATGCAGATGATTAATTCCAGAAAGGGTTCCTAGAGGAAGGGATATGAATATTATCTGTATTATTTTAAATTATAACGATGCCGTGACCACCAGGAGTCTGGTAACTGCCATAAAGGATTATCAATGCCTCGATACCATTGTCATAGTGGACAATCATTCCACGGATGATTCCCTGACCCTATTAAAGGAGCTTCAAAGTGAAACGGTCCATCTTTTAACATCTCCTTTTAATGGGGGCTATGGAAGCGGCAACAACATTGGAATCCGGTATGCCTATCACACCTTACGCGCGACTCATGTATTAGTCGCCAATCCCGATGTTAAGGTATCGGAAGCTTGTATTATAGCCATGTCGGAAGCCTTTGAAAAGGTAGAAAATCTGGCAATCGCCGCAGCCGTCACCAAAGACCGGACAGGCAGTGTAGCATTATCCAGCTGGAGGCTCAATGGATTGTTATTAGACCTGCTTGATACAGGTCTGATTACAAGGCGTTTGTTTGCCCGTTTTCTCAATGACAGGCCAGAAATAATGGGGAAAAAGGGACTCGCATTTGTGGATGCAGTTCTTGGCTCCTTATTTCTCGCGGATGCAAAGGCTCTTGTGGAATGCGGACTCTACGATGAGAAGGTATTCCTCTATTATGAGGAAAAGATACTTGGATATAAGCTGAAAGAAAAAGGCTATCGGACAGCCCTTCTTCTTGATGAATCTTATTTACATCTTCATTCTGTATCCATTAATAAAAGCGTGGCATCTATTTTAAAGAAGCAGGCGATTCTTCATGAGAGCAAGCTTCATTATTATAAGGCCTATTTAAAGATCAATCCGCTGGAAGAGATGTGTGTCCGTGCCTTCCTTGGTTTTTTGATGATGGAAATCTGGTTTTTAACAAAAATTGTGGGACTGTCCTGGTAGGGAGTCCCTTCTTTTGGGGAAAGGAGGCTTAAGCCATGGTAACGATTCTTCTGGCGACCTATAATGGGGAGACCTACTTAAGGCAGCAGCTGGATTCCTTATTAAATCAGACCCACAAAGAGCTGTTTATCCTGATTTCAGACGATCTTTCTTCTGACAGAACTCCTGGAATCATAAAGGAATATGAGAAAAAGTACCCGAACCAGATCAAGAGCCTTAAAAATATTAAGGCTTCCGGAAGTCCTCAAAACAACTTCTTTCGCCTCTTAAGCAGTGCAGATGACGATTATATCATGCTCTGCGACCAGGATGATATCTGGCTTCCTCATAAGGTAGAGGTGACATTAAAAGAGATGAAGCAGATGGAACTAAAATGGGGAAATGACCTCCCCCTTTTAGTTCACGGAGATTTATCTGTGACCGATGAAGAAGGAACCATTCGCCAAAAGTCTATGGCAAGATTCCAGAACATAGCGGTTCATGACAACCGGTTTACTCATTATCTGGTGGAGAATAACATTACTGGTAATACGGTTATGATAAACCGAAGCTTTCTTTCTTATTTGACCTACATACCAAAGCAGTGTATGATGCATGACTGGTGGCTGGGGCTTTTAGCAAGCTGTTTTGGAAAAATATCCTATATTGACCAGCCACTCCTTCTCTACCGGCAGCATGGAAGCAATCAGGTAGGCTCCAGAGGCCAGATGGAACAGTATGTAAGCCGATTGACCCAAAAGGAGCGGGTAAAGGAAGAGTACCGGAAGATGTTCTTGCAGGCCAGAGCCTTTCTAAAGCAGTACGGTCAGGAGATGGACAGTGAAAAACGGGAAGCTCTGGAGCAATTTGTCACCCTTTCAGACAAGAGCCGGTTAGAAAAGGTAAGGATTATCTGGAAATATAAATTTTATAAAAGCACCATCATAAGGACGTTTGGCCAGATGTTTTCCATCTGACCCCCTTTATGGCAATGGAAAACGGAGGAAATGGAACGTATGATACCGGAAGAAAAAGATATATTAGTGACGAAGGCATCCATGCCTTCCTATGAGGAATTCATAGAGGAGATAAAGCCCATCTGGGAAACAGCCTGGATGACCAACATGGGAGAATTTCATGATCGCTTAAAGGAGCAGTTAAAGGCTTACTTAAAGGCAAAGAACCTTCTTTTGTTCGTCAATGGACATATGGCGCTTGAGATGGCGCTCCAGGCCATGAATCTTTCCGGGGAAGTTATTACCACTCCATTTTCCTTTGCTTCCACCACCCATGCCATCATGAGAAATAATCTGACCCCTGTGTTCTGCGACATCAAAGAAGACGATTACACCATAGATGCAGACCGAATCGAAGCGCTTATCACCGATAAGACAACAGCCATTCTTCCGGTGCATGTATACGGCAATGTCTGTGATATGGAAAAGATAGAAAGAATTGCAAAAAAGCATAACCTAAAAGTCATATACGATGCAGCCCATGCCTTTGGCGTAGAGGTGAATGGCAGAGGAATTGGTACCTTTGGAGACGCCTCCATGTTCAGCTTCCATGCCACCAAGGTATTTAATACCATTGAAGGCGGTGCGGTAACCTTTCAGGACCCTTCCCTGGAAGTTCTTTTAAACTATTTAAAGAACTTTGGTATCACAGGCAAGGAATCCGTGGAATACGTGGGAGGCAATGCCAAAATGAATGAGTTTCAGGCAGCCATGGGCATCTGTAACTTAAGACACGTGGAAGATAATATAGAAAAACGCAGACTGATTACAGAACATTATAGGAAACGTCTGTCCGGGATTCCAGGCATTCGTCTCAATCAGGAAAAGGAAGGCATATTACCTAACTACGCCTATTTCCCTGTTGCCTTTGACGGCTTTTCCATGACCAGGAATGAGGTATATGAGCTTTTGGCCTCTCATCATATATTTGCAAGAAAATACTTCTACCCTCTTATCACTGATTTTGATTGCTACCGGGAACAGTTTCAGGGAGTCAGTCTGCCATGTGCGAAAAAAGCAGCTGACAGCGTACTCACACTTCCTCTGTATGCGGACTTATCCATCAGCGATGCAGACCGTATCTGTGATATTATCTTGGGCGTAAAACCAAAGGGGAGGCTATGATGAAGACAGCACTGGTAACCGCAATCGGATCATTTTCCGCGGATATAGTAATTAAGAATTTAAAAAAGAACGGGATTCGTGTCATTGGCTGTGATATTTACCCCTCCGAATGGATCGCAGATGCAGGCAATACAGACGCGTTTTTTCAGGTACCATATGCAACGGAAGAGCCGCGATACGTGGAACGGCTGCTCTCTATTTGTGACCAGGAACAGGTGGACGCCATCATCATCTTAACCGATGTGGAGGCCGATGTTTGGAACCGCCACAGAGAGGAATTAAAAGCCCATTCCATAACCCTCTGCCTTTCTGAGGAAGAGACCATGCTCTTATGCAGGGATAAGCGGAAGATGAGTTCTTTTCTTTCCCAAAAGAGACTGGGAAATCCCATTGAGACCGTGGACCTTTTAGAGGCAGATATTGATACCATTTCTTATCCAGCCGTTGTAAAGCCATATAATGGAAGGAGCAGCCAGGGACTTCACTACATTTCTTCCCTTGAGGAAATGAAAAGCTTTCTTACCTTTCAGGAAGCAGGAGATTTTGTGGTGCAGCCCTATTATAAAGGAAGTATCATTACCGTTGATGTGGTGCGTCAGGAAGAAACCGGAGAATGTGCGGTCATCTGCCGTAAAGAGCTTCTGCGGACAGGCAATGGCGCCGGAACTTCCGTACTTGTATTTACGAATAAGAATTTAGAAGCTATGTGCAGAGAAATTGCAGAGGCGATTCACATAAATGGCTGTGTGAATTTTGAATTCATCGAAGGGGAAGACGGCATTTACCGAATGCTGGAGTGCAACCCCCGTTTTTCCGGTGGTGTGGAGTTTTCCTGTCTCGCCGGATATGACTGTGTTTCCAATCACATTAAGTGCTTTACCGGAGAGAAGATAGAACCATTTCATGGTATCACCGACATGTATATAGCCAGGAAATATGAGGAATACATTACAAAAATTCTGGGGAAAGAAGGCGAGAGAGAATGAACGGAAATTCTGATTCCAACATTATGGTCAGTGTAAACTGTGTGACCTTTAACCACAAGAATTATATCCGTCAGGCTCTGGATAGCTTTTTGATGCAGAAAACAAATTTTGAATTTGAAATCCTGGTACACGATGACGCCTCCACTGATGGCACCGGAGAAATTCTTAGAGAATACGAGAAGAGATATCCGGGAAAGGTACTGCCTCTCATTCAGACGGAAAACCAGTATTCCCAGGGCATCGACAACATCAGTGGTGCCTTTAATTTTCCCAGGGCAAGAGGTAAATATATCTTTATGTGCGACGGAGATGATTACTGGGTCTCACCGGATAAGATGCAAAAGCAGGTCGATTATATGGAAGCCCACCCGGAATGCACTCTTTGTATTCACAGTGCCAAAATAGACCTGGTGGGAAAAGCAGTGACAGAGGGACAAATGCGGCCTTATTGTGGAAACAAGGTCCTCTCACCAGAAGATATTGTGGATAAGTCTTCTGGCTATGCCATGTCTTCCATGGCATTTCCCAGCCGTATCGTAAAAGAACTTCCCGATTATTATGTGGAATGTCCGGTTGGAGATACCCCCATTCAGATGATTGCAGCAAGCGAAGGATACGGTTATTACTTTGATGAGCCAATGAGCGCCTATCGGGTAGGTGTTGCCGGGTCCTGGACGGTGGAAGGTAAAAGTGGAGATTACGAGAAGAAGCAGAGCGTCTATTACGAGCGGATGAAAAAGGTATATGACCTTTACGATGCGGCAACCGGAGGGCGACTCCGGGAAGCGATTCGAAGTGCTGAAAAGAGAACGTATTATCACACCATGGTCAATACCAGACAGTTTAAGGAAATCTTGAATCCAGAGTATCGAAAGTACTATAAGGAACTCACCAGCCGAACCAGGTTCTTTATCCAGCTGGAATACAGGTTTCCGGGAGTGTACGGATTTTTAAGAAAGAAATATCATGGCTAACATACAAAATAGCAAGGGCAGAAACGTTTTCACACGTTTCTGCCCTTGCTTATGTAAGTAAGACACTTATATTAATGAACAATATTTGGATCAGTAGGATCCCAGGTCTGTGAATCAGGAATAATCTGTTCGATTGCAGGTCGCTCATAAGGTCCTGGTACCGGAGAGTTATAAATGGTAACCGTTGTTCCAAGAGCACAGTGGTCATAAACCCACTTGGCATCTCCCGATAAGAGACGGATACAGCCTGCTGACTCAGCAATGCTTAGATAATTATAAGTACTGGAGTCAAGTGTCATCCCGTTAGGCTTGCTGTAAAGAATGGAATGAATTAAGAATCCTTTCCAGATGCGGGTCGCATACTGGGTGAAAATTCCGTGGTTCATATCCCGCCAGCGGTATTTGGCCGGAGTCTGGAAGGTTCCAAGAGGAGTATCCGGTCCGGTTGAGGTAAGGAAGGATTTGACTGGAATGATAAATCCCCGTTCTCCGTCCTTTGCAAATACGGTCATGGTGTTCATCTGCTTATTGATGCTGATTAAAAATGGTCCATTTGCACCCATAACCGGCTCTAAGTCCTTTAACATCCTGCCAGTTTCATCAAAATAATATTTAAAGCCGTCTATGTACTGCCATCCCGTCACCGGATTGGAATCAACGAAATAATACCGTTCATTGCCTGACCATGCCCAGCCGGTAAAGGCAGAGCCGTCTCCGTTTACGTAACGAAGGGCACCATCAACCTGCTGAATTCCATCTGGAACAGCGGAGATCAGCGGCTTTTCTGTAGAGTAGGGGAATGCAGAATTTTTGGCGTAGAAAGCCATTCGAAAGCCTGTAATATAGTGGCCTGTCCCCATGGTTCCTGTAGCGGTTCCGTTCTTCGCCCAGCCCATAGTAGTACCATCCTCTAATTTGGCGGTATAATAAATATCAAACTGGTTGTTCACATAACCGGAAAAGCGCATCTGAATGGCTTCGATATTCACATCATTGGCATAGTTAGTCGTCTGCTGTCCGTTTAAGACCCAGGGAGACCAGCCTGTGCTTGATGTATAAGTCCGGTAAAGTACATTGCCTACGATATTTGTGAGAAATGTGGATAATCCATGGAATCCTTCCCCATTGTTTGTGATCCAGGCATCGTTTACGAAAGGCTGGGACCAGTTGCTGTCACCTGTCATAACGGTTGTCTGGAGACGGGGGAAATTAGCCTTTAAGGCTTCCTGTGCAGCTTTTGCGGCGGCGTCTTCCACGCCATCTTCGCCGTTTCCTTCTGCTTCTTTTCCGATGTCTATGCCGGCATTAGCCAAAGCGTTTTCCGCTTCCTCTGTAACTTTGCTGCCTTGATCTTTGGTCTCAGTCTGACTGTCATTCTGACTTATTGGGACGCCATTCCTAAATCCCGGTCCACGTGCTTCGTCTGCCCATGCATAAGAAGCATGTCCCGAAACCAGAACAGCCGTCAGGCAAAATGCTGCCAGACCGTATGTCAGTTTACGCATCATGAAAAACCTCCTGAATTCTAGTAAATTGAGTATATTCCTTAATAGTTTATCATGATTAGGGTCAAAATGCTAGAGACGATTTACAATTAATGGGTAATATAGTACAATAAGGCGGAATTGTTAATTGGTAAAACGAGGAGAAAAACCAGTATGTATGAGGAAAATATAAAAAATAAAGTCCTTTCCGGTTTGTTTTGGAAAGTGATGGAAAACGGAGGAACTCAAGGCATTCAGTTCCTGGTATCTATACTGCTGGCCAGGCTCTTAACACCGGCAGAGTCCGGAGAAGTCATGCTCATCATGATCTTTATCACCATTGGAAATGTATTCGTTCAAAGCGGTTTCAATACATCCCTGATACAAAAGCAAAAGGTGGACGAGGAGGATTATTCCTCTGCCTTCTATATCAGTGCAGGAATTGCAGCTGCTTTGTATCTCATTTTGTTCTTTTCTGCCCCGGCCATTGCCTCATTTTATGGACAGCCCTTATTTCGTCCGGTCCTTCGAACCCTTGCAGTTACCTTGTTTTTCGGTGCAGTGACTTCCGTTCAGTCTGCAGCAATTGCAAGAACCATGGAGTTTCGTAAGCTCTGCATTGCCAGTATTTTTGCTGCTCTTGGCTCTGGTGTAATTGGAGTTACCATGGCATTTTTAGGCTATGGAGTCTGGGCCCTTGCCATGCAGCAGTTTTTTTACAGCTTTTTCTTAATGGCAGTTCTTTCTGTTCTTGTAAAATGGCGTCCCAGGCTTTTGTTTTCCGTAGAAAAAGCCAGGGAGCTGTTTTCCTATGGCTGGAAGATCCTTTGTTCCGGCCTCATTGATACGGTATTTACCAATGTCTATGGATTAGTCATCGGAAAAGTATATAATTCCGCTATGATGGGGCAATACTCAAGGGGAAACCAGTTCCCTTCCCTTATTGCAAATAACCTGGGAGCTGCCATCCAGTCGGTTATGCTGCCTGCCTTTTCCGCCTTTCAGGATGACAGAGAACGGGTAAAAGGCATGGTCCGCAGATCCATTGTCACCAGCTCATACCTTGTGTTTCCTATGATGGCAGGCTTAATGGCGGTAGCAGAACCCATGGTGAAGCTGCTCCTTACCGATCAGTATCTACCCTGCGTCCCAATGCTCCGCCTGCTTTGCATCGCCTATGCCACCTGGCCCCTTCATGTAGCCAACTTACAGGCCATTAATGCACTGGGAAGAAGTGAGATATTTTTAAAGCTGGAGATCATTAAAAAGGCAGTCAGCGTTGTCGCCCTTATTATCAGCATTCCCTTAGGAATCTACACCATGGTGGCACTGCGCGCGGTAACCGACTTTATCTGTACCTTTATCAATGCCCACCCCAATAAAAAGCTGTTAAATTACAGCTTTTACGAGCAATGGAAGGACGTGATGCCTTCCCTTATTATCTCGGCAGTCATGGGGCTTTTCGTATACGGTGTACAGTATTTAATAGAAGGAACGCTTCTCACTCTGGTGGTACAGATTCTGGTAGGAGTTGTTGTTTATGCAGGTCTTTCCTGGCTGTTCCGTCTGGAAGCATTTTTATACCTTTGCAAAACAGCAGGAATTGGAAAAGAATCGTAATAGAGGGGTTACGGTTTACATTTAAAGTCTGATATTGTAGAATAAAGGGAACTGTAAGGAAATCAGAGGAATATATATGGAACGAAAAAATGTGGCCTGGAACATGATTGGCAGCTTTATTTACGCTGGCTCCAGCATGCTTCTTACGGCCCTTGTCAATCATATTATAGGCACAGACCAGGGAGGAATCTTTGGGTTTGCCTTCAGCACATTTGGGCAGCAGATGTTTCTGGTGGCCTATTTTGGCATGAGACCCATTCAAAGTACGGACGTCTCCGGGAATTACACCTTCCAGGAATACCGGAGAGCCAGATATCTATCCTGTGTGGCGGCGGTCATTCTGGGAATGGGTTATATCGCCTGGAAGCTTTTCGTGGCCTCTCCTGATTATACCCTGGAAAAATGTCTGGTGGTATTTTTAATGGTGCTTTATAAAGTGCTGGACGGCTTTGCAGATGTATACGAATCTGAATTTCAAAGAGTGGGGCGTCTCTATCGCACGGGACAGGCAATGACGTATCGAACTCTTTTATCTGTGTTCTGCTTTTTAACCACACTTATCATAACAAAAAACCTTGTGTTATCCAGCGGCATCGCAGTGATTTCACAGGGAGCCGGAATCCTGATCTTTGACAAGGGGATGGCAGGAAATATGCCTGAAATTGCCCTTCATAGGAGAGATGGAAAGGAATGGGAGATTCTTAAGGAAGGATTTCTGCTTTTTCTTTCCGTATTTCTCGACGGGCTTATATTTGCCATGGCAAAGTATGCGGTAGACGCCCAGATGACTTCCATTGATAACGCCATTTTTGTGGCTATTTTTATGCCCACTTCCGTGATTAATCTGGCGGCAAATTTTGTAATACGACCGTTCCTTACCAAACTGTCCTACCTATGGGAGGAGAGAAATTTTCAAGGTTTTGTCAGGGAAATCAGTAAGCTATCCGGCGTGATATTAGTTCTTACAGTAATCGCCCTCATAGGCGCCTGGGCCATTGGAGTACCGGTTCTTGGTGCAATCTATAATGTAGACTTAAATCCATACCTTTGGGGCTTACTTGCCATTGTTTTTGGAGGCGGTCTGTTTGCATTGATGAACTTATTCTATTATGTTCTTGTAATTATGAAGCAGCAGAAACGGATCTTTTTAGGCTATGTTCCAGTCTGCATTTTATCATATTTCCTTTCCTTTTCCCTGGTGAAAGCGGGAGGAATTAATGGAGGAGCATTCTCCTATCTGCTTTCCATGCTGCTCCTTATGCTCTGCTTTATGGGGCAGGCGGCTTACGTACTGATAAAGGAAAAGAAAGGGTTATTAAAATGACGGATAAAGTTTTGGTAGTAATACCTGCTTATAATGAAGCTTTGAATATCGAGCGCGTCGTAGGAGGCGTTATAGAAAACTATCCCATGTTCGATTACGTGATTATTAACGATGGCTCCACAGACAATACGGCAGAAATATGCCGGAAGCACAACTGGCGGATCATTGACCTGCCGGTGAACTTAGGACTTGCTGGTGCGTTCCAGACAGGTCTCAAATATGCTCACCGCCATGGATACCGGTATGCCATACAGTTTGATGGAGACGGACAGCACCGGCCGGAGTACATTCTTCCCATGAAGGAAAAAATGAATGAAGGATACGATATTGTCATCGGTTCCCGGTTCGTGTCAGAAAAGAAGCCTCATTCCCTGCGTATGTTTGGAAGCCGCCTCTTAAGCAGTGCCATCTGGTTCACTACCGGAGTCCTGGTCAAAGACCCCACATCCGGAATGCGTATGTTCAGCCATAAGATGATCAAGGAATTTGCAGATGGCTTAAATTATGGCCCGGAGCCGGATACCATCTCTTATCTGATTCGTCATGGTGCCAAGGTAGCTGAAATCCCTGTGGTGATGGATGAGAGAATTCTTGGCGAAAGCTATTTAAATCCACTGAATGCGGCACGGTATATGGGAAAAATGCTTTTCTCCATTTTACTGGTTCAAAGCTTCCGTATCAGGGACAGAAGATAAAAGGGGGAGTTGTCAATGACCGTTATACTTCGATGCGTACTAATATGCGTGTCCATTCTGCTGACATGTTACTTACTTAGAAGAATACGCCATTCTAAAATGAAAATCGAAGATTCAATATTCTGGGTGATGTTTGCACTCTTATTGGTGGTATTCAGCCTGTTTCCAAGGCTGGCGGATTTCATCTCCGGTATGGTGGGAACATATTCCACAGCAAACTTTATCTTTACCTTTATGATTTTTATTTTACTTTTAAAGGTGTTCTTCCAATCCGTTAAAATCTCACAATTGGAACGGAGAGTGACAGAGCTCATTCAGGCTTTTGCCCTGGACCGGGAAGAAGATAAGGAAAAGGAGGAAACAAAACGTGAATCTAACTGGGAATAAAAAAGGCCTGGCACTGACGGCAGGAAGCATCCTGGTTCTCGCATTTCTTTTCCTGCTGCCCTATCATAAAACCATTATTGGTATTCCATCCCCTGAATTTGAAGCAGTCCGACGGTTTTACTGGTGGCTCATACTGGCAGGCTGTGGATTTCTTTTCTGTTTGGGAGCAGTTTTGTGGATAAGTAAAAAGCTTTATCACTGGATGTATCCCGTGGTTATCCTGATTTTAGGAGTATTTTACCTAATCGCTCTTCCTCCCTTTACTGCTCCGGATGAAGCGGCACATTTCATCAGCTCTTACCGATTATCCAGCCAGATCATGGGAAAGCAGGCAGTAGCAGATGAGGATTACTTATCCCGGGCTACGAAAGAAGAAAAGGACCGGATTAACCATGGTGCTAATGTTTTAGTTCGGAGTGGAGATGATGTCAATGGCTTTGAATCAGAGCCAGGACAATTTTCCTATAATATGATGATCACTCAGCTGTTTTCCAAGGATAACAGCCAGGGAGTAACCGTCCGTAGTGAGATTCCAGTCAATACTTCACCGATTATATATCTTCCTCAGGCTATTGGGATTGCCCTTGCCAGAGTGTTTCATATGGGATATGTACCTATGGTCATGCTTGGAAGGTTTTTTAATCTCCTTGCATTCACTATCATGTCCTACATGGCATTTCGGATCATGCCATTTAAAAAAGAGGTGATTATGGCTGTTTCCGCGTTGCCTATGACTCTTCATCTGGCAGCTTCCTATTCCTATGATACTGGATTTATCGGTCTAGCCCTCATGCTTTTGGCCTGGTGCTTTTACCTGGCATTTGAAAAAGACGAGGTGACCATAAAGGATATCGTTATTTTGGCCCTGCTGCTGATTTTACTAGAGCCGGGAAAAATCGTATATCTTCCTTTGGCAGGCATTTGTCTCTTTATCCCGTCAGCTAAATTCCAGTCGAAGAAACGATATTGGATTTCCTTTGCCTGTGTTCTGGCAGCTATGCTGCTGGCTGTATTTTTGGTAAATCATCTGGTTCTTGGCATATGGGCCACCCGTACAGAAAGCTATATTGGGTGGAGCGAGGCGGCAGGCTATACGGTATCCGATGTAATAAACAAACCCTATGATATCGTCATGGTTTATTATAAAACCTTTGTGACCCAGCTGGATTATTATCTGGTGACAATGCTGGGCGGCTTTTTGGGAAATTTGGATCCCAACCTTACCGTTCCACCGTTTTGTCTCCTTCTTCTGTGTTATGGACTTTTCATCAGCGTGGTAAGAAGAGAAGGAGAAGCGGTTCCTTTTAAAAGATGGCAGAAGCTGCTTACTCTTTTGCTGGTATTTTTAAGTGCCTGTCTCATTCTGGCTTCCATGCTTCTTGGCTATACTCCAAGAGAAATGACTTACATCACCGGAGTACAGGGACGCTATTTTATCCCTCTGCTGCCCTTGGTTTTACTGACCATATTTGACAAACGGCTGGTTCTGACCGTTGACTTAAGAAAAAGTGCCTGGTTCTTGCAATGCTTTGTCAGCATTTACGCCCTGATACGCATCTGTTCCACGGCATGTCTGCGCTATTAACAGGAAGGTAGGAAATGGGAATGGAAGAAAAACAAACAGAGAAAAAGACCGTAGATGTAATCATTCCGGTTTATAAGCCAGACGATACCTTAAAGCGTTTGCTTGAGAGACTGGCTGCACAGAACTATCCCATTCGCCGCATCATTGCAGTGAATACGGAAAGGTCTTATTGGAAGGACCATGTCTATGACCATATAGAAAATCTGGAAGTACACCATGTAACAAAAGAAGAATTTGACCACGGCGGAACGAGAAACCAGGGAGCCGGATACTCAAAAGCTGATATTATGGTCTTTATGACCGATGATGCAGTCCCAGCAGATAAAAATCTGATCGGCGCTCTGGTAAATGCATTTGACCAGGAAGGGAAAAATGGGGAAAAGGTAGTTATGGCCTATGCAAGACAGCTTCCCAATCCGGACTGCGGACTTGCAGAACAGTATACCCGGTCCTTTAATTACCCGGAAAACAGCAGAGTAAAGACAAGAGAAGATTTGCAGGGGCTTGGAATTAAGACCTTCTTTGCTTCCAATGTGTGCTGTGCCTATGACAGAGAAGCCTTTTTAGAAGCTGGTGGTTTTACGAGCCGGACGATCTTTAATGAAGACATGATTTATGCAGGAAATGCAATCAGATACCGGGGACAGGCCGTAGCTTATGCAGCAGAGGCAAAGGTGTACCATTCTCATAATTACGGATGCATGGAACAGTTTAGAAGAAACTTTGACTTAGCTGTGTCCCAGGCGGACCACCCGGAAGTATTTGAAGGAATCCGGTCGGAAAGCGAAGGAATCCGTCTTGTGAAGAGGACCATAGCATGGCTGGTGAGTGAAAACAAGATCTGGCTGGTTCCAGGGGTGGTTGTAAAGAGCGGATTTAAGTATATGGGATACCTTGCGGGGAAACGGTATCGCTCGCTTCCAACCTGGTTAATTTTAAGATTTACCATGAATCAGTCCTATTGGAAAAAGGAACCTGGATTTGAAGGGAAAATGTAACTATAAGGCAGTCTGGTTGTGGACGAGAGTTCATGGGCCGGGGTGCCTTTTTTGATTATTGGGTTGTGAAAAGTCTAGAAAACAATTATAATTAGCTAAACGTATATAGTGTTAATTTACTAATAGGAGATGATGAGATATTGAGAAGTCATAAAATCAATAGTGAAGCATTATTTGCTTTGGGTTCTGTATGCTGTTTATTGGTTATGAGATATTATGAAACAGTAATCTATTTTCGTAATATAAATATTTTTCTGGATAAGGTTTATAGTTTTATGGTAATTCCTCTTTTCTACTTTTTAATATCTGCTTGCATTGTGACTATCTTTATTAAACTATCTGACATTAAAATTTCCAACATAATAAAAAGGTTTTTTGGATTTATAGATATTATTTTTTTATTGGTTTATATTGTTTTTCTTGTTTTAAAGTTCGTGGGCTATATTAGCATTGGAATGATTTCCTTTGTCTCAATGTATTGGATTATTTTTATTATTATGGGAGTGATCTTTGCTGTGTGTGCTACTACAGATAAAGAATCGGGCATTCAAACAGACCAAAGTCTTAATTTGAAAGATTAAAACGATTTTGTTTTACAATGGGAGAAATAGTAATGAGTAAGATAAGCAATGAAAATGAAGATTATTTTGTAGAGGACATTATGGTTGCAAGATTATTATCATATGCTATTTTGATATACACGAGGGTGGTGCCGGAGACAGAATATAAAGAAAATCTCCATGCATATTTCTTAAAGGACCCTAATAATTCTTTGTTATTAGAATTGGAGTGGAGGACTTCAGATATACAATATTCAATCAACGTTATTATTGACTATGCTCGTAAAAATGATGTTGATTATGATACCTTTGGAGGATTCTTAATTAGTAAATTAGAAGAGATATATTATCAAGATGATATGGACATAAAGTACTTTGGCTCTAAAATGTATTTAGTATGGAGTGAGTTACCATCTGAAATTCAAAATAAAGAACCGTTTCGGATTTTATGTTATGCGGATGATCCATTGTCTTGGGAAGATGAAAACCAATCAAGAGAAATCTATCAAAGGATGTTTCATTACTATAAATAGGGTGAAAATAAAAAATTATAACCCCCTATTTGCAGATAGGAGAAATTGCCTTATATAGTAGCAATTTTTATTAAGAATCTGAAGAATAAATATTATGAAACAATACATTAAGAGGTGCGTCCAATATGACAGTAAAAGAAATAAAGGAAAAGCTTGCAAAAAAGGCTGTTATTTTTGAAACAGGAGGAAAAAGACCAACCAGGGAGTTACTAGAAAGCTGGATTGGAAGTGTTTGCTGGCAGCATGAAGGTGAGGACATTCCTAAAGATAAAAACGGAAATAATATGGCTTCTGTCGCAACAATATTCTTAAAAGATTTGCCCTTTGTCCCGCTAGAATTAACTGGGATCGAGCTTGTCACAGTATTCATGTCAAAAGATGTTTGGGATAACCTTATATCAGATGATTTGAGTCCATGGTTCTACATCCGTACCTATACTTCATTAGAGCAATTAGTCCCGTGTGAATACCAAACTGATATGATAAAGCCATTTCCACTAATCCCTCAATTGATAGAAAATGATTATCCCTGTTGGGATGGTGGAGGAATTCCCGAAGAAATTGAAGATACAATTCTTCAATTAGAAACAACGGAAGGAATCGATTATTTTGATGATATATGCGAAGAAATATATGCCCAGCACAAGGTTGGTGGTTACCCCGCTTTTTGCCAATCTGGTTATAGCTTTGGAGATGAATATGAATTTGTTATGCAAATTTCGTCAGATGCAAAAGCCTTATTTAATATTGTAGACAGTGGAAAATTCTATTTCTTCTACAATCCTCTAATATCAGATTGGAAAGTATATTGTGATTTCTATTAATACGATAAAAATCCTCTGATATAGAATGAATCAATTCCATTATAAACATATACATATGTACTACATAAACAGGATAAAGCGCGGAATGACCGTGCTTTTCCCATTACATAGAAATTAATATAACCTATCAAATTATTCTAACCCATAATACCTATCATCACACTCATAACAAAAAAATGCTACTCCCCCGCAAGATTCTCCTGCTTACGTTTTCCACCCCAATTTAGTATAATAAAAACAGCATAAATTGAGACAAGAGGATACCCATGGATAAAAGAAAAAAAAGCCTGCTTTTGTTAGTATTTGCCGGATTGCTCATTATCGTGTTCTTAACGAGACTGACCTCCTCCTTCTACGGATACGTCCTGAAAAAAACAGGACTGGAGCATGCAGAAAAGAATTCGGCTTATGAATATCATTATGTCATGATCATAGATAATCTGGATTCCCAGTTCTGGAACGACGTATACAAAAGTGTAAAGGAAGAGGCGGCTCTTCACGATGCCTATGTAGAACTAAAGGGAAAGGACCAATCCTCAGAATATACCACAGTTGATTTTATGGATATGAGCATAGCAGCAAAAGTAGATGGAATCCTACTGGAATTCACGGGAGAATCCCGGCTTGAGGATAAGATTAACGAGGCAGCAGCCAGAGGCATCCCTGTTGTGACCATGTTAAACGATGCCCCCACATCCAACAGAAAAAGCTATGTGGGAATCAATTCCTATCAGCTGGGACAGGAATATGGAAATCAGATCATAAAAATACTTCCCAAAGAGTCCAGGAAGATGAGAGTCATGATGTTCCTTCATGACAATTCCTCCGACAGCAGCCAATCCCAGATATTCAACCAAATCAATAACCGAATGGTTACTTCCAGTGATACCGCAAACCCCATCATAGTGGAAGAAATCAAGGTCCCCTCGGGACGTGCCTTTGAATCAGAAGAAATCGTCCGCAATCTTTTCCAGAATGATCAAGGCCCGCCTGATATCATTATCTGCATGGATGAGGTGGACACAGAAGCCGTATATCAGGCCGTAATTGATTACAACAGTGTGGGAAAGACCCAGGTGATTGGCTATTATAAATCAAAGGCCACCCTGGACGCCGTTTTAAAAGGGACAATGGCCATGTCACTTTACATTGACACCAGACAGATGGGAATATATAGTGTACAAGCCCTAACAGAGTCCATACATGACGGAAGGACCAATTCCTTTAACAGCGTGGACCTGGAGTTTATATCAAAGGAAAATGCCCTAAGTTTCGTAAATGACCAGTGGAGCAGCCATGAAAAATAAGTTAATCCATGTATGGGAAAATCTCCCCATCACCCGAAAACTGTTCTTAGAAATCGCCGTAACGGCTGTCGTACTCTTTTCCAGCAACTTATTTATCTATGCCCAGATTAATCAGATGGTGGAACGGATGAACTCTGTCTATATGAGCAATGTAAACTTAAACGAGTTATCAGACAGCCTATCCAATGTACAAAATTATATGTACCGGTACCTTCAGGTAAAAGATTCTGAATCCCTGACCAATTATTACCGAGCCGAGCAGGACTTAAGAAAGCTGCTGGAGGGGCTTAACGTATCTGTCACCGACAATCAGATCCAGATACTGGAAAAGAATATCAGGAACATGTCAGACAGCTATCTGACCATAACCGATGAGACCGTCCAGGCAAAGCGGGGCCAGAATGTAGAGAAATATAAGGTTTCCTACGAATCCGCCTTAAAACTGTACCGTTTTATCGGCAACGACGTCTCTGTCTTAAACAGCCTTCAATTTAAAAATAACTCAGCCAGCTACCAGACCCTGCAGGCAGCCCTCCAGTATCTGGAGGTCATAAGCTCTATCATTCTGGTCATAGTCATGATCACAAGCATCACCGTCATGATGATGATTACAAAGGACATGGTAACACCTCTGATTAACTTAGCCCACACGGCAAAGCTGGTTGGCGAAGGTAATTTCAATGTGAAGGTACCTTCCGTTCAGGCAGGAGATGAGCTTGGAATCGTAACCGGAACCTTTAACCAGATGGTAGAAAGTCTGGATGATTACGTCCAGAAAATCAAGGAAAGCGCAGAAAAAGAACAGGAGATGAAGGAGAGGGAGCTTCTGATGGAAAACCATTTAAAAGAGGCTCAGCTAAAATATCTCCAGTCTCAGATCAATCCTCATTTTCTGTTTAACTCCTTAAATGCGGGAGTTCAGCTTGCCATGATGGAGGACGCGGAAAAAACCTCTGTATTCATGGAAAAGATGGCAGACTTTTTTCGCTATAACGTAAAAAAAGGTTCCGAGGATGCCACCATTTTAGAAGAGGTGGAAACTGTAGAGAACTATATCTATATCTTAAACGTACGTTTTGCAGGAGATATCCAGTACAGCTCCTCCATTGATGAAGGAGCGTTAAACATTTCCATTCCCAGCATGACCCTGCAGCCACTGGTTGAAAATGCTGTCACCCATGGCATCCGAAACATTGAATGGCCAGGGAAAATCCATCTGTCCGTAGAG
The DNA here is from genome assembly GCF_026723765.1 of Lacrimispora xylanolytica. NCBI lineage: Bacteria > Bacillati > Bacillota > Clostridia > Lachnospirales > Lachnospiraceae > Lacrimispora > Lacrimispora xylanolytica. The sequence continues at coordinate 624,733 of NZ_CP113524.1, forward strand.
GACAGGGAGGATGAGATTGAGATTCGCATTGAAGACAATGGGAAGGGAATCGAGGAAGAAACGTTAGAAAGAATACGAGCCGGGCGTCAGAACGGCGATAAAAGGGAATCCACCGGAATTGGTATTTACAATGTCATTTCCAGATTAAGACTGTATTACAACTATGACGACATTTTCCACATCTTTAGTGAAGGAGAAGACAAGGGCACCACGATAGTCTTAAGGATTCCTAAAAGAGGAGGGGTTTCATATGTTTCGGATATTGGTGGCGGATGACGAAGGAATCATGCTGGAAGCAATAAAAAACATCATACAGTCTAATTTCGGAAGTGATTGCGAAATCGTCTGTGTTAAGACAGGAAGGGCAGTCATCGAGCAGGCAGGCTCCTTTCGGCCGGATATTGCCTTTGTGGATATTCAGATGCCAGGCTTAAGCGGCATCCAGGCTATCAAGGAGGTCAGAAAGTTCAATCCTTCCATTGTCTTTATCATCATGACAGCCTTTGATAAATTCTCTTATGCCCAGGAGGCAGTGAATCTGGGGGTCATGGAATTCATCATGAAGCCAGTCAATAAAAAGAAGATTTTAGAGACCTGCGTAAAGGCCATGCATCAGGTGGAGGAGGCAAGACAGAAGTTAAGTGACGATCTTAAAATCAGGGAGAAGCTGGAAATCGTAATACCCATGATAGAGAGCGGCTTTATTTATAACGTCCTTCAGGATGACTCAGACATATTAAATAACGGGTATGCAGAAATGCTGGATATCCAGACCTCCTATGGATTTATGATGGTTCTGGAATTCGGAGACAGCATTGAAAGCGGAACCATGACAAACGCCATTGGGGTAGGCGTTCGCGTCAGCAAGTATTATGCCATGATTCGGGAAATCCTTAAGGATTACTTTGATTGTGTTATAGGCCCGGTTATGGGAAACCGTCTTGTCCTGTTTCTGACCTTTGAAGAAGAAAAGATGCGCTACGAGGAACGGGTGGAGATCATCACCAGAACGAGAAATATGATTCATAAGCTGGAAAACAGCGCAGACATTAAATGCAGAGGCGGCATTGGCTCTGTAAAGCCATTGACCGCAATCCGGGATTCCTATAAAGAAACTTTAAAGTCATTGAGAGAAAGTGACAGCCATGTGGTACATATTACAGACATTCCAAACGTGGCAGATTACGACGGAGAATATCCCCTGGAGCTAGAACATATGTATTTGCAGCGAGGGGCGAAAGGAGACCGGGAGGGGGCCTTATCCTGTGCCAATGAATTCTTTGACTGGATGCTGGTGCATAACAACAATAACCGTTCCAACATTGAAGTAAAGATATTAGAACTGATTATGAGGCTGGAAAAGATGGCCTTTGAAGGCGGCAATCTCCGGTATGGCTTCCGTTACCGGGAGAATTACCTAAGCGAATTAAGAGAAGCCGCAGATACCGAAAGTCTGAGGATGTGGTTTCAGGAAAAGACAAGGGACATCTGTGACTGCATCAGTACAGCCAGGGACAGGGAATATGAAAATGTGGTTTCCAGGGTAAAAGCATATATCAATGAGAATTACGCAAAAAATATTTCACTCGATGATGTATCCAGAATGGTGGATATCAGCCCATATTATTTCAGTAAATTGTTTAAACAGGAGGTGGGAGAGAATTTTATTGAATATGTAACAGGAGTCAGGATGAAGCATGCGAGACATCTTTTGGAGGATCCCAAGTACAGCATCAAGGAGGTGTGTGTAATGTCCGGCTATGGCGACCCTAACTATTTCAGCCGTATTTTCAAGAAATACGAAGGGATGACGCCGAGTGAATACAGGGAGAGGTAAAGGTTATGAAAATGTGGAGAGGGAAATGGTTACTGATGATTATGCTCTGCTGCGTTTTTATGGTTGGCTGCAGAGATGCTGTTGCAGAGATGGAAAAAGGAACCGGACAGGATGAAAGTGAAAGGCCTGTAACAATCGGTCTCAGCATAGATTCCTTCGTAATCGAACGATGGATCAGAGACCGGGATGTGTTTGTATCTACGGCAAAAGACTTAGGGGCGGAAGTAAATGTTCAGAATGCAAATGGGGATGTAAATGAACAGATTGAACAAATCAAATATTTCATCAAAAAACAGATGGATGTTATTGTAGTAGTAGCGGGGGACAGTGAAGCACTTTCTGATGTGCTGAAAAAAGCAAAGGATGCGGGGATAAAAACCGTAAGCTACGACCGACTGATAAAAAATGCAGGCGCAGATATGTACATATCCTTTAATAATGAAGAGGTGGGACGGCTGATGGCAGAAAGCCTGAATCAGAATATTCCAGAGGGAGGGAAAATATTCATGATACAGGGACCTGAGACAGACAATAATGTACGCTTAATCCGTGATGGTTTTGATTCGAAAATTAACAATAACCTTCAAGTCGTATATGAAAACAATTGTGATGGCTGGCTGGCAGAGAATGCCTATACCCATGCAAAGGAAGCCCTGGAGGCTCATCCTGATGTAAAGGGGATTATGTGCGGCAATGACGATCTGGCCACCCAGGTATTTCGCGCGCTATCGGAAGACCGTCTGGCTGGCAAGGTATATCTGGTAGGCCAGGATGGGGATTTAATGGCATGTCAGAGGATTATGGAAGGAACCCAGACCATGACCGCATTTAAGTATGTGGAAGAGGAAGCCAGACTTGGGGCAGAATATGCCGTTAAACTTGGAAAGGGAGAGCCCTTAGAGGGAGTCAATAAAACCATTTACGACGGCACCTATGAGGTCCCCTATCTGGAACTGAAACCGGTAGCAGTCAATAAGGGAAATATGGATTCTGTCATCATTAAGGGCGGATTCCATTCCAAAGAAGATGTCTACTTAAATGTAAAACAGTAATACCAATAAACAGCATAGCATTTTTCTGAAACGAAAAAGTCCTGGGGGGTCAGGGCTTTTTTTATGTGGATGAATGAGTGCTAATGGTTCACAAACATATCCAGATAGGTTGGTGATAAGATAAAGCTACAAATAAAGTATTGGAGGAGGAACAAAGAACCATGAAAAGAAAACTTTTAGCAGTTGCAATGACTCTTGCCCTTGCTGCTACTGCCTTAGCAGGCTGTGGAAGCAAAACAAGCTCTGTGTCCGAAAGCAAAGAGACTCAGGCAGCAACAACGGCAGCAGAGACGACAAAAGCAGCGGAGAGCAAAGCAGAAGAAACAAAGGCCGGAAAAGCCGATGGTGTTTTAATCGGAGTTGCTATGCCGACCAAGGATCTTCAGCGGTGGAACCAGGATGGAACCAATATGAAAAAAGAGCTGGAAGATGCCGGTTATAAGGTTGACCTTCAGTTCGCAAGCAATGATGTTCAGACCCAGGTATCCCAGATTGAGAACATGATCTCAAACGGCTGCCAGCTCCTGGTTATTGCTTCCATTGATGGAAGCTCCTTAGGTGAGCCTTTGGCTCAGGCAAAGTCAATGGGCATTCCGGTCATTGCATATGACCGTCTGATCATGAACTCCGATGCCGTAACCTATTACGCAACCTTTGATAACTATAAAGTAGGCCAGAAGCAGGGCGAGTATCTGGTAGAAGCATTGGGACTGGAAAAAGCAACCGATTCTAAGAACATTGAGCTGTTCACCGGTGACCCGGCAGACAACAACTGTAAGTTCTTCTTCGGAGGAGCTATGGATGTCCTTAAGAAATACATCGACAATGGCAAACTGACTGTAAAATCCGGCCAGACCGCATTTGAGCAGGTTGCTACTGCTAACTGGGATTCTGAAAAAGCTCAGAACCGTATGGATACCATTATTGCAGGAAACTACTCTGATGGAACCGTACTTGATGCAGTTCTTTGCTCCAACGACTCAACCGCTCTTGGTGTAGAAAATGCACTAGCATCTTCTTATACCGGAAAATATCCGATTATTACTGGTCAGGACTGTGACATTGCCAATGTAAAGAACATGATTCAGGGCAAGCAGGCCATGAGCGTATTCAAAGATACCCGTACTCTCGCTTCCCAGGTTGTTAAGATGGTAGATTCCATTATTAAGGGTGGAGAAGCAGAAATCAACGATACCAAGTCTTATGACAACGGAACCGGAATTATCCCGACCTATCTTTGCGATCCTGTGGTTGTAACCTTAGATAACTATAAAGATATGTTAATTACATCCGGATACTACAAAGAAGATCAGCTGAAATAAAAATGATTTCCTAAAGGGGCGGCTTCTGCCAAGCGGGAGACGCCCTTTCATGATAATGGGAAGGGAGGGTTAATCTTGGCTAAAATACTGCTAGAAATGAAAAACATAACAAAGACATTTCCTGGCGTTAAGGTATTAAGTGATGTGAACCTCCAGGTGGAGGAAGGCGAGATTCACGCCCTGGTGGGCGAAAACGGAGCAGGAAAGTCAACTCTCATGAACGTGTTAAGCGGGATATACTCATATGGGTCCTATGAGGGGGACATCATCTACGACGGACAGATCTGTGAATTTCACGACATCAGTGACAGCGAGCACAAAGGCATTGTCATCATTCATCAGGAGCTTGCAATGGTTCCGTATATGACAATTGCAGAAAACATGTATCTTGGAAATGAAAAGGGAAAAAAATATGCCATCGACTGGAATGAAACCTATGGAGAGGCAGACAAATACTTAAAGACTGTGGGTCTTACAGAATCCTCCCATACATTAATTAAGGATATCAGCGTAGGAAAGCAGCAGTTAGTAGAGATTGCAAAAGCATTAGCCAAGCGGGCAAGGCTGTTGATCCTTGATGAGCCTACCGCATCACTGAACGAAGACGATTCAAAAGCTCTTCTGGAGCTTTTATTAAAATTCAAGAAAGAGGGAATGACCTCCATCATCATTTCCCACAAATTGAATGAGATAGCCTATGTGGCAGATAAGATAACCATTCTTAGAGATGGTCAGACCATAGAGACTCTGGACCGGAAGGTAGATGATATCTCTGAGGACCGTATCATTAAAGGAATGGTAGGCCGGGAGCTTGTGGACCGTTTCCCAAAACGCCACGATGTGACCATTGGTGAAATGGCCATGGAGGTGGAGCACTGGAATGCCTACCATCCCCTCTATTCCGACCGGAAGGTAGTAAGTGACGTATCCTTTCATGTAAGAAAAGGAGAAGTCCTTGGAATCTGCGGCCTGATGGGAGCCGGAAGAACTGAGCTTGCCATGAGTATCTTTGGCAAAAGCTATGGCGCCAATATTTCGGGCACCGTTCGCATTCATGGGGAAGAGGTGAACTTATCCTCGGTAAAGGACGCCATAAAGCATAAGCTTGCCTATGTAACAGAAGACCGGAAAGGCAATGGGCTCATTCTTGGAAATCCCATTAAAATCAATACCACCTTGTCTAATTTAAAGGCCATTAGCCGCCGGACCATCATAGACAAAGACAAAGAGTTTGGTGTGGCCCAGGAATACCGGGATAAATTAAAGACGAAATGCTCCTCCGTGGAACAAAACGTAGGAAATCTAAGCGGTGGAAACCAGCAAAAGGTGCTGCTTGCCAAATGGATGTTTGCAGAGCCGGATATTCTTATTTTAGATGAACCTACCAGGGGAATCGACGTAGGTGCCAAATATGAAATCTACTGCATCATCAACCGCCTGGCAGCAGAAGGAAAATCAGTGATTATGATTTCCTCCGAGCTTCCGGAAGTCCTTGGAATGTCTGACCGCATTTATATAATGAATGAAGGCAGGATGGTAGGAGAGATCGATGCAGAAGAGGCAACTCAGGAAAAAATCATGGCCTGTATTTTAAAATCAGATAAATACTCTGATGGGACAGAGAAAGCCCCCCTAGAACGGGCAGAACAGCAGAAGGGAGAGTAAGCAATGAAAAATAAGATTAAATTATCTGAGGGATTAAAAAAATATACCATGATAATCGTTCTTTTAGTAGTGGTCATTCTATTTACAGTCAATACAGGCGGGAAAATGCTTCTGCCCCAGAACGTAAATAACTTAATCGCACAGAACGCCTATGTATTTATTCTTGCTACCGGTATGCTGTTTTGTATTCTCACCGGAGGCAATATTGATTTATCCGTAGGTTCCCTGGTCTGCTTTATTGGAGCGGTTGGGGGAACCATGATGATCACATTTGGCATCAATCCCTATCTGACCTTACTGGCTATGGCCATCATCGGAATATTAGCCGGAGCATGGCAGGGGTTCTGGATTGCCTATGTAAGAATTCCTCCGTTTATCGTAACCCTGGCCGGAATGCTCATGTTCCGTGGACTTTCTAATGTAGTTCTACAGGGTATGACATTATCTCCGATCCCGGACCCATTTCTATCTCTGTTTAACTCCTATGTCCCGGATATTTTTGGAATGGAAGGCTTTAACCTGACCTGCTTTTTAATCGGAATTATTGCCTGCCTGGTCTTTATCGTTCTGGAGCTTTTAAGCCGTAGAAGAAGACAACAAAAAGGATACCATGTAGATCCATTATTTGGGACCATTGTAAAGCTGTCACTCATCAGCTTTGTCATTCTTGCTTTTATGTATAAGCTGGCAAAATACAAAGGCATTCCAAACGCTCTTATCTGGGTCACAGTCATCATCGGAATTTACAGCTATATTTCCTCGAAAACCACCACTGGACGTTATTTCTATGCCGTAGGAGGCAATGAAAAGGCCACAAGATTATCTGGTATTGATACCAATAAGGTATATTTCCTTGCGTATTTAAACATGGGCCTCTTAGCAGCTGTTGCAGGCATGGTAACCGTAGCCCGTCTTAATTCCGCAAACCCAACCGCAGGAAACAACTACGAGATGGATGCCATTGGCGCCTGCTTCATTGGAGGAGCCTCTGCCTACGGCGGAACCGGAACCGTACCAGGAGTTATTGTAGGTGCTACGCTTATGGGTGTACTTAATCTTGGAATGAGTATTATGGGAGTAGACCAGAATCTCCAGAAGGTAGTAAAAGGAGCGGTTCTTATGGCAGCAGTTATCTTTGATGTTGTGAGTAAGAGAAAATCATTCATTGCCAAACAGTAAATATCTGCATACGAAGACCACTTTCTGCCTGGCAGACGGGATAAGGAATAAAGAATAAAACATAATGTGTGCCGTTTGGCTGATGAACCTTCAGTCAGGCGGCATTTTTGACACCAGAGGGGAAAAACAGGCCCCGAATGGGGCTGAAACCAATAAATATTTTGCTATATATGGAAATCTGAGCTGAGTTGTGGTAGAATGCTACAAGTAAAAGAATGTTTTAAATGATAAAGGAGCATAAATTATGGGAAAGATAAAAGTATCAGAGTGCGGAATAGAAGGACTTTATGTCATTGAGCCAACAGTATTTCCAGATTCCAGAGGCTATTTTGTAGAGACCTATAATCAGAACGATTTTAAAGAAGCAGGCCTTACCATGAATTTCGTACAGGATAATCAGTCCATGTCAGTAAAGGGCGTTCTTCGTGGCCTTCATTTCCAGAAGGAGTTTCCACAGGGAAAGCTGGTTCGTGTAATCAAAGGCAAGGTATTCGATGTGGCAGTGGATCTTCGTTCCACTTCCGAAACGTATGGAAAATGGTTCGGCGTTGAGCTGACAGCAGAAAACAAAAAGCAGTTCTATATTCCGGAAGGCTTTGCTCATGGATTCCTGGTTCTGTCTGATGAAGCAGAATTTGCTTATAAATGTACTGATTTCTATCATCCTGGTGATGAAGGCGGCCTTCTTTGGAGTGATCCGGAAATCGGAATCCAGTGGCCGATCGAAGAAGGTATGGAGCTGATTATTTCTGAAAAGGATCAGAAGTGGGGCAGCATTAAGGATACCTTTAAATTTTAGTGAGAGGAGAAAACCATGAATTATCTGGTTTCCTTGTTAAAAGAAATTATAACAAAAAGAAAGCTAATCCTGGAGCTGTCAAAAGCAGATTTTAAGAAACGATTCGTAGGTTCCTACTTTGGGATTGCCTGGATGTTCTTACAGCCTATGGCAACGGTGCTGGTCTACTTTTTCGTATTCCAGATGGGATTTAAAAGTGTGCCGCCGGTACCCAATTACCCATATGTGCTGTGGCTCATCCCAGGCATAGTACCCTGGTTCTTTTTCAGTGAGGTACTGAACCTTGGAACCGGCTGCCTGCAGGAATATAATTATCTGGTGAAAAAGGTGGTTTTCCGCGTGGAGATTCTTCCGGTCATCAAGCTGATTTCCTGCCTTATGGTACATGGAATCTTTGCTCTTATCATGATCGTAGTATTCTTATGCTATGGCGTGTTTCCAAAAGCAAGCTGGATTCAAATCGCTTATTACTCCTTTGCAAGCTCCATGTTTTCCCTTGCAATTGCTTATTTTACAAGTGCCATACAGGTTTTCTTCAAGGACATGGCACAGATCATCGGCATTTGCCTGCAGTTTGGCATGTGGATGGTTCCTATCATGTGGGCACCGGAAATGTTTAAAAATTTCCCTTCCTGGCTGCCGACTTTGCTTAAATTAAATCCTTTCTATTACATTGTAGCAGGATACAGAGACAGCATGCTGTCCGGAAACTGGCTGGTAGAAAGACCCACCCTTGGACTTTATTTTTGGACCGTGACAATCGTGATCATGCTCCTGGGGTTAAAAGTATTTAAAAAGCTGCGTCCTCATTTTTCAGATGTGTTGTGACAAGCTTAGTATGGAGGATTCAATGTCCGTAGAATCGAACAATCATGCAATATCAGTTAATAACGTAACAAAAATATATAAGCTATACGAAAAGCCCATCGACCGCTTAAAGGAAGCCATGAGCCCGACCCATAAAAACTATCATCGGGATTTCTATGCCTTAAACGGCATTTCTTTTGATGTGAAAAAAGGACAGACCGTAGGCATCATCGGAACCAATGGTTCCGGAAAGTCAACCATTTTAAAGATCATCACAGGAGTCCTGACCCCTACCGCCGGAACTATGGAGGTAAATGGCGTTATCTCAGCCTTACTGGAGTTAGGCGCAGGCTTTAACATGGACTATACCGGAATCGAAAACATCTATATGAACGGAACCATGATGGGATTCTCCAGAAAAGAGATGGATGACAAGCTTAAGGATATCCTGGATTTTGCAGACATCGGCGATTTTGTATACCAGCCTGTAAAAACATATTCCAGCGGTATGTTCGTCCGTCTGGCCTTCGCTCTTGCCATCAATGTAGAGCCGGAGATACTGATCGTCGATGAAGCCCTTTCCGTAGGAGACGTATTCTTCCAGGCAAAATGCTACCGCCGTATGGAAGAAATCCGCCAGAATGGAACCACTATTTTAATGGTTACACACGACATGGGTGCCATTATTAAATACTGTGATCAGGTAGTGGTATTAAACAAGGGTAATTTCATAGCTCAGGGCGAACCAGGAAAAATGGTGGATTTATATAAGAAAATCTTAGCCAATCAGATGGATGATTTGTCTCTGGAACTGGAGGAAATAAGGAGCGGAGAGTTAAATGACTTCTCCGGAGAACATGTGAAATCCAGAAAAGAAGCAAAGGCAGCCCAGGAAGGCTTTATGAAGGATAAGCTGACCGTGAATCCAAACCGTACCGAATACGGAGATAAAAAGGCTGAAATCGTAGATTTCGGTCTCCTTGATGAGCGGGGAAATGTTTCCAATCTTCTTTTAAAGGGCGAGTATTTCACCATCAAAGAAAGAATCCATTTCCACGGAGACATCGAAGCTCCTATTTTTACTTACACCATAAAGGACAAACGGGGAGCCGATTTGACCGGCACCAATACCATGTATGAAGCTTCAGACGTTGAGCCAGTGAAAAACGGCGACGAATATGAGGTGGAATTTAAACAGAAAATGACCCTTCAAGGAGGGGAATATCTGCTTTCCATGAGCTGTACCGGATTTGAAAACGGAGAACATGTTGTTTACCACCGTCTGTATGATATTGTGAACATAACGGTTATTTCCAACAAGAATACAGTGGGTATCTATGATATGGAACCGGAAGTAAGTCTAATGCTGCACCGGGACAGAGTGTGAGGAGGAAGCATCAATGAACGATTTAAGCCCTGAAATCAGAAATTTATATGTAAAATATCAGGGAGACACAAAGGCGATTTTAAAAGACAATCCCAACCTGGATTATATGTATGCCCTTTCCGACATCCGGGAAAATCTGCTGGAATGGTACCAGTTTGAAGAAAACGCCTCCCTCCTGCAGATTGGTTCCGATTACGGCGCTCTTACCGGTTTATACAGCCGCAGAGTAAAAGAGGTGACTGTCTTAGAATCCAATCAGAACAATTTATCCTTTAACCGCCTTCGCCACCAGAAACGGGATAACATCAAATACGTTACCGGAAGTCTTGATACCTTCCCCGAAGAGCATTTTGACTATGTGGTCATGGTGGGATCTTTAGAAGAGCCTTATAAGGAACAGATTAAGAAAGCTAAGACTCTTTTAAAGCCAGAAGGAAAACTGATTCTTTCCCTGTGCAACCGCTTGGGCTTAAAGTATCAGGCAGGAGCTGTCTCCGATCAAACAAAACTTTCCAGACAGGAGCTTTTAGAACTGTTATGTGGAGAGGAAAAATGTCAGGGAAACGTAGAATTCTATTATCCCATGCCGGATTATAAGCTTCCTGTTACCATATATTCCGATTCTTATCTTCCCTCGAAGGGGGATCTGACCCATGCTATTTTAGCTTACGATTATCCCAAATACCTGCGTTTTGATTTAGGAAAGATGTTTGATGAAGTATGTGAGGGAAAACAGTTTCAGACATTTGCCAATTCATTTTTAACCATTTGGAGCCGCCATGAAGAAGATTAACTTTGTAAAATACAATAAAACCCGCAGGGAAGCCTTTCAGATCCGAACCAGTCTGGTGGAGGAAGGCGGAGTTCCCTATGTGGAAAAATCAGCCCTGACCCCGGAAGGCACTGCACATATCCGGTCCCTGGGCGACAAATATAAGAGTCTTATGGAGCAGAACCAGAGGTTAAAGGTGGCAGAGGTTTCTGTAAGCCCTGATGGGCGGACCGCCCGATTTGAATTCTTAAAGGGAGAGACCTTATCTGAAATTTTAGGCAGGGAGATTAAGGACGGAAAGGTTTCCGTCTCCAAGATGGAAGACGCCATTTCCATGATCTTAAGTGTAAAGGAAGATTGTATGCTTCCATTTCACTTAACTCCTGAATTTAAGGAGGTCTTTGGTGACCTATCCCAGGCCGATGAGAAAATCAAAAAAGACTGGACCTTCCAGGCATCCAACATAGACTGTCTCTTTGAGAATATTATGTTAACTGAAAATGGTCCTTATTGTCTGGATTATGAATGGGTATTTACCTTCCCGGTTCCAGTTAACTTTATTAAATTCCGGGTACTCTACTATTTCTATGAGCAGTATAAAAGCATCCTGAACTACGATTCCATGGAAGCATTTTTAGAGGAATTCGGAGTAGATGGGGATCGTCTGTCCCTCTATCAGGAGATGGAACGCAGCTTCCAGGAATACGTCCATGGAGAAAACCAGCAGATTTATCTGGTAAACTACATGCATGAGACCCATGCCATTCCAGATGATATGTTTGAAGTATCCCAGATCATTGATGATACCAAAGAGCAGATTTCCCAGATGGAAATGGAGCTTCATGAAAAAGATGTGACCATCACAAAACAGCAGGAAGTAAAGCGCCTGACGGATAACCATGTGACCAATCAGGATATGATCATCACCACTCTTCGGAAAGACTGCGAAAACATGGAAGAGATCATCAACCGATTAAGACGCCACGAGGCTTTGTTCTACCGGGTGGGAAGAAGGCTGAAACGCCTCTTTAACGAGAAATTCCCGGAAGGCACAAGAAAGCGAAAGCTGCTTTATTATACGAAAAATACATTGCTTCATCCCATAAATTCCATCCGCCTTTATACCACAGAGGAAGGCAGGAATTTAATAGAAGGAGATATGAAGATCGGGGAAGCTTACAGAAAGCATGGAAAGCTGCGGTTCGTAAAAGAAGGCCATCCCATGGTCTCTATCATCATTCCGGTATACAACCAGATTCATTATACCTACGCTTGCCTTGCCTCTATCTTAGAGCATACCAAAGATGTGGTATATGAGGTAATTATCGCAGACGATGTTTCCACAGATGCCACTTCGGAGCTTACCAAATTCACCGAGAATCTGGTGATCTGCAGAAATGAAACAAACCAGGGCTTTTTAAAGAACTGTAACCAGGCAGCCAAGGCCGCCAGGGGAAAATATGTCATGTTCTTAAACAATGACACCCAGGTAACAGAAGGCTGGCTGTCCAGTCTTGTAAACTTAATTGAATCCGACTCCACCATTGGTATGGTAGGCTCTAAGCTGGTGTACCCAGACGGACGCCTTCAGGAAGCCGGAGGAATTCTCTGGAGTGACGGTTCCGGCTGGAATTACGGACGTTTGGATGATCCGGAAAAGCCGGAATACAATTATGTAAAAGATGTGGACTACATTTCAGGCGCAGCCATTTTACTTTCCAATGAACTTTGGAAGCAGATCGGTGGCTTTGATGAACGGTTTGCCCCTGCTTACTGCGAGGATTCCGACCTGGCCTTTGAAGTAAGAAAAGCAGGACTTCGGGTGGTATATCAGCCTCTTTCCAATGTCATTCACTTTGAAGGTATCTCAAACGGCACCGATGTCAATGGTACCGGCCTAAAGCGGTATCAGGTAGAAAACAGCCGAAAGCTTCAGGAAAAATGGGCAGAAGAATTTAAAAAGCAATGTGAAAATGACGGAAACCCAGACCCCTTCCGGGCGAGAGAGCGAAGCCAGAATAAGGACATCATACTTGTGGTGGATCATTATGTCCCCACTTACGATCGGGATGCCGGCTCCAAGACCACCTTCCAGTATCTCCAGATGTTTGTGGAAAAAGGTTACGTGGTAAAATTCCTTGGGGATAACTTCCTTCATGAAGAACCTTATTCCACCGTTTTACAGCAGATGGGAATCGAGATTCTTTACGGCCCAGAATACCAGGCCGGAATCTGGAACTGGTTAAAGGACCATAGCGATGATATTAAGGTGGCTTATTTAAACCGTCCTCATATCGCAGCCAAATATATCGACTTTATTAAAAACAAAACCAACATAAAGGTAATCTACTACGGCCATGACCTTCATTTCTTACGGGAAGGAAGAGAGTACGAGCTGACAGGAGACCCGGAAAAGAGGGAGTCCTCGGAGTACTGGAAATCCATGGAGCTGCGCCTCATGAGAAAGGCATCTGTTTCCTATTATCCTTCCTATGTAGAACGGGAAGCCATTCATGAAATAGAGCCTTCCATTCACGTAAAGGCCATCGTCGCTTACGTGTTTGAAACATTTTTAAGCCGCATTCCCGATGATTTTTCCAAGCGGGAAGGACTGCTGTTTGTAGGAGGCTTTGCCCATCCGCCAAACATTGATGCTGTCTTGTGGTTTGCTAATGACATATTCCCATTAATCCGTCAGGTGCTTCCGGTGAATTTCTACATCGTAGGCTCCAAGGTAACGGATGAGATCAAGGCCCTAGAGCAGCCGGGGAATGGAATCATAGTCAAAGGCTTTGTATCCGATGAAGAGCTTTCCAGACTGTATGCCTCCTGCCGAGTGGTAGTAGTTCCCCTCCGCTATGGAGCTGGCGTAAAAGGAAAGGTCATTGAAGCCCTTTATCATGGATCCCCTATCGTAACGACCTCCATCGGAGCTGAAGGAATCCCTGATGCAGAAAAGGTTATGGCTGTTACCGATGATCCTCAGGGCTTTGCCCAGGAGGTAGTTTCCATGTATCGGGATACAGAACGCTGCAAACAAATCTGTGAAGAGACCCAGAATTACATCCGCAGATACCACAGCATTGATGCAGCCTGGAGCGTGGTTGGGGAAGATTTCTAGACCTGTTAAAATCGGGATAAGAGACTGGACCGCAAAAAAGGTGGCTGAGCCTTTTTGCGGACGGTCTTTTCCAGCTTAATGGGAATTATAGTGGATTGTTCCAAAGGAATTATGATATAATAAGAATGTTTCGACGTTCGAACCAATGATGAGTATAACAGGAGGAATCCGGTATGCAGGCAGTATTGCTGGCAGGCGGTCTTGGCACACGGCTCCGTTCCGTGGTAAATGACAGGCCAAAGCCAATGGCACTGATTGAAGGCAAGCCCTTCATGGAATATGTGGTATTGGAGCTTAAAAAGCATGGAGTCAAAGAGATTATATTTGCCGTAGGCTATAAGGGCTCTATGGTTGAGGAATATTTTGAAGACGGTACAAGATGGGGAATTAAGGTTTCCTATGCCTATGAAGAAGAGCTCTTAGGCACAGCCGGAGCGATTAAGAATGCAGGGCGTCTCGTGACCGACGACCGGTTTCTGGCACTGAATGCAGATACCTTCTATCAGATTGATTATGAAAGACTGACCTCCTTAAGTGAGGAGCGGAATCTCCATATGGCTCTGGTATTGCGGGAAGTACCTGACGTATCCCGGTATGGACAGGCCCTTTTGGAAGATGGCTGGTTAAAATCCTTTGACGAAAAAACAGAAGAATCCGTAAGAGGAACCATCAACGGAGGCGTTTACTACCTTCGCCGTTCCCTTCTTGAAGAAATTCCGGAAGGAAAGGTTTCTTTAGAACATGATATGATACCCAAGTGGCTGTCAGAGGGAAAGAAGCTTGGCGGCTTTGTCAATGACGGCTATTTTATTGATATTGGAGTTCCAGAAGATTATTACCGGTTTGATGAAGATGTAAGGAAAGGAACGGTGACCATATGATTATCAGAGGACGTGCGCCCCTTCGGGTAAGTTTTGGAGGAGGCGGAACCGATGTGGCCCCCTTCTGTGTGGAACAGGGAGGAGCTATCATTGGAAGTACCATTAATAAGTACGCCTATTGCTCCATAGTTCCAAGAGAAGACGACCAGATCATCGTCCATTCCCTGGACTTTGACATGACGGTTAAATACAACACCAATGAAAACTATGTCTACGATGGCAGGCTGGACCTTGTAACGGCAGCCTTAAAAGCCATGGACATCAAACAGGGCTGTGAAGTTTATTTACAGTGTGATGCGCCTCCAGGCTCAGGCCTTGGAACCTCATCTACCGTTATGGTGGCACTTTTGACCGCCATGGCCAAATGGAAGGGCATTGAGCTGGACAGCTATGCCATGGCTGATTTAGCCTATAAAGTGGAACGAGAGGATTTAAAGATCGACGGAGGCTATCAGGATCAGTACGCAGCCACCTTCGGCGGCTTTAATTTCATTGAATTCCACGGTCGTAACAACGTAGTGGTAAACCCACTTCGAATCAAAAAGGAGATCATTCACGAGCTCCAGTATAACCTGCTTTTATGCTACACCGGCAATATCCATGTATCCGCCAACATCATAAAAGACCAGGTATCCAACTATGAAAAGAAAGATCCCTTTGATGCCATGTGTGAGGTAAAAGCACTTGCCTATGCCATGAAAGATGAGCTGTTAAAGGGAAATTTATATAGCTTTGGAAAGCTTCTCGATTACGGCTGGAAAAGCAAAAAACGTATGAGCACCAAGATCACCACTCCCCATATCGATGAGCTTTATGAAGAGGCCTTAAAAGCAGGCGCCCTTGGCGGAAAGCTTTTAGGTGCAGGCGGTGGAGGTTTCCTTTTGGTATACTGCCCATATAACGTGCGCCACAAAGTAGCAGCCCGCATGGAAGCAGCAGGCGGACAGCTCACAGATTGGAACTTTGAATTAAGAGGGGCCCAGGCGTGGATCACCGATGAAGCACGTTGGGACTATTCTGATATCCGGGTGAAGATACCGGGCGGAGAATATAAATTTAACCTGTAAGAACACGGCACCAGGAGAATCAGAACATTATGGATAAAATCGTATTTTTAGACCGGGACGGAACCATCAACAAAGAAGTAGACTACTTATACCGCCCGGAAGACCTCGTAATACTCCCAGAAGTAACAGGAGCTCTAAGACGTCTGAAAGAGCATGGCTTTCGCCTTGTGGTTGTGACCAATCAGGCAGGCGTTGCCAGAGGATTTTACAAGGAAGAGGATGTCAAGACGCTTCATGAAGCATTAAATCGGCATCTGTCAAAGGAAGGCGCTGAAATAGACCAATTTTTCTACTGCCCCCATCACCCGGTACATGGAATCTCAGAGTATAAAACGGAGTGCCATTGCCGAAAACCGGAAACCGGAATGTTTGAAATGGCAGAAGCATATTTCCAAGTGGACAAGGCTAATTCCTATATGATCGGTGATAAGCTTTTAGACACAGAAGCCGGTAACCGGTATGGAGTAAGTTCTATTTTAGTTGGAACCGGATACGGAAAAGACATCTATGACTCCATGAAAGAGGAAGAGAGATCAGCGGCATTTGCTTATTACGCCCCTTCCATGAAGGAAGCAGTTGATTATATACTAGGGCGTGTCTGAAAACTCATTGCTCCATTCTGCACGTCCCGCTTTGCAGTATATTTAATCCAAATTCAGTTGGCGTAGTCCACTACGCCGCCTTCATCTGGAACAAATCTCCTACAAAGTGTAACGCACATCTTGAAACAAGCAGTTTTCAGACACACCCTCGCCAGAGAAGGAGGAAAATAACATGGAACCTATGAAATACTTAGAGGAGCTGATGGAACGCTATCCCAATCTTTCCTGTGTAAGGGAAGAGATTAAAAATGCCTATGAGATTCTTGAAGCCTGTTATGTAAATGGCGGTAAGCTTCTCATCGCAGGAAATGGCGGAAGCTGTGCCGATGCAGAGCATATCGTTGGAGAACTGATGAAAGGCTTTGTAAAGCGCCGCAGCGTGTCTCCTGAGTTTCAGGAGACACTGAAAGAAATAGACCCAGAAATGGGAAGCGCCCTGGCTGAAAAGCTTCAGGGAGGACTTCCAGCCATTGCACTGACCGGACACCCTGGCCTTTCCACCGCCTTTTTAAATGATGTGGATGGAGATATGATATTTGCCCAGCAGACTTATGGGTATGGAAAAAAAGGAGATGTACTCCTTGGTATTTCCACCTCAGGCAATTCAAAAAATGTAATGTACGCCATGACCGCTGCCAGGGCACTTGGCATGAAGACCATAGGACTTACGGGAAAAGACGGAGGTCAGCTAAAAAAGACAGCCGACGTTTCCATAGTAGTGCCTGAGTCAGAGACATTTAAAATTCAGGAGCTTCACCTTCCCGTTTATCATGCACTGTGCCTGATGCTGGAAGAGCGGTTCTTTTAAACGGGTTCGCCCAAAACACAGGAGGATGAGATGAAAGACAGACAATGGATAGGCAAGGAAGCCGCATGGAAAGATGAAATCATAGCAGCCGTACTTTTGCTGGCCTTTGCTTTCTTCATTAACAGGGGCATTGAAATAAAAGGACTTTACATGGATGACCTCTATCTGTGGTCCTGCTACGGAGAACAATCCTTCCGGGAGTATGTCTTCCCATTAGGAAGCACCCGGTTCCGTTTCGTATTTAATCTGATTTCATGGCTGGAGCTTATGATCGCAGGTAATCATATTGGCTGGTTTGTACCAATCAATATACTGGTCAATGTCTGTATCGCCTATACGGTATACCGCTTCGGAAAGCGCTTATCCGGAAGGTGGACCATGGGATTTTTAACAGGTATCCTGTATCTCTTATCCCGTATGTCCTACTATCAGATCAGCCAGGTATACGGCTTAATGGAAACACTTGCTCTTTGGGCAGCCATTGGAATCCTTTACTGCCTGTATCGTTATATCACAGAGGAACCTGCAAAAAAAGCCCTCATTCCTTGTTCCGTGGCTCTGTATTTTGCCATCTGCTTTATCCATGAACGGTATATGGTTCTTCTGCCTCTTTTCTACGTTGCATTTTTGATGAAAAAAGAGCGAAAGCTAGTCCCCTGGATCTCCACCACTCTGGCATTTGCAGCGGTACAGGTGATTCGTTTTTTCACCATCGGCAGCATTTCTCCGGCAGGAACCGGAGGTACTACGGTCGCAGAAACCTTTAAAATAACCGGTGTTTTAAAATATGCCGTAAGCCAGATCCTTTATATCTTTGGTATCAATGCAGGCCCGGAGCATCTAAGCGGATTAAGCTGGGACGCATCACCTGCCTGGATTCGGGTCCTTGTCATGGTTTCCGGCCTTATGCTGGCAATTATGACCCTTATATTTCTTGCCGTGGTAATCAAAGAAAAAAAGGACCGCAAAATCAGGTTAAAAGTCATTGGCCTGTTCCTTCTCTTTATTGCCTTGTGCATCGGATCCTCCAGCGTCACCATACGTGTGGAAACCCGCTGGATCTATGTCTCCATGACAGCCGCCTGGCTGTTTGCCGCCTATATGTGCGGGGTGACGGTGCCGAAAAAAGAGCTGAATGCAAATCTTTCCAAGCCTCTGTTATACTGCGGCCTGTTTGTTCTTTACGGTCTGATCATGTTCCCGGTGGAAAGCTTTTACCGCGGAAAATATGAGAATCTCTACTATTGGTCCAATCAGCTCCGCTACAATTCTCTGGCAGAGGAGACCTACGGAAACTATAAGGATAAGCTTTTCGGTAAGAAAATATATATCATTGGCAATACTTATAAAATGAGTGATTTCACCGCCAATACCTTTTTTAAGACCTTTGATAAAAAAAGGACAGCAGAAGGCACGGAAGTGACATTTATCGATTCCATGGGATCCATTGGACTCATCACTCCTAATATGCTGATATTAAGGGAGGATCCAGCTCATAATGCGTTCCAGGATATCACGGATTTCGTTCGTAACTTAAAGTTTGAAAGAGTCTACGGCTGCTACGAAGACGGCTGGCTTGATGAGAATGCCAAGGCCCGCATCATGGCAGGAAATGAAGGGAAGATAACCTTTAAATTCTATTATCCCGGAGTAATAACCGGAATGGAACACATCATAGTTACCGTCAACGGAAGCGAACAAAGAGTCATTCCAATAGATGCCAGCACCGTAATGGCTGAATTTGATGTAGCCCCCTCCCAGGTATCCGAGTTTACCTTTGAAAGCAACTTTTTCTATGATGCAGCAACGGAACAAAGAGGAGAAGACCGTCTGTCCGTAGTAGCGGATATCACAGCAAACTAAGGGTAAGGTGACGCATGAAACGTAAATATCTGTATTATCTCTTACCCCTGTTAGGAACGGTATTCGGTCTCTGGTATATTTTTTCCTCTACCTGCGACGGAATCTATTCCGATTATGTCCGCCTGGTAAACAGCTATCTGCCAGATGTATGGAACCCAGACAAGTTTTTCGTTCCTGATATCCTGACCAGGGTACCGGCCAATTACCTTGGAAGAATTATAAATATCTATTTGTTTGGCTACAACACCATGTTTGACCGTGTCCTGGGTGTACTTGCCTTAGGATTATCCGGAGGTGTAATTGCCGCCTACTGCCTGAGAAAAAAGGTACCATTCCTTTGGTTTTCCCTCCTTATGGTGGTAGTTTTCAGTCTGAACAAATGGGAAATGCTGACCAATGGAAGCGGCTGGACCCATTTTTTATCCTTTGTATGCTTTTATTATCACTATGAGATTTTAGACCGTGTATGGAGCGGAGAGGAAAAACCTCATGACAAGCGAAAGCTTGTATTACTGCCATTTGCCACCACTCTTTTAGTGGCAGGCCCATACTGCGCAATCTATTCCGTAACAGTGATATTAGCCTGCGGCGTTCTGTTCCTCTTAAAAAAGGGAAGAGGGAAATTGGATTACTGCCTGTATGGAGTAAGCGCCTTTATTTCCCTGGGCTTGTACCTTTGGAGCAATTCCTATGCAATCGAGGATCATGCAGCCCCTGCCACAGGATCCATCCTGGATCAGTTAAAAGAAACCCCAGGCTTTTTTGTTCGATTCTTTGTAAAGTCATTTTCCTCCATGGTAATAGGAGGGGAGAGGGCAGAAGAGATATTTCATACCAATCTGCCGTTTCTGATTCTGGGATTCTTTGTCATAGCCCTGTATCTTATTGCCATCTGGTGGAACTTAAAATATCGCCTCTACCAGAGGACCATATTTCCGTTGATTCTCATTGTATCAGGTGGATTAAACCATGTACTGATTGTCATCTCCAGATGGATCTTTCTTCAGGAAAATTACGGGATAAGCTCCAGATATGCTCTGCAGTTCCAGACCGGCATTCTGGGAATCCTACTTACCTTCTGCTTGATTGTTCAAAGCAGAAAAAGAAGGCCAGAAGAGCTTGTCCGCCTCATGGGAGCTGTTGCGGCTGCGGTATTTCTCATAGGGAACATCTACACCACGTACCATGAAATTAAAAAAGCACCCAACCGTTTGGAAATATATGAAAAAAGAGTAAAACTGGCACTTGATTTTGAGAATCTGTCAGACGATGAGCTTCGGGAGAAATTTGAATATAGAAAAAACCGCGAGGACAGCGGTGCCAAGGTGCGCAGCGCACTTACTATTCTTAAGGAAAATGGCTACAGCATATTTCATTCCCGTGAATCATCGAAAAATTAACAACGCAGCCCTTCCTATTGGGAGTATGAAGGTACCTGCTTGAGGAGCATAAATTATGGAAAAAACACTATCGGTCGTAGTCTCATGCTATAACGAAGAACTGGCTCTCGACCAGTTCTATAAAGAGACGGCCAGTATTCTAAAGAGTCTTGACTGGGATTACGAGCTCATATTTGTCAACGACGGAAGCCAGGATAATACCATGGAGGTGCTGACCCAGCTGTCAGAAGGAGACGAAAAAGTAAAAGTCATCAGCTTCTCCCGAAACTTCGGCCATGAAGCAGCCATGATTGCAGGGCTGGATTACAGCAAAGGGGACGGTATCGTCTGCATGGATGCAGACTTACAGCACCCTCCGGAATATCTGCCTGAAATCGTAAAGAAGTTAACAGAAGGATATGACGTCATCAATATGGTTCGTACCAAAAATGAATCAGCAGGCTGGTTTAAAAATCTTGCCTCATCTGCCTTTTACCATCTCATCAACGTCCTTTCTGACGTTAAATTTGAGCCAAATGCCTCAGACTTCTTCGCCATATCAAAGAAAGCTGGAAAGGTCTTAAAGGACAATTACAGAGAAAAGGTACGCTTCCTAAGAGGCTATGTTCAAAATATCGGTTTTCGCAAAACTACGATTGAATATGAAGCCAGAGTGAGAGTGGCGGGAGAGAGTAAGTACAGCATCAAAAAGCTGATCGCATTTTCTTTAAATACCATTATGTGTTTTTCCAACCTTCCTCTTAAGCTTGGCATTTACGCCGGCTGCGGCGCTGGAGTCCTGGGACTTGTCATGATGATCTACACCATATGGAGCTGGGCCAGAGTGGGAACTCCCAATGGATATGCAACTACCATTGTACTGATCTGCTTTATGTTCGCGGTCCTTTTCCTGATTGTAGGTGTTATTGGAAATTATATTGCAATTCTCTTTGCGGAGTTAAAGGACAGGCCCATATATATTGTGGGAGAGACGAAGAACGTGGAAGAGTAGATATCCGATCTCTGTTGCTATTTTATGCGGGTTATAGGATATTTTTAGAAATCACTTGAATTTGGAAACAGAATTGATTATAATTAATATATAAAGAGGAACAACCACCTCATACAAGAGGTTGGCCTATATTAAATGTACAGAATCGCCACCTGATACCGGTCAAAGTATACAAGGGTGGTTTTTCTGTACCCATTTTTGGGTTTAAAGAAAAACTTTACTTACGATTATTATAAATAAAGGTAAGCAATGCAATGATGAAATACCAAAAGCCATAAGGTCTTTAAAGTCAAAATCCATCTGCATCACCTCCCATCTTATGTAAAATGGAAGGCCACCTCCTTGTATTAACATGATTGTTCCATATGAATATTTTACCATAAGAACTAGTGTTCTTCAAATGTAAAGTTAAAAATATACCATTATTTCCTATTATAGGTGAAATATAGCATATAAGCATTGAATAGCGTTGCTGATGGATTTATTTGGAGCTGTAAGCTGGGCAAGTAGAGTGAAAATATTGTTATAAAAAATACGTCTTAATCGGTGGTTAGCTACGGTTTAATATGCTGCGGTAGCATATCAGACTTAGAACCCCGTCTCAAGACGTATTTTTGTCATCTATATGATATTTTTGTATAGAACTCTGTCATAAATTTATGTTGTGACAGCCTCTTAGTCAAAAGTGGGACTGCAGTCGCCAATGATACAAATTGACTATTTAGACAACCCAACACCAGGACCAACCTCTTTGGAAGTGCCCTGAGCAGGAGCAGTAGTCTCAGCCTGAGTTTCCTGAGTGTTCCCATTCCCTGGCTGATTCGTCTGTGCCTGAGTTTCCTGAGTAGGGGTTCCCTGAGTCTCCTGAGGAGTTACCGTACAAACACCATTGGAATCTACCGTGTAGGAAACACCATTAACATTAATGTTCGTAGAAACCGCCATCTTACCATCAGAAGGATTCAGATAATACTGTTTCCCATTAATCTGTGCCATGCCGGTTGCCATGCCGCCGCCTTCATTGAAATAGTACCATGCCCCGTCAACTTGTCTCCAGCCAACGGTCATTTTACCAGAAGAGGTGCTTAAGTAATACTTAGTGCCCCTGTCATCCAGCCATCCGGTCTGCATTTTTCCTTCTTTGGACAGATAATACCAGGTATTGTCTACATTCGTCCAACCTGATGCCATGCTTCCACCCTGATTAAAATAGTACCAGGTGTCATCAAGCTTTGACCAGCCTGTAGTAACCGCGCCACTGTCACCAAGGTAGTACTTAGAATCACCTTCAGTGAACCAGCCAGTAGCCATCACTCCGTCATTGTTTAAATGATACCGCTTACCGTTAATATCCTTCCAGCCGGTAGACATAACGCCATCGTCCTGAAGGTGATACCATTTCCCATCGTGATTTTTCCAACCAGTAACCATCTGACCGGAGGAATCATTTAAGTAATATTTCTTTCCATCGATGGTAGACCAGCCAGATGCCATGGTACCGTCATTATTTAAATAATAGCGGGATCCATTATCTGTCAGCCACCCAGTATTCATAGCACCGCTTCCGTTAAAGAAATACCAACGGTCAGAAAGCTGTTTCCAGCCAGTGTTCATACGTCCATTGCTTTCATCAAGGTAATATTTCTGGCCATCCTTTTCAAGCCATCCCGTAGACGCCAGACCCTCTCCATTCATATAGAACCAACCAGTTCCATCGTTGATCCAACTGTCTTTTTGCATCGCATAATTCTGGTAGTAATAGGTCTTACCGCCAATGGTTCTCCAGAGATTGCCAGGAAGCTTTGGAGTCAGATCCTTATATAGAAAATCAATGTCAACATTGCCGTTGATGCCTTGAATCGATCCGGTACTGGTTACCTGCCACATAATGGGATCCGGATATTTGTGCTGCGCCTCATAGCGGGCAACCCAGACATCACGTTTCATTTTGGATAGATCAATTTTATTGGTCAGCCAGTAATCGTTTGCATAAACAATTGGATAATATCCGGCTTCCTGAATGCGGTCGCAGAATGCATTGATGATCTCGCTGACCTGAGTAGGAGGAAGAGAACCAAGTGTGGCACTGTCCTCTGCATCGAATGCAATGGGGAAATTAACAGGATAATCCTTGACCAGGTTCAGCACAAAATCAGCCTCTTCCCTTGCCATGTCAGGAGTTGTTGCCAGAGAGTAGATATATGCACCTACTTTAATTCCAGCCGCAGAAGCTCCTCTGATATTGGTATGAAAATTAGGATCTATCACGCCTTTTGACCTGGTACCCAGCATAACAAAGCTGACGTCATTGGCAGCCACGGCTGTCCAATCTACATTGCCCTGCCATCTGGAAACGTCGATACCTCTTGCAATGACCCGGTCTAACACAGTGCCATCTCTCATCTGATAAGAACCATTCACCCGTTCATAACCGGCTGCTGCCCAGGAATTCATAGCAGGATAAAAACCGGTTGAAATGCCCATAAAAGCGCAAAGCGTAGCCGCTGCAAACCGAATAACTATCTTTTTGTGTCTCAAAACAAAACCTCCTTATCGCTTGTAATTCTTTATTTGGTAACTTTTTATGTAATAATGCAAAAAAGTGGGTACCTGCGCCTTGTTGCAGATACCCACACAGATACTAAATCAAATCAATCAGCCAGGACCATTCGTGAGTCCAGGAGACAATTGGTATACGCCGCCGCTGTTGGAAGAATTCGAGGATCCTCCAGGAGTGTCATTGGAGGAGCTGCCCGGAGTTCCGCTTAATGTATTATTTCCGGAAGAAGTACCTCCCGGTCCGCCAGAACCAGATCCAGAGGAGTTAGTCCCGCCTGGTGTTGTATTTGAATTACCAGGAGTGCTACCTGAGGAATTTCCGTTTGACGATGTGGAAGTCGGAGTGCCGTTATTATTCTGGTACGCTCCGTTAGAAGCAAAGGAATAGCTTTTTCCATCAATGGTCAGAGTGGTGTTTGTTGCCATCTTTCCGGTTGAAGGATCAAGATAGTAATAAACATTAGAAAGCTGAACCCATCCAGTCATCATATGACCAGAATCATTAAAATAATACCAGGATCCTTCAATCTGTTTCCAGCCATGGGCCATCTTGCCGTTGCTTGTATCCATATAATACTTATTGGTGCCGTCACTGAGCCACCCAGTCATCATCTTGCCTAATACAGATTTAGAATCACCATTTAAATAATAATAAGAATTCTCAATCTTATTCCAGCCGGTAACCATCTTTCCGTCAGAGCCGAAATAGAACCAGTCATTTCCTACCTGTCCCCAGCCAATGACACATTTGCCATCACCCTTAAAGTAGTACCAGCCGCCGTCCATCTCACGCCAACCGGTAGCCATGGACCCGTCGCCCTTCATGTAATAATAATCATTGCCTATCTTAAGCCAACCCTTAACAAGGATCCCTGTATCATCCATGAGATAATAATATTTTCCGCCATTTTGTATCCACTTGGTCGCCATGGCACCATTGGAATGAAAATAGTACCAACTTCCGTTGATCTGCTTCCATCCAGTTGACATTAAGCCAGTTGAAAGATCAAGGAAATAAAATTTGCCGTCTGATGTCTTGACCCATCCTTTATGAACAGACCCATCCTGGTCAATGTATTTCCACTGGGAACCCTCTGAGACCCAACCGGTGGCAGCCCAGGCTGTACCAGCAGGTATAAGGGAAGCGGTCCCTATAAGCCCAGCTAGTAGAAAAGCTGTTGCCTTTTTTCCATATCGCATACCGTTCTCTTCCTCCTGTTCTAACATAACTATTTACACATAGTGCCATTATAGCATAGGAGCAGATAGAATACCTAAATATTTTATTACGATTTGCAGACAAATTTCCAAAAATGTCATTCTAATACAATTTTACTACATTTTTTATAGTAGTTCTTGGCGTACCGATACATAATTAACGTGTATTCGCCAAACTCCTCTCCAAGAGAAGCCTTATAAATAGCCCAAAGACTCCATAAAAACCCACCAAGAGCCATATATGCATAAACCGTAAACCGCTCCTCCATGGAAGGTTCACGTTCAAAATAAATCTCAATGAGCCGATCCGTTTGCTTTTCATTATAATAGGAATAGATTGCGCACATAGCAATATCCACCAATGGATCGCACATACCTGCATACTCCCAGTCGATCAGTCTGATATCTCCAGTAGGAAGGATGAGGAAATTATCCACTACCGTATCCAGATGAGAGAGCACCTTCTCATGTCCAAGCCCGTCAAGACGATCCAGCAATTCCTTCATACAGCCCCGTACCAGGTTATAATCATCAAATAAAATGTCACCACTCGCTTTACAAAGTTTTTCATAAAACTCGATTCTTTCTTTAAAATCAAAGGAGTGGGAGACCTTTAAACCAGATTGGTGGAATTTGCGTACAAGCTTTAAGCAGCGAATGATTTCATCTTCATTTTCCGCATCCGCATTATGAGCCCCTTCATAAAATTCAGCAATCTTATATCCCGTCTCCCCGCTAAAGTAAACGATCTTTTCTGAAATCCCCAGGTCATGGGTGGCATCATAAACTTCTTTTTCCTGTTGCCTGTTGATTAAAAGCTCAGTACCAGGCCCTGGAATCCGGCAGATATAATGGCGGTCTTTGATTTTAAAGAGGAATGATTTATTGGTCATACCAGCCTTTAAGCAACGGATTTCTGTGATTTCAGATTCCGGAATCTGAAATACCTTAGAAATAAGTTCCATCGCTTCATTATCCGAGTGACGCTGATATTTCACATCAAACCGACGAAGCTCTTCCAGGTTTTCAAACTCATAGACCTCGTCCGCCTGTCTCCGGTTGATATACATCTCAATTTCTTCCTTTGCCTCTGGGAAATCCGGCAGCCGTTTTGCTGCTTCCCCAGACAGCATTTCCATATAGACATTTTCCCAGTAGAACTGTTCTGTTCCTGGAAGATGGTAGTATTCCTCCAGTACTGGTAGAAACTTACTGGAAAATGATTTAGAGAAAAATGCAGGCCCATACATGACCCACTGGTCCTTACCTCCAACAAAAACGTTTAGAATGCGTCCTTTCTTATTATAATCAAGACACCATTCTGAAGTTTCGCCTTCCATATAAGAGGAGGAGTACCACGCACCGCCTTCATAGGCATGGTACATGTTGTGTCTCATCCAGTTATCCGATGATAGAACATACATGTTTTTACCGCGGAAAAGCTCTCTGGCTTGATAAATGGTGGTAAGTGTATTCTTTTTGGAGTATTCCGGATTATATAAAAGCTTGACCTGATATTTATCTATAAGGTATTCAAACTTCTCTTTCAAGTATCCAACTACAATGGTAATATCAGTGATTCCTACTTCATGTAGCTGGCGGATCTGGCGTTCAATCATACGTTCACCAAACACTTCAAGGAGCCCCTTTGGTGTTTCAAAGGTGAGTGGAACAAAACGGGAACCAAATCCGGCTGCAATAATAACAGCACCATCCACTTTATACTTCTCCAGCAGAGCTTGTCCTTCGGGAAGAAGTTCATAAGTCTCATTCCCCTTGTTAATTGCAATCAGCTGTTTATCCAGACATTCCTTAACCAGACTATTGGCAGTTCCCAGGGAAATATGAAGTTCCTTTGCAAGCTCTCTTTGAGTCACAGCAGGATTTTCAAAAATTGAGCGGCAAACAATAACATTACGATCCATAGCAGTACGCCTCCGTATATAAAATAATAAGTAAAATAGTATCAAATGAAATTTAATAGCATGTTCAATCTTGATGACAAATAATGATTATGTGAACATTATACCATTGAAATGGTAAAAATCAATATTAGATTCATAATAAAGAATCAACCTAAATAGACGCATCCAGGCCCTATTATCACCCTAAACACGTACTGTGTATGAAAAAAAGTACAATTATTGAAGGAAAATCCAGTTTCGTAATAATTATGTAAGAAAATGAACAGAGAAAAGTTATAGTAATTTCCCAGAATATGTATTATACTGTTCCATGTGATGGAGGAATTGATAGCTTCTTCCGGAAATGTTAATTTTATTTATATTTTGCAAAATATGCAAAAAATGTAAAAAAAGTATTGATAATTTCCATTTGAGGAAGTATAATTACCTCGTAATGCTATTAGGAATTTCAGAAAAGTATTTCAAGAAGAAAAAGGAGAGTGCATTTATTATGAGAAAGCAGACTAAATTAGTTGCTGTATTATCAACAGCAGCACTTCTTGCTTTAGGCGCTTCCATGTCCTCTTTCGCAGCTACTGGCTGGCAGGAAGAAAATGGTACATGGGTGTACTATGACAAGAACGGCGACAAGGAAACAGAGAAGTGGGAGAAATCCGGTGACAACTGGTTCTACTTAAACGACGATGGCGAGATGGCTACCGATGTTGTTGTTGAATACAATGATAACTACTATTATGTAGATGAGAACGGTTCCATGGTAACTAACAAGTGGGTTTCCATTGAGAATGAGGATTATGATGGAAATAATGAAGATGAACCTGCTAATCACTGGTATTATTTTGGATCCAATGGTAAAGCGTTCAAAGGTTCTGCTTCTGCATCTACAGCTGTTTTTAAATCTGTAAATGGAAAGAAATATATCTTCGATGATGAAGGCAAAATGTTATATGGCTGGATTAATGCAGAGGGTACAAGAGAAACAGGCGATGATAAATGGCAGAATGCTGTTTATTACTGTGGCGATGAGAACGATGGTGCTCAGTCTTTAGGTTGGAAATCTCTTGATATTGTAGATAACAATTATGAAGATGATGATAATGCAGGTATTAGCAGCAGCAATGTGTTCGATGATGAAAATCAGACACGTTGGTTCTACTTCAATACCAATGGTAAGAAGTATGTCAGCAAAGATGCTAAGACTATTAATGGAAAGAAGTACAGCTTTGATAAATATGGCCGTATGAATGCTGAGTGGATTATCTATGATGCTACACCTACATTAGCTACAAATGCTACAGCTGATATTACAGCAACTTATGGTTCAGCAGATTATACCAGCAATTGGAGATACTATGGTTCTCCAGAAGATGGTGCTAGAGTAACTAAAGGTTGGTTCAAGGTAGTTCCAGATTATTATCTTCATACTTCAAAGTATAATGATGATGAAGATTCTTGGTATTACTCAGATCGTAATGGCAAATTAGTTGCTGATAAGATTGAGACAGTTAATGGAAAGAAATATGCATTTGATGAGTTTGGTAGAATGAAGTCTGGCTTACTGTTCATTAAATTTGAAGGAACAAGTAAGACTAAGATCGCATCTATTTTAGCAGATGATAATGATGCCAATCCATTTGATACAGAAGATAACTTTAAAAAGAATGCACCTATATTAGAAGCTGATGGATATTTTGCATACTACTTTGGCGGTGGTGAAGACGGCGCTATGAAGACAAATAAGCAGAATATTTCAATTGATGGCGATTCCTTCACTTTCTTATTAAATAAGTCAGGTGGTTATAAGGGCGCTGGTAAGACTGGTGTTGATAACAAGAAATATTATCAGTCTGGTATGATGTTAGCTGCTTCTAAGGATGACAAATATTCTGTAGTAAAAGAATATACAGAAACTGGCGATGCAGGTTCCAAGACAGTTTATACACTGTTAACAACTGATGACTTCCTTGATGATGCTAATGTTCATGCAAATGAAGATACTACTAAATCAGATAAGTATACAACTTATAAGAATATTACTTTCACAGGTGATGCTAAATTCTATTTGGTAAATACTTCTGGTTCTGTTCAGAAAAATAAGACCAAAGCTAAAGAT
This sequence comes from Lacrimispora xylanolytica, assembly GCF_026723765.1. NCBI lineage: Bacteria > Bacillati > Bacillota > Clostridia > Lachnospirales > Lachnospiraceae > Lacrimispora > Lacrimispora xylanolytica. The sequence goes on from NZ_CP113524.1 coordinate 654,101, forward strand.
GGTAATGATCGTTGCTACAAAGTAGCTAATGATGGTACTATCGAAGCTATCTACGAAGAGAACTAATTTAAGGATACTCTTAATGTGGGAGGGAAGGGTGAGATTATTAAAATCTCGCCCTTTCTTTTTGCTATTTACAGTGATATAATGTAACGGAATACTGTAAAGAAAGGATTATCATATGTTAATAAATGATATTAATGAAATTGAAAATAATAAAAACAAGGGTTTTTTATCGATACTCCTAGGAGCATATGTAGTTTCTATTGTTCTTGGGCTCCCTCTAGTCTTTAGAGATCGATATTTTGATATACTCGTTTTTAAATACTATTATTACTGCTTTTGTACGATTGTTATGATTTTACTGCTTTTGCTATATTTTATTGTAAAGAAATTTAAATATAGAAAATCAATTAATTACGTAAAGAAAATAAAAGAAAGTATAAGTAAGTTTACATTTTTGGATCGTTGTATAATAATATATTGGTTTATTGCCTTTATATCTACAATATCTTCAAATTATGTTTATGAAGCTTTTTGGGGAAATGAAGGTAGATTCACTGGACTTTTCTTAATTACATTATACGTATTATCTTATTTTTGTGTTAGTAGATTTTATATATATAAAAACTGGTATTTGGATTTGTTTTTATTGGGAGGGGCAGTTGTATGTCTATTTGGAATCAGTGACTATTTTAATATGGATATACTACATTTTAAAGTTGGTATGGTACCAGAGCAAAAAGATATTTTCACCTCAACAATTGGCAATATAAATACTTATACTTCATATGTTGGTATTCTAACAGCGATATCATCAGTGTTGTTTTCTAAAGAAGAACGGCCCATAAAAAGACTGTTTTATTATTTCTGTATGGTTATAAGCTTTTTTGCTATAATTATGGGGGTAAGTGATAACGCATATCTCTCTTTAATGATATTGTTTGGATTTATGCCATTATATCTATTTAATAAAAAAATTGGTGTACAAAGATACTTAGTTATTATAGCTTCATTTTTTACTGTAATACAATGTATTAGTTGGATTAATAACGCATTTAGTGATAGTGTTGTTGGTATAGATAGTGCTTTTAAGATAATATTAGGTTTTAAGTATTTACACTTGATGTTAATACTATTATGGTCAGTGATTTTAGTATGGATATTTATTACAAAGAAAAAACAGACGGCTACAAAAGATCTTGGAAATACTATAAGATTTGTTTGGTTAGGTATACTTGGATTTGGGGTAATTGTTATGATGTATATATTATACGATTGTAATATAGCTGGTAATGATGAAAAGTATAGTGTGGTTAAAAATTATCTATTAATTAATGACGATTGGGGGACGAATAGGGGCTATATTTGGAGAAATGCAATTGAAAGCTATAACAAGTTGCCATTTTGGAATAAATTAATTGGATATGGACCTGAAACCTTTGGCATCTTACTTTTAAAAGTTACCGCCAATAATAAATATCACCAATTATTTGATAGTGCCCATAACGAGTATTTACACACATTGATTACTGTTGGATTTTTGGGACTTGTAACTTACATTTCTATTATCATAACATTTATAAAAGATTGTTTTAAGTATAAAAAAAATAATCACTATATAATTGCGATTGCATTTGGTGTTATTTGTTATATTACACAAGCAACTGTTAATTTAAGTGTACCGATAGTAACTCCTTTACTCTGGCTACTTATGGGAATTGGATCAACAAAAAAGGTTATGTATTATAACTAGATATATATTATAATTATAATTACTATGTAAAGATAATATAACTATCGCTTTGATAAAGGCGATAGTTATATACATATACAGATTTTTTTATTCCTATGAATTTATAGTGTATATGTACAGTGGAATTAAAAAAAGTCTCGTTTAAAGTAGAGCAATATAAGTGAAATATAATGAAGTTTATCTAAGAGATATTTAATCAATTTTGTAAGTATGTTAATTATGTAGTCTGTCGATTCTACAACTTGAATTACGACAGGAATGCTCAGCAAAGTAGTTAATAAAACTTTAGAAAAATTATGTGTCAGAAAATAAATTTTAACAATACTTTAGATTTAATTTAAATGAAAATCATTAATCATTTTTTAGTTTGAGAAATTCTAAAAATCCCAACTTTTTCATGTTTGAATTATTTTATTTGCTATTTTTTAATTTCAACAAAATATTATAATGGTCTAAAATGGAAGCAATGATTAAATATGTTAATTTTAATAAAAAATTAAAGGTTTTCCATTTCTTTTCAATCCCTCTAAAGTTGCGCATTTAGTCGTTAAATGTTATACTGTACTGAGGTTCTATTTTGGTTAGATATAATATATTAACAAATGAACTAAAACAGATGGGACTGCTACAATACTATATTTGCATTATATGTATTTATGCTAATAAAATCTGTGTTTACGATATTTTTACTTTGGATTATATGAAGGAAATTTTCGCATATAATTATGTTACAATATAAAAGTAATTATTGGATTCAAAAACTGTTCTAAAATTAATTAATAAAATAACACTATGAATTAGTGTTATAGTAAATCATCTGTTTAGTGTAAATGCTTTTACAACCTAAAAGTTTTCTTGAAATTCAATAAAAATCTTTGTTTCAGTTAAAGAAGTTCTTGTATGTTTTAATCTATCAATGGTATGGTCAATTTTCAAGTGATATTGGTTGTTTGAATGACTATAAACAAATGAGTTGTAAGGAAGAGACGGATGACAAGCAGAAATTTTGAACAATACAAGCGCATAGTGAAGTTTTTAAGTTCAGCTATAATTGTATTATTAGAACTTACAATCTATTACTATGTTTGGATAAATTATTATAATAAAAATATGACTATTGCTTTTTGGAGACGGGGCAATTGGTTGATTCTTGGTGAATATGTAATATTATTACTTTTCCTACATCGGATTTATGGCGGTTTGCGGGTTGGCATTTATAAATACTGGAATCTAGTATATTCTCATATGCTTTCATTAGCTATAGTCAATGCCTTTTCGTATGTGCAAGTAGTATTGTTTGATAAAAAAATGCACAATCCTACGGCATTAATAATTATGACCTGTATTGATTTGCTGGTGGTTTTATTATGGGCCTTGGCATTTATTAAACTATATGCAGTTATGTTCCCTAGGAGACGTCTTTTGCTGGTACATGGTGTAAAACCAATGTTTCATCTAATGGATCGAATATATACTCGAGAAGATAAATATGAGATAGCAGAAAAAATATCAATAAATGAGGGCATTGAAATGGTGATGGAACAAGCCCTTAAATATGATGGGGTTATAATAGGTGATATTGCAGTGCAGGAACGTAGTCGTCTGCTTAAGCAGTGTTATGGACAGAATATACGTACATATGCAGTGCCGAAAATTAGCGACATTCTTTTAAGAACGTCTGCTGAACTGAACATTTTTGATTCGCCATTATATCTTTCTAGAAATTATGGTGGTCTTACTATGGATCAGATGTTTGTAAAGCGGCTGGAAGATATTATTGTATCTTCTCTGTTTTTGATAATATCAAGCCCGTTTTTTTTGATAATAGCTGCAATGATTAAGTTTAATGACCGTGGTCCTGTTTTTTATACACAGGATAGGCTTACAAAAGATGGAAAGTGTTTTAAGATATTAAAGTTTCGTACTATGGTTGTAGATGCGGAAAAGGAGACTGGACCTGTAAAAGCGGGTGAGAAGGATCCTCGAATTTTGCCAGTAGGACGATTCCTTAGAGCGACTCGTATGGATGAGCTTCCACAGCTTATTAATATTTTAAAAGGTGATATGAGTATGGTTGGACCAAGACCGGAGAGACCGGAACTAGCAAAGATTATCACCAAAAATATACCGGAATTTGAATATCGCTTGAAGGTAAAAGCTGGATTAACGGGCTACGCCCAGATATATGGTAGATATTGTACAACTAGCTATGATAAATTAAAGCTGGATCTAACATATATTCGAAATTATTCAATTATTTTGGATATGAAACTTATGCTTATGACACCAAAAGTGCTGCTGATAAAAGAGTCTACTGAAGGGTTTGAGGAGGGAAAATGGGAAGATCCGTCGCTTAAAGAATAATGTATAGTCATTGACAGAAAGGCGAGGAGATATGATCCGTGTATTACACTTTGTATCGACTCCTGCAATTTGGAGTGGAGTAATGAGCGTTATTATGAATTATTATCGTCATATTGATCGGACATTAATTCAATTTGATTTTTTGTGTTTTTCCCAATGTGAAGATAGTTATGCTGATGAGATTGCATCATATGGTGGGCGTATTTATTATGTGAAGAAACCAGGAAGCTCCATAGAAGCCATGATAGAAATGAATGCTTTTTTCAAAAAGAATAAGGGACAATATCAATGGTTACATAATCACGAGGTGTATCTTAGCCTTTACCTTTGGAAGTTGGCCGAGCATCATAATTTTGGTAATTTTGTAATTCATAGTCATACTACAAGGTATTCAGATAATTGGTTGAATGCAAGGCGTAACCAGCTATTATGCTACCCTATAGCACTTATGAGAAGTAACAAAATTGCATGTTCCATAGCGGCAGGTGAATTTTTGTATGGTAAAAGGATGGTGCAACAAAATAAAGTGTTTGTGCTTTATAATGCAATTGACTGCCAAAAATATAGATTCAACCATGATAAAAGAGCTGAAATCAGATCTAGCTTGAGTATACAGGACAAACTTGTGGTGGGTCATGTAGGGAGGTTTGAAAAGCAAAAAAATCATGACTTTTTGATTGAGAGCTTTTACTTTTTAAAGAAACAGTACTCAAAAAGTGTGCTATTACTCATTGGAAGTGGGCGTCTGAAATTGACTATGCAACAAAAGGTTAAAGCTCTTGGTCTTGAGGGAGACGTGTTCTTCTTGGGACAGCAAAATGATATACAGGATTGGTATCAGGCAATGGATTTGTTTTGGCTTCCGTCCACTTATGAGGGGCTTCCTATGGCGGCGGTTGAGGCTCAAGCCAGTGGATTACCATGTTTTCTAGCTGATACTATTACCAAAGAAGTAGAGTTGTTGGATACCACGAAGCATCTGACTTTGAAAAAGGGCCCGGAATTTTGGGCGTTAGAGGCACGAGAGAAGGTAAATATTATCAAACGTGAAGATGCATGGCGTAAAGTTGAGAATGCAGGATTTGGGATAGAAAGAGCAAGTGTTGCACTTCAACGATATTACCTAAATGAAGGAGTAAAATGAGCTTACAGATTTTATTATCAACCTATAATGGTGAAAAGTACATACGCACGCAGTTGGATAGTCTTTTGGCACAAACTTATCAGGATTTCAAGGTCCTAATTCGGGATGATGGTTCAATGGATAAAACACCAGAAATTTTAGAAGAATATACTCATCAGGATCCTCGTATTGTCTGGTATGGCTGCGAAAATATTGGGGTTGTATATAGTTTCTTTGATTTAATGAAACATGCAGATATGACATGTGATTATTTTGCTTTTTCTGATCAAGACGATGAATGGCTTCCGGAAAAGTTAGAAAAGGCTGTCAAGATGTTGCAGACGAATAATTCTGATGATCCAGTACTGTATTGCAGTGATAAAATTATTGTAAATGAAGATTTAATGCCAATGGATGTTCATGTGAGGAGAGATATTAGGAGACCATCTTTTGGAAATGCATTGGTGCAAGGAATTTGTACAGGTTGTACCGCTGTCTGGAATCAAAAACTTATGGAAACTCTCATAAAACATATGCCCAATCACATAGAAAATATTGTGATGCATGACTGGTGGTTGTATATGACAGCAAGTTGTTTTGGGAAAGTTTGTTATGATAAAGGTGCATATATTCGCTATAGACAACATCAGAACAATAAACTTGGAGCAATGATAACGAAAAGGCAATTGTTTTTTTATCGCTTGAAACAGCTTAGTGAGCCACGCGGGTTAATTTACCGCCAGGTTAAAGAGTTTGTTGCAACATTTGGCAAGGAGATGTCAAAAGAAAATGTGGCTTTAGCTACGGATTTATTGAAAGCAGAAAAAAGTGTTTTTTCGCGAATTAAAATATTGAAAAGTAAAGATATTTTCAGACATAAAATTGATGATAATTTGGTGTTTCGGATTATATTGATGCTTGGCAAGTTGTAATAATGTCACTATGCTTGATACTGAAAAATGCGAAAAACTGGCTTAAAAAATAAAATATATCTTAATTCCGAAGTAACCTTGTTATGCTGAAAAATGCATTATTTAATACAATTAAGTTTATTGGAGGGCAGCCGTGGATAGAGAAGATATTGAAAAAATGACACCGTCTGAAAGGGAATTTTACAATGATTTTTTTAGTGATTTACCAAAGCTAGAAGAATTTTCAAATATCAGTAGTTTTGAAGATAACCATGACTATGAGGAAGCCTATTTATATTACAAAACAAAATATGAGGCAATCAAAAATGCAACTTTTTGGAGAATGACAAGTCCTATGCGTAAGCTAGTGGACTATTATCGCTGGAAGCGTACGGGTGTTAAAACTGTAGTAGAGGTGGTTGAAGATAATTATAGTACAAATAAAAAAAACGTAGTAGTTGATTGTAATTATAAGCATTTAGAAGGTTACTTTAAATATAATAAAAGAAGTTTAAGTGATTTATTACAGAAAAAATATGATATTATCACCTTTGATATATTTGACACTTTAATAAGCAGATTGGTCTATGAACCAGATGATGTATTTCGTTTTATGGAGCGCAAAATTCTAAATCTTTATAATAGAAGGGTAGACTATTTGTCTATTAGAAAAAAAGCCGAAAAAATTGCATTAGAAGAAAAGGGTGATTCTTGTAACATTCATCATATATATAATAGACTACCAGAGGTATCTGATTTTACAGTGAAAGAGGCCGAAAAATTAAAGCAGATGGAGATAGACCTGGAGTATAAGTTATGCATTCCAAGACAAGATATGCTTGATATTTTTAATCAATTGATAGTAGTAGGTAAAAGAATTATATTGATAAGTGATATGTATCTTCCCGCGGTGATTATTGATAATATGCTTAAGAAGTGTGGATATCAAGGATATGAAGAACTTTGGGTATCCTGTGATAAAGAAAAACGTAAGGATAATGGTGCTATATGGGATGAATTTCTGAGACGCTTTGGTAAATATTCAACCATACACATTGGCGATAACTCCCATTCTGATGGACAAATGCTTAAAAGCCGTGGAAGAGAATATATATTACTTTTATCTTCTACTCAAGCATTTCTTTCATCGGTACAGTACAATAAATTAAGGGGATATTCAAGTAAATCTATAGAAAACTCTCTAACAATGGGGTATTTAGTTAATCAATGTCTTTATAATTCACCATTTTCATTAACAAAAGATGGTATTAGTAAATTAAACACAATTGAGGATGTGGCTTCTGGAATATTAGCTCCTATTATGTTAAAATATATAGATTTTCTTCATAAAACTAGTTGTTTTGATACCGAGTTTTTATTCTTATCACGAGAAGGGTTTTTTTTGGAAAAATTGTATGAAAAATACTGCCATGCATTTAATAAGCATGAACGCAAACACACGTATTTCCTTACATCGCGAAGAGCAACATCTTTAGCACAGATAGAATGCTATGAAGATTTCAAGCAACTTTTTGAAACAAAATACTCCGGTAAGCTTTCTACATTGCTAAAGGAGCGTGTTGGTTTGGAAAATGTAAATTTAAATGTAGATATCGATGTTACTCTTCCAGGTGATATTAGCAAAGTCATGAGAATACTCTTAGATTATGTTCCTGAAATCTTAAAAAATGCTAAGCAAGAAAAGAAAATGTATCTAAAGTATATATCTCAGACAATTGGTGACGATGTAAATTGGGATAGGATTACTTTAGTTGATGTTGGATATTCTGGCACAATACAGTATTATCTTATGAAAATACTACAAAAGAAATTAGATGGTTGTTATATGGTATCAAGATATACTATGAAACCTGAAAAACTTGATGGGACCTATCGTAGTTTATATAATTATAATAGATTTTTTAGAAGTACACAGCTTTTTTTCGAATCTGTAACTGCTGCGCCGCATGGTCAGGTTATAAAATTTTACGAAGAGCAAGGTCAGATAAAAGCACTTTTAAAGCAAGAAAAGAAAAGATATACTATTAAAACAGAGAAAATACAAGAGAGTATATACTATTACGTTGAGACAATGGGTAATTTATTAAAAGATATAAATGCAAGATTTGATAAAGAGCTTGCTGAAAAAATTTTTAGCGAAATACTTCGAGAAGGATTATTAGATAGCGATTTGCAAGGTATCTTTTCGGTTAATGATGATTATTGTATGGATGGTAATTGGGTTTTTGATGAAAAGTTGCAAGATTGGGTGTTAAATAGAGATAGATGATTTAGTAATGAAAGGTGCAAGGTATTATTAATGGATAATAGATTAAATACTATATTAAGACATAAAAGAAAGATAATAAAATTATCTAAAGATGATTTATTCCAAAGATATTCAGGACATACGTTAGGTATATTTTGGGCTTTTTTTCAACCTACTATAACAGTTGCTATATTTTGGTTTGTTTTTTCTAAAGGATTAAGATCGCAACCTGTAGGTAATATACCTTATATTGTGTGGTTTGTATGTGGATATAGTGCATGGTCCTATTTTTCAGAAACATTAATAAGCGCTACAAATACATTTTGGCAATATAATTATTTAATAAAAAAAGTTATTTTTCCTAAGAGTATACTTCCTTTAATTAAAGTGATTTCAGGTTTTTATATACATATTTTTTTCGTATCCATTTCTTTTATATTAGTGTATTCTCAAGGTATTGAATTTTCTATATACAACATACAATTGATATATTATATGTTTGCAATGATAATATATACAATAGCTCTAAGTTATATCTTTTCCACATTAGCAGTATTTTTAAAAGATATGACGACTTTAATTGGTATAATTATGCAGTTGATGTTTTGGACGTTACCTGTTGCGTGGATATCAAACACAATGAGTTTATCTGTTATCAGATTGCTTAAATATAATCCTATGTATTATATTATTGAAGGGTATAGAAACAGTTTTATTTACCATGTATGGTTTTGGGAAAACTCTAGATATACTTTGTATTTTTGGTCAGTTACAATTATTTTAAGTATAATATCTATTGTTTTATATAAAAATGCCAATAAACATTTTGCAGACTTATTGTGAGGAATTAATATGGAATATTCAATTGAAGTTACAAATGTAACAAAAGTTTATAAATTATATAATAAACCCATCGATCGATTGCTTGAATTAATAAATCCTTTTAAAAAATCGTACTGCCGTGATTTTTATGCTACAGAAAATATCTCATTTTCTATTCCTAAGGGTGAATGTTGGGCAATTTTGGGAAAAAACGGTTCTGGAAAATCCACTCTACTTAAAATGATAACAGGAGTACTAAAACAAACAGAGGGTGAGATAAAAGTAGATGGTAAATTGGCTGCATTATTAGAGCTTGGTGCTGGATTCAACATGGAGTATACAGGAATAGAAAATATTGATTTATCTATGGCAATATATGACTATGATAAAATTGCAGCTGATGAAAAAAAAGAAAAGATTATAGAGTTTGCGGATATAGGAAATTTTATAAACCAGCCTGTAAAAACATATTCAAGTGGAATGTTTGCAAGACTGGCTTTTGCTGTAGCAATAAATGTGGATCCAGACATTCTTATAATTGATGAAGCGTTATCGGTAGGTGATATTTTTTTTCAGCAAAAGTGTAATATTTATATGAAAGAAAAGATGGAGGGAACTACAAGAATATTAGTATCCCATGATATGAATGCAGTAACAGCCATGGCAAATAAAGTAATTGTTATGGAAAATGGAAAAATAATTTTTATCGGCAATACTTTAGATGGAATTGAGATGTATACAAAAATAATGCATTCAGAAGTATTTGCTGTGACTAATAAAGATGAAGATATTAAAGATAGTTCAAGTGCTTTGGATGAAATAAATATTGAAGAAGAACATCTAGGTGGTGCTAAGGAATTTATCATTAGATCTTATAAATTTCTTGTTAACGGGGAGAGTTATAAGGGTTTTATCGAAGCGGGAGATAAGTTAAGTTTATCCTTTAATATATATGCCTCAAGGCCATCTAAGAACCTCATATTTGGTTATCTATGCAATGATAAATTTGGCAATAGTATTATAGGAGAAAATACTATTACGTCTATTAAAACGCCAATAGAAATAAGTAGTACAGGTGATTATAAATGTCAAATGGAATTAATATGGCCAGAAGTAAAACCACAGCACTACTTCATTACACTCGGAATAGGTGAAGGTCATCATGAATTTCAGCATACAATTCAATGTTGGCTTCAAAATGTTATAAATATTGAAGCCATTAGTCCTAGAAAAACAATACATGCTTTGATAAATAATCCAATAACGTCTTTTGATATAAAAAAAATATGAGGTGTATAAAATGAATCAAGAAAAAAAAGTCTCAATAATCATTCCTGTTTATGGAACAGAGAAATATTTAGCAAGATGCCTTGACTCTGTTCTTGGTCAAACATATAAAAATCTGGAGGTTATAATTGTCAATGATAAATCACCTGACAATTCAGCAACTATTATAAGTAAATATACTCAATTAGATGACAGAATTAAAGTAGTAAATAATGTTGAAAATCTAGGTTTGTTTAGGGCTAGAATAGAAGGCTATGATGTATCTACAGGAGATTATATATCATTTCTTGATAGCGATGATTATATAGGAATTGATTTCTACCGTCTTTTGGTAAAACGATTAGAGGAAACAGGCTCTGATGTAGTTATATCAAAAATGGTGTTAGACTTTGAAGATAAAAATGAAAAGTTAATATGTAATGCGAATAATCCTTCGGGGCGGCTGCATCTTGAAAATAGTGAGATTTTAGATTGTTTTTATAAACAAGAAGGTCAATTTTATTTTTGGCATGTTGTCTGGAATAAACTATATAAAAGAGAAATTTTTGAAAAGTCAAGACCATATTTTGAAAGAGTAGACACTCATATTATAATGACCGAGGACTTAATTTTTAGTAGTGTTATTATGTATTATGCTAAAAAAATTACTGCAATTGATTATGATGGTATTTTTTATGTAAGTAGAGGAGATGCATCTACAGGAACAAATTTGAACAAAAAGAAAATCATAAAAAATTTGACCGATATTACCTATGTTTTCAGATTTGTAGAGGATTTTCTACAAGAAAAAGGCTTATATATTAAATATGGAAATAATTTTGATGCTTGGAAAGTATTGTATTTAAAAAGTTGGTATTCAAATATTTATTATAATAGCCCCCAAAATTTAAACTTATTGAATGATTTTTCTGAAAATATTGGAGTATCTCTTGATAAAATTCATCAAATAAAAACACCAATTTTAGCCGACTCTCATCATTGCAGATGGGATGATCGCTTAGAACTCTTACGTAGTATGATAAACAACGAAAAATACAATTATATAAGTTTTGATGTATTTGACACGCTTGTTGTTAGGCCATTTTATAAACCAAGTGATTTATTTACTTTAATGAATGAATACTATTTTTCGTTAACTGGTAAGCCTTCTTATCATAAGTTCGATATGATGCGAATACATTCAGAATCTATTGCACGCAAAATTAATAAGAGTGGCGAAGAAGTAAATTTAAATGATATATATAACCAGTTATCTAAAGAATATAATGTTGATGCTAAAATCATAGAACTTCTCAAGTTACGTGAAATATCGCTTGAATTAGAACTATGTAAATATAGGAGAAGTGTTAAAGAATTATACGAAATGGCACTAAGTTTAGGAAAAAAAATAATAATAGTATCTGATATGTATTTGTCATCGGAAATTATTAGTAAGATACTGAGTAAAAACGGATATTCTGGTTATATTAGATTATATGTCTCATCTGAAACTGGATTAACAAAAAGTACGGGAAATATGTATGATTATGTTTTAAAAGATTTAAATATTTCACCTTCGGCAATTTTACATATTGGTGATACTTGGCAAAGTGATATTGAAATGCCTAAAAGGTTCAATATTGATAGTTACTTTTTTCCAAAAACAATTGAACGATTGTTTAACCAAATACCTGATAAAATCACAGGAAATAGTGCACAAGAGTTTATTTGTCATATGGGGAATAAAGTTGATTTCGTGCATGCACTTGATTTCTTTATGCTTAGATGTATGTTAGGAGTTGTTGCAAATGAAATTTTTGATAATGGTTATAAGTCCTTTGATGAATCTACAAATTTCAATGCAGATCCTGATATAATAGGATATTACGCTTTGGGGATGCATGTTTTGTCAGTGATTAAGTGGATTGCAAATGATTTATCTAATGAAAATTATGGAAGGATACACTTTGTGTCAAGAGATGGATTTATATATAAACAGGTCTATGATTTAATTAGAAGAAATATGAATAATTTGCCTCCTTCCAATTACTTGTATATTTCTAGAAAAGCTCTTTTACCTTTAATAGCAATTAATAAAGATAATTTTAAGCATATCCAAGATTTTTTAATAATAACTTCTCTTACACCAGAAAGCTTTCTGAAAAACATATGTTGTCAGGAAATCTCCGAAGAAACAAAAGACGTTCTTCAAAAAAATAAATTTGCTTCAGACCGTAAATTTGTTGATTTAGCTGATTTTAATAGTTTTATTGATTTACTAGATGATATTAATATAGATGTATCTTTATTAAATAGGACATATAAAATAACAAATGAATATTTTGCGGAAAATATAGGTAAGCATGATGCTATGTTTGATATAGGCTATAATGGCACAGCATTACAGTTACTAGCGAATAATAATAATTTAGTTGATTCATATTTGATACATACTAATTATGAAAAAGCTAATTATCATTCTAGAATACATAATATAAAATTAAAAACTTATTATGATTATAAACCGGCTATAACTGGACATATAAGAGAATTCTTTGTATCAAAAACAGACCCATCTTGCTCTGGATATGAGATGTTAAATAATAAAGTATGCCCAACTTTTGAAAACTCTGACTGGAATTATTATGAGAGTTGTGTAGCAAATGTTATTCAGGGATCTGCTTTAAGATTTGCAGAAGACTTTTTGTCTCTTTTTGGGGATTATTTACCTAATATGTATGTAAGAAATACTGATGCAAGCATAGTGTTGGAGAATTTTTTGGCAAAACCATGCTTTAATGATCGTATTGTTTTTAATTATTGCGGATTTAACGATGAAAATTCTAATATTAACAAAAATAAATCATTAAATGATTTATGGGATGTAGAACTAAATACTCATAATATGCTTACTAATAGTCAAAATAATCACGAACATAACTATACGATTGAGAAGTTTTTGTCAAATAAAAATAAAATTTCCAAGGCGATTTTCTACGTTTTTTATGATAGAAGTAGGTTTAAGAATGCTATAAAATGGCGAATAAAAGAAAGACCATATTTGTACAAAATATTAAAATACATGAAAGGAGTTTTAAAAAAATGAGTTATTATGAATATTATTCAAAGTGGCATGATCATACAAATGAAGATTATATAAAACATATGCACGAATATTTTACGAAAATAATTGAAGATCACTTACCGGACAATAAGGACTCCAATATACTCGAAATGGCTTGCTCTAACGGAATGGCGTTATTAACTCTTCGTGATAAAGGATATAATAATCTTACAGGTATTGATATCGATGAAGACTTAGTGAATGTAGCGAGAGGTTTTAATTTAAATGCTAAAAAAATTAATGCTCTTAAATTTTTTGAAACAAATAGAGAGAAATATGATTTTATATATGCTATAGATTTTATAGAGCATTTAAGTAATGAAGAATTTTCACAATTAATGCTTCAATGTAAAAATTCACTAAATAAAAATGGAAAGTTATTGATGGTTACCCCAAATGCAATTTCTCCAGTTTCAATGTATTATAGATATATAGATTATACTCATAAGACAATCTTTACTCCAAGCAGTCTTTCGTATGCACTAAATAATCTGGGATTTAATGATATATTAGTTTCTGATTTAAACGTTTTTTCAGATAAATCAAACTGGTATTTAAAAACGTTTCGTGCTATGATGACAACATTTTTTGAACAGGAGGAGGAGGTTAACATTGTAACCCCTAATTTTATTGCTGTTGCTCAATATAACGAAAATTTGGAAAGACCCGTTACAAAATTTAATTACGAGCAAGATAAGTTTGATATATTTGAGGAAATATCTCAAATCAAATATAATTTACAACAAATCCAAAAAGAGAGTGATGGTTAAGCTCCTTTCTTACAGAAAGAGCTGACAGTTGTATGCTTCATCAACAAATTTACAGAATAAAAATAAAATTTCATATAAAAATCTTTAGTCTGCATTTAGTAGAAATAAAAAACATCTCCAGTAGAACATTTATTGATAAGAAATAGAATACTTCCACTAATCGCTTATAATGCATTAATTATTTACAAGGAGGTGTTAATGGGTGTTTTTGTTAGTTAACTAATAAGCAGGGTGGACTTGTTTATAATGAAATATCTTGTTGTAGATTTATGCTTAGTAATGGCGCTTGTACAAGAATCACTGTAGAAAATACGTGTTATAGAAACCTCCCAGATGGTTTGTATTTTGAGATCATAGAATACTGAAATTGAAAGATATTTTTCGGAACCTCAGGTGGGATATCCAGAATCAAGGGAGGAGGATAAAGGATCTTATAGCGTGTTAGGGCGAAGACACTTGGACCAACCCCAATAATTGCACCCCTACATCCTGAGAATTTAGAACAATTAGTTATACTAAACAGGATAATATGGCAATGTAATATTGGGGAAGCTTGGTCAAGTTTTTGAGAGAAGAAACAAAATTCTATGTTTCTGCAGACCAAATTAGGCGCCAGCTGATGGTTGGTGAGGTGGCGCCTAATCTGCGAAGGTAAATGAAGTATTTTAGATAAATAACTAAAACCTTAGTTTTAAGAAATAGAGTTAGAGAAGAATATAATGTTTGCTCTATTCGTTATTTACTTAAACGATAGAGCTAACAGATTATTAAAAATTGGTAGCGCTGTAAACAAACACTATTACGATGGAGGCTCTTTATAAGAACAAGTAGTTTGAAATAAATGACTTACATAACTATCTGTTGAGTATTTATTCAATATAACTTTACTGAAGGCAGGTTAAAACCACTTAGGCGTATAATTTATTCTTGTTACTTTAATTAAGCTATCATTTTTTAACAAAGCAATTGCTAAACTGTTGGACATTTAGCTGTACCAGTTAAATAATATGAAAGAACCTCACCATAATCTTGTTCTGTTTAAAGAAGTGTGTTTGTTTTTAAATATGATCATCAGAAAATATTAGAAAGGTTATAATTATGAGTAGTGTTTTTTGGAATATGATAGGCCAGTTGATTCGTCACCCTCGCCAGTCACTGCATTATATGAAACCATCGAAGATCATCAGAGTACTTTATTATTTGCGACATGATGGGTTAAATGGTGTATCCAGAATACTAGATGAACGGTTATTAATGGGAGCTGATTTAAAGTTAAATTTGCGTGTTACTAAAGATATTCAGGCTAACGATATAGCAGCATACCCACCAATTGTATTACCTAAGACAGAAGCGCCAATTGTATCAATCATCATACCCGTATATAATCAGTTTGCCTATACGTATAGTTGCTTAAGAGCAATTGCAAAACATTCGGAAGAAATCACTTATGAAGTTATCTTGGCTGATGATTGCTCAACAGATCTGACTTTACAAATTGAAAAAATTGTGAAGAATATACGTATAGTTCGATCAAATAAAAACTTACGTTTTTTGAAAAACTGTAATCATTCAGCCCAATTCGCAAGAGGAAAGTATTATCTGTTTTTAAATAACGATACTCAGGTTCAACCAGGTTGGCTGGCACCGATGGTGCAGTTGATGGAAGAAAATCCGGATATTGGTTTGACGGGTTCTCGTTTGGTATATTCTGATGGGAGGCTTCAGGAAGCTGGTGGAATTTTATGGAGGGATGGTAGTGCTTGGAATTACGGTCATGGCAATAATCCTGCCCTTCCAGAATATAATTATGTAAAAGATGTTGATTATATCTCTGGCGCATCTATAATGGTGCGCAGTGAACTATGGAAACAGTTAGGTGGATTTGATGAACGATTTGCTCCAGCTTATTATGAAGACAGTGACCTTGCTTTTTCCATAAGAAAAGCAGGATATCGGGTAGTATATCAACCCCTCTCAGTAGTGGTACATTTTGAGGGGGTTTCCAATGGTACTGATGTCTCTACTGGATTAAAGGCCTATCAAATGGAAAATCAAAAGAAGTTCTATGAAAAGTGGAAAGAAGTCCTTGAAAAAGAGCATTTGCCAAATGGACAAGACCCATTTCTGACTCGTGATCGAAGTCAAATGAAAAAACGTATTCTCGTTATAGATCATAGAGTGCCATGGTATGATAAGGATGCAGGCGCTAGAAATGTATTTATGTATACTCAAATTTTTTCACAGTTGGGATTAAAAGTTACATTTATGCCAGATGATTATTTTCCTCAACAGCCATATACTCGGGAATTGGAGCAGTCAGGAATAGAAGTATTATATGGTAACTACTATTTTAAATACTGCAAGTACTGGTTAAAAGAAAATGTGCGATATTATGATTATATATATGTGAATCGTCCTCATATTGCTGTAAAATATATGGATTTACTAAAAAAATATGCAAAAGGCAAAATAATTTATTTTGGTCATGATTTGCATTATTTGAGAGAATATCGTCAGTACGAGGTGAGCCATGATGAGGCTTATCTCGAGTCATCGAAAAAATGGAAAAACATAGAGTTTGAGCTAATAAGGAAAGCAGATGTAGTTTACGTAGTTGGAAATTATGAGTATAAGGTATTAAAGAAGGAATTTCCGGAAAAACCATTGCGCAATATTCCGATTTTTACATATGAGGCTTTAGATGAAAATAATGCCCCTGATTTGGAAGGACGAAAAAATCTTCTTTTTGTAGGGGGATTTGGACATCCCCCTAATATTGATGCAGTTTTGTGGTTTGCTAAAGATATTTTCCCAAGAATTCAGAAGGTATATCCAGATATTATTTGGAATATTGTAGGAGCAAATCCAACTGATGAGATTAAGTCTATAGCAAATGATCATATTCATCTACTTGGCTTTGTGTCTGATGAACGTTTGAAAGAGATATATAGTGAATGTCGTCTGGTTGTAGTTCCTCTTCGCTATGGAGCGGGTGTTAAAGGAAAAGTAGTGGAAAGTGTTTATAATCAAAGTCCAATGATTACTACGCAAATAGGTGCAGAAGGATTAAGCCTGGAAGAGGGAGCCTTTGCTGTTGCTGAAGCGGACGCTAGTTTTGCGGATAAAGTAATTTCTTTGTATGGAGATGACGATGCTTTATTAAGGCTGATGAGTTGTTCAAGAAGCTTTATTAATAACCACTTCACCATAAATCGGGCTTTAGAAGTTGTTTTGAAGGATATTCAGCCATAATTATACAATTTTAGTTACGTTTTACTAGATGTTTATATTTGTTAAGACTAAGGAAGAAATAGCATATCCAATAATAGATTGCAGGGATGATGGAAACACCTATATGGCGATAAACGCGGTAGGTCATAATCCCTGCTTTAATTTTATTGCCAGATTTTGACGTAGAGCTAATGCGATATATCAATAGTGGTTGATTGATACCAAAGGCACCTATTTTTTCGTTTTTCAATACTTTTAACCAAGCTGCGAAGTCTTCATGCATCCTTGAGCCATTTTCCATAGGATAACAGAGCAATAATTTTTTATAAATAAGAACAGAGGAACAGGATATTACATTCTGTTTAAGTAGCTCTTTATAATAAATTACTGATGGAACTGATAGATAATAATCCAAAGATTCGCTGTTATCGTTTATAAATGACGATCCTGTAAATATAAAAAGAGCTTGTTTTTCTACCGCAAGCGCCAATTGTAGTTCTAGTTTTTGTGAATGCCAACAATCATCACTGTCAATAAAAGCAATCCAATCGCCTTGAGAGAGTGCTACACCTCGATTTCGAGACTCTGCAACTCCCTTATTAGATTGGTTTCTAAAGTAGTGGATATTTTTATAATGCGCCGTATAGTTTTCACAAATAAGGGGGGTCTGATCCTGAGAGCAATCATCTACGATAATTAGTTCCCAATCAATATAGGTCTGTGATAAAACGGATTTAATAGATTCTTCAATGTAGCGTTCGGCATTGTATGCAGGCATAATTATACTTATCATAAAAGCTCCAATCAATAATATTTTATACTAAATATAAATATTTATATATATTATATCAAAATCATAATTATCTTCAAGAAACTTATACTAATAATTAAACTTTTGTTTGTTGTTTATAAATGAATCAATTAAAAGTTTCTGAGATAAAAGATTTTTTGAACAAGACTTTTACTATGGATTCATTGGTTTTAGTAGTTATGAAGGAAAACTCAAGTTTTTATATTCTAAATATATAATTGTAGAGCAGTAAGCGTCAAATATGTCCTTGAATATTTTTTAACTTTTAATTGTGATATAATGTCTCTAATTCTAAAAGTCTTAAGGAACTTAAGTACCTTAAGGGATTGGAGATTTATCTATGGATTACTTAACCGTAGCAACTGATTCCCGGAAACTCAGTCTTTGAATTGAACGGATTGGGGAATGCAGGGCAAGCACTCAGAAAGTGTCTGATTGGTGCACCGCTCATGATGTCAGTATAAAGTCCTATTATTACTGGCTTCGCAAGATCAAGCACGAAGCGTTTGATGCAATTCCTGCTAAAAGAAAACCTAAAGTTTCAAATGTTTCTTTCCAGCCCTTTATGTTTGCTGAAGTTCCTCATACAAATGCCAAGTTCAGCTCATCAACGGCTGTCATTATTAGGCTTGGAAATTCAACTCTGGAAATCCAGAATGGTGCGGACCAGGAAGCAATCGAAAATACCCTTCGGTACCATCAGGCATCTATGTTAGGCGATATTTCAAAGGCAGAACACATCTATCTTGCCTGAGGTTATACGGATATGCGCAAATCCATTGATGGGCTATCCGCCATTGTACAGCAAAACTTCAGATTTGATTCTTTTTCCAACAGCCTGTTTTTGTTCTGTGGACGCAAATGGAACCGCATCAAAGCTCTCTTCTGGGAAGGTGATGGCTTTGTTTCACTTTATAAGAGGCTTGAGAATGGAACGTTCCAGTGCCAAGGACACTGGCTGAAGTACGACTGATTTCAGGACAGGAGTTTCGGTGGCTTATGGAAGGCCTGTCCATGAACCAGCCCAAAGCAGTGAAGAAATCTTAGCCGGAAAGGATTATATAAAGTATCCTCAAATGCCGTATTTACTGGATTTTACCGTATCCTTATGGCATAATTATGACAGTTAATAAACAAAGGAACCGTCATTAAATGGAGCATAACGATCAGCCTGAAAATTTCGAAAACCGCATCGTTGAGTTAGAAAAAGAGAACCTTCTTCTTCATGAAAAGGTTGCTTTTCTGACCAGAAAGCGTAAGCGCATAGTTTCGGGGTATGACTCATAAATAATTTCCGGATCCTATTGCTAGGATTCGGAAATGAAAGCATTTTACTCCATTTTGTTCTTGCAAAGTTCTTGGACTGTTTTATCCCAAGGCGCAAGTTTTGCTATCTCATCATCTGACATGCCCTTGCTGGGACGATTCTCTAGCAAGAACTTCAGATATTCATATAGATTTAAGTCATACGCCTTTGCCATCTCTATGATAGTGAGATAGAGCGAATTGGCTGTCGCTCCTTCCGGAGTGTCTGAAAAGAGCCAGTTTTTCCGGCCTATAGTTACTGGACGGATTGAATTTTCGCTAAGGTTGTTGCTTAAGCTGCACCGGCCATCTTCCAGATATGTCATAAGAAAGTCTCGACGGTTTTTAATATATGTGATTGCTTTCTTAAGTTTGGCATTATCTCCGGGATTGACTTGGTTTGCCCACGCCAAGAAGCCCTCAACGACTGGTCTTTGGTCTTTGAGGCGACGATTGCCTATCTGTTTGTATGAGAGTCCTTTTTCCTTATAGACCCGTTCATACTCGAACAACTTATTACAATACAAGACTCCCTGTACTGCCGGATGACTGTAATCCTTCTCATGGCCTTTTGGGATAGCCTCCAATAGATATCTCCTGATATGTGCAAAGCAACAACAACGCCTGGCTTCATTCACCTTGTTGTAGCCCTTGTATGCATCTGTCATTAGATAAAATCCAGGTTCCATACCCTTTAGGAATTGTTTGATATTTTCTCCTGCTCTTGTGGGCGTGTAATTATAGAGGACGATAGGATTTAATCCATCTTCACCAGTTCGGACAACCCATAAATAAGATTTTGTCTGTGCCCGCCGGTCTTCCTCTTTTAATACCTGGATTGGTGTCTCGTCCATCATAAGGAATCTGCGTTTTAGCAGTTCCCTATGAAAGTAATCATACAGCGGCGTTATATATTCAATGCCAACTATAATAATCCAGTGTGCCATAGATGTTCGTCCTATTGGAGCGTTCATCTGCTGGAAATCCTGCTCCTGACGATAAAGAGGGATGTACAATCCGTACTTTCGATAAATGATATATGCCAGCAGGGATTCTGAAACATAACTTCCGGGAATCAATGCAGGCGTTCCATTATCCTTTATAAACTGTGGCTCCTCCGTATCCTTGCACTCTGGACATGAATACGTGGTTGCCATGTATTCGATACGCTCCAGCTTTGGCGGAGTATAAACGATTTCGCTTCGGATCAGTTCTGTTCCAATCGGAATCATTTGGGTTCCACAGATTGGACATGTTTTTTCCTCTTTGGTCAGTGTATCTACATTTAGCTGTCTGGTTGGAATATCCTTAAATTGTTCTGCTAAAGTAGGTTTCTTTTTTCGAGATTTCTTTGGAGCGGGGATAACTTCCGGTTCGATTAGTTCCACCGGTTTTTCGTCCTCTGTAAGATTGTCAAAAAGGTTCAATTGACCTGCGACGTCATCCACGCGGCGTTCACTGGAAGCACCAAAATACTTCTGGCGAAACCAAGCCAGTTCAGACTTAAGATTATCATTTTCAGCCTGCTGTTTATTCAATGCTTCCGCAAGTGTTTTGATCGTAGTATTTAGTTGTGAAATCATATCTTTAAGCTCAATGAGCTGGATATCTTTACTACTGTTGGCCACGTTTTTGCTCCTTAGTTTACTATAAAAAGTATACCATAAAAAGAGCGAAAAAGCCAGTAAAATCAAGGGTTTCAGCCGGTTTTAAGAGCTTTTGGCTGCTCGATTTCAAGCCCCGTCATAAGCCAGTCGAATTGTTGCCAGGTAATATTTTTTGCCTCATTGCTATTTCTTGGCCATCGATACTTGCCTTGAACAACGTCAAGCCGTTTATAGAGAAGAACCATTCCATCAGGCTCTCGGAGCAGAACCTTGATTCGGTCACATCGTCTGCCACAGAATAGATAAATTGATCTGGCATCCGGTTCCGCTTTCAACTGGTCTAGAATGATGGCGTAGAGTCCATCTATGGACTTACGCATATCCGTATAGCCTGTAATGATATAGATGTTGATTGCTGTGGAAATATCACCTAGCACAACATAACACCTCCCATGCATTTGAGAGTAGTTTCGATCAGGTTTTTATCTGTGTTATTAAAGAAGCGGATTGTTGCATTGCCAATCAGAATTTCAACCGTAGGCAATTCTTTGGTAGCAAGATCCGGAACAATGCAAGTATTTTGCTCTACTTGCAAAGGAGCAGGCATTGATGCCGAATCCGGCATTAAGTTAACCTTTACCACTTCCTGCAAAGGAGCAGATGTTTTCTTTCCTTGATCATCTAACATGGGGATCACCATTCCACGCTTACGAAGTCTACTGATCCAGTTATAAAAGGTGCCTGGATTAATATCATTCATTTGGCACCATTGATAGTCGGAGAGGCCGCTTTGTCGGCACTCCATGATGAGCAGAAACTGCTCATCGGCAGAAATTCGTTTTGATCTCATAATTGCTAGTCTCCGAAATAGAGTAAAATGCTTGCATTCTCGCAAAGGCTTAGAGTAAAACGCTCGCATTTCCTGATAACAATTATAAAGAAAAACGGTGCAATTTAAAATCCACCCTTAGATTAGGCGCTTACCAGAAAGCTTTATGTCAGGACTACGGAGCAGACATCATCTCTCGGACTCGAGGGACAGATGTCTCTTTTTGATGAAGCGGAGGCTTCAGCAGATTCGAAGGCTGCAGAACAAGATTTAAAAGACGTTGCCTCCTATCGCCAACGGAAGCATAAAGGGCAAAAGGAAGGACTGTTAAAGGATCTCCCTCATGAAAAGAAACTCTGCACGCTTGCGGAAGAAAACCGTTTCTGTGAGACTTGCGGCACTCCCCTTGTATCTGTTGGGGAAGAATTCGTCCGTACAGAGATTGAATTCATTCCTGCTAGCGTGCGTGTCATAGATTATTGCCGTGAGACCTTTGAATGCAGAATGTGCCGTAAAGAAGGAAAAGAATATATGGAGAAATACCCAATGCCTTATCCGGTCATCCAGCAGTCCTATGCTTCCTCCGGAGCGGTTGCATGGGTTATTCATCAAAAGTATGAGTTGGCTGTTCCTTTATATCGTCAGGAAAAGGAATGGGGAAACCTGGGAGTAGCCTTAAGCCTTGCAACAATGTCAAACTGGATCCTTAACAGTTACCGGGACTGGCTTTCGCCGGTGGTTGGTCTTCTTCATAAAAACTGTTAGAGCAGCAATACCTTCACATCGATGAAACGCCGGTACAGGTCATGAATGAACCGGATTGAAAAAATACAACGGATTCTTATATGTGGGTGTACTGCTCTATCAAAAACTTCGGGCGACCAGTCCGCCAGTTTGTTTATCAGCCAGGGTGGAGCGGAACATATCCCCAGAAATATTTAAAGGGATGCCATGGATTCATTCATACCGATGCTTACAAAGGTTATGAAAAAGTATCCGGTATTACCCGGTGCATCTGCTGGACTCATCTGAGGAGATATCTTATTGAAGCATTTCCCAAGGAGGTCGATAGCCCGGAAGCAACCATTCCAGCCCAGGCAGTCAGATATATCAATCAGCTTTTTGAGATTGAGAAAAAACTGGAAGTTCTATCCCCAGCAGGACGGAAGGAACAGCGTCTGGTACAGGAAAAGCATGTACTTGATGCTTTTTTGTCGGGAGTAAAAGAGGCCTCATCGAAAGTCCTTGCGAGTTCCAGACTGGGCAAAGCCTTTCAGTATGCGAATAACCAAAAAGAATGACTGATGAATTATCTTCTTGATGGCAACTGCAGCATATCAAACAATTTGGCAGAGAATATCAACCGTCCATTTAAAAATTGGCCGGAAGAACTGGCTATTCTCAGGAAGTCACAAAGGAGTAGAAGCAAGTGCGAGGATCTATACTTTAATTGAAACAGCCAAAGCCAATGGATTAAATCCATAGAAGTACATAAAGTTCATTCTCAGCGATATTCCCAGAACTTCATTACTTGAATATCCAGAATACCTGGAAGAATATATGCCATGGGATCCTATGATTCAAAAACTTTGCCGTTAACAGACAGCCTTAATTATAAACAAAGGCTGTCTGTTTTTCCATACACCAACTTATTTGACACTTACTTTTTAGAAAACTATTTATAATAAATTACAAGAAATAAATAAAAAATGCATATAAAAACATTCTGATTAAGTCTCACTTTAAAATCCTGTAAAAATTCACCAGTATTTCTCTGGTCCTCGTAATTAATTACATGTAAAATACCCTAATGTACTGATAAAATAAAATAATATATGACAAGAAAGGAGGCAATTAATATATACAGATAAATTGCAGGAGAAGGGATTATATACTCTCTGAAATCTAAAAGTCCACTAACACATAGATTATCCTGTAATAAATTTTGCAACAAGCTCATTTATAAAAACATAACACAAAGCTAAATGAATCAAAAATAGTACAAAACCTTGACTTGTACATCACAAACCACCAAATCAAAAAAATGAGCTCAAATCCAATTTATCAAATCAACATTGGGGAGGAACGAAAATTGGGAATTAAAAAATTAGCCCGTAAGTCCATCTGCCTGCTACTCAGCACCGGAATGGTAGCAACTGGCTTCCCGGGAACCGGATTACTGGAAGGATATGCAGCCCAGTATACAATTCAGGCAGGAGAGATACCCACCAAGGCATCTTCCATCGAACAACTGCCCTCCATTGTAAACTGTGTAGCAGAAGGGGCATCCATCCAAACGCCTAAAGAAATCTCCTGGGAGATCAACAACAACGGATCCTTTAACAACGCAGGAAGCACAGTAAACGTAACCGGCACCATAAAAGAGAATGGACAACAGGAGAAGGCATCCATTCTAGCAGTGCCTGAGCAAGTAATATATCTGGTAGATTCCAACATACCATCACCAGATTCCTCAGCAGATTACAAACGCTTCAAAGAAAATGGAAACACGTCAACCCTAAAGAACACAGTCCCCGACCAGGCCTACACCGCCGGTTCCTGGGGATACACCAGCGTACTTAACACAGACATGTCTGCCAAGGGCGAATACACCCCCCTAAAAGATACCAAAGGAAAAACAGGCTATTACGCCAAAGCAGGCAAAGCAATCACCTACAAGCTCCCTCTAGACCCGGGAACCTATCTTGTATCCGGAGAATTTGCCGAATGGTGGGCATTGCAGCGATCGGTAGACATGAAAATCACCTACAAAGATAAAGACGGCCAAACGAAAACCGATCTCCTTGACACTGCCGAATTAGGAAACGGCAGAAATACAGATACAGCCCAAGGAAGCTTCACCATAACAGCCAGCCAGGAAGTCACCTTATCCTTTCAAAAAAGCTCTACAAGCACCCAGGAAGCCGTCCTTTCCGGCTTCACCATCATCAAAACAGATAAGGACCTTCCAATAGACAGCCACATCCCAGTCACCCTGGACGGAACCCAAATCGACAAAGCCAATACCTTCGGTGGCTTCGGTTCCGTAACGTGCAATAACACCTCCAGACTCTTAATGGACTACAAAGCCCTCCACGAAGATAAATACTGGGAAATGATGACTCTCCTTTTTGACAAAGAAAAAGGCGCCGGCTTAAACCATGTAAAAATAGAAATGGGTGCCGACGTAAACTCATCATCAGGAACTGAACCAGCCACCATGCGTTCCCCTGACGAGTCTCCCAATGTAAAACGTGGCGCTGGCTTTGTGTTTGCCGCCGACGCAAAAACCATCAACCCCGACATCTCAGTAGAAATACTACGATGGGGAGAGCCAAGATGGACACAGGAAGGCATTGGATACGAGGAATATGACAAGCCAAAGTATGAAGCCAGATACCAGTGGTACCGCAAAACCATTGATGCGGTATACGAAACCTACGGCTATAAAATCACAGAAGTAAGCCCGGGACAAAATGAAAGAAGAAAAGATTATCCCGATGATTTTGCCTGGATCAAATATTGTGCAAAGCGGTTTAACGAAGATGGTGTCAACGGAGTCGGAGCCTTCGATTACAGGGAAATAAAAATCGTAGCGGCGGATTTATACCGTGGCATGAGTACAACCGTAGATTATCTGATGAAAGACGCAGAGCTAAGAGACTTGGTAGATGTCATATCCGATCACTATCAGATCTGGATGGGAAGCCCAGACTTAACGAAACTAAACCAGGAATACGGAAAAGAGGTCTGGTATGGCGAGTCTACAGCTCCTATGATCAATGCTTATTACAGAGCCAATGTAGATCCCGCCCGGGGAGGCGTGGGCGGTTCTGCAAGCATTGCAGCTATGGCAGAGCGCTTTATATCAGCCTATGCCTATAAAAATAGCAGCGGCTACCCCAGCCACATGACAGAGCTTTTATTTCAGCCTGCCATTGGAGCCTTTTATGAGGGAAGTGCCTATAGCCCTAAGCAGTTGATTGGAGCCTTTGACCCATGGTCCGGCCATTACGAAGCAGATGGAGGAATCCAGATGGTTCAGCATTTCATGCAATTTGCAGACAGTGACTGGAACTATTTACCGGAAGCCTGCTATAGCGACGGTACAACTGGAGACGGTGACATTACGGTAGATACATCAACAGATACCCGTCTGGCAGTAAAGGATCCAGAAACCGATGATTACTCCGTAATGTTTGCCAACAATACAGCCAAAGAAAGAAAATACCGCATCAAGCTGAAAAACCTAAAAACATTTTCCCAGCCCTATAATGTATGGGAAACAAGAGGACCAGATACAGGAGAAGCCTTTGACGCCAACTGGTTCCAGAACGTAACAAAAGAAGCTGCTCCAGTGGACAATGGAGACGGAACCTCTACCATTGAAGTAACCGTAAAGCCCTACTCCGTCATGACCTTAACAAGTCTCCTTGACCGTGGCACTGTCTATGAAAGCGGCCAGAATGACTCCGGAGTAGAACGAACCGTATTAAGCCTTCCTTACCGGGATAACTTTGATTATGAAGATTCCTTTGTAGAGGAAAGGGGAGGGACTCCCTTATTTACCACAGATATTGAAGGCGCTTTTGAGGTCACAAAATCAGACGATACCGGATATGTTTTAACCCAGAGAATCAATGGGGATAACCGTCCCTACAATTGGAATCCATGGGGAAGCGGAAGCGATGAAAGCAGTCAGACCACCAATATTCCTTGGACCGTTATGGGAGATCACCGATGGGCCAACTATACCGCAGGAATTGACGTAAAGCTGGACACCAAAGGAAATGGCTACGGAGATAATTTTGCCGTCCTGGGTGTTCGAGAGGTGGTCCACTCAAGTGGAGCTCCCTATCGTGCTAAAATTTATGACAGCGGGAAATGGGAACTGCTAAAATACAACACTGTGAAAAAGTCAGGGAAAATAGAAAACTTCGATGCCGCCATATGGCATAAGCTGCAGCTGAAAGCGGACGTAAATGTTCTTACCATGTATCTCGATGGGGAAGAAACCGGAAGCTTTACCGACACATCAAGTCCGGTCATGACTGGAAGAATCACTTTAATGAGCGGCTTCTGGAATACCAGCTTTGATCAGCTTGAAGTAATGCCAGTGGAAGGAAAAACAGCATTTGCCTCAGCCAAGCTTGACGACACCTCTTCCCTTATTACCTGGAATGGAAATGTAACCCACAACATTGGTCAGGGATTTGCCTATTATAATAGAAGCTTCACATCAATGCCAGCAGGCAGCAGCATGGAGTTTGAGATCCCTAATGGCATTGGATTCGATCTATTTGGCAATTCAGGTGCTTCATCAATCGAAGTAACAATCGATGGGAAAGCAGCGGAAACAGCGGCAACCAATGCAGCCGGAGACAGGGAAACTTCTTATTGGAGAGAAGATCTTGAAAATAAGCCCCATACGGTTAACATAAAGGTGACTCAGGGAACCTTTAAGGTTGACGGAATTAATCTGCTGGCAGAACCATTTGATGAGGAAATCCCGGTTCGCACCCAGGAGCTGGCAGAGCTTACTGCCTACATAAAGAATTACACCTTTGATCTAGGGAAATATCCACAATCTTTATTAGAACAGCTTGAGAATGCTCTTTTGAATGCGGAAGAGACTATTAATCAACCAAAAGATCAAAAAACGATTGATGCAAGTAGAATCAGACTTAGAAATGCATTTTTAAGTGTAGTACCATCTGACACAGTCATATCCGTGAAAGATCTGCCAGAATCTATTTCTGTCATTCAAAACAGTACACCTGATCTCCCTGAAATGGTTACTGTTGTCAATGCAGCAGGAGAAGAAACGCAGAAAGAGATTGAATGGATCATCAACGAAAAAGAGTTTGAAGCCTTATGGAACACAGTGACCATAACGGGTAAAATCAAAAATACGACCTTAAAAACAAGTATTAAGGCTGTCGTAATCCCTTATGGCCTTGATTGGTTTATTGACAGCGGCGTGGAACATGTAACAGACAGCAGCGGAGAAGCTGGTCATTCAGCCTTTTATGATCTGGTGGCCGAATCGGTGCCTCTTAAAAACCAGGCTGCAGATAAGAGATATGAAGAAGGTTCCTGGGGCTATGTTCCAGATGGGAATATCTCCATAAAGAGCAGTGACAGTGTTTCCTATGGGACCGGTATTTATGAATCAGGGCTATTTGTAGATAATTTTAAGGACACAGATATCGTATATAAACTCCCTATGGATGCAGGAAAGTATCGGTTCATGGTAGGAGCCCAGGCTTATTGGAGCGAAACTCATTCCAGTGCCATTTCAATAAGATATCAGACGGATAATGGAGAATGGAAAACAACAGAACTTGGAACCTCCACAGTAAGCGCCTCCACTGGAAATGTTTCATTTACTAAATCCCTTGAAATTCCAACAAGCGGAGTCGTAGAGGTGAGGATTAAAAAGGCAGATACCAAGATTCATCTGCTCAGCTGGCTGGCCGTTTCAAAGGAGGCCGGAGTAGAAATGCCTTCTGCTGTGGTAACCTCTAAAGACACATTGCCGGAATTACCGGAAACAGTTCTGGTAGACGGAGAAGAAAGGAGTGTTACATGGAAATATCCAAACAAGGAAGCCTTTAGCACCTTGTGGAGCACCGTAACAATCAAAGGTGTGGTTGATAGTCTAAAGATTCCGATATCCATGACCGTAGAGGTAGTTCCAAAGAATCTTGTCTACTTCGTGGATTCAGGGGCTGATTCCCTGGAGGAATCCCCTTATTACACCATGGTAAAGGAGGCCGTAGGCATTGAGAATGAAGTGCCTGATAAGCAGTATGAAGAAGGCTCCTGGGGATATACGGATCCAGATGCTCTTGGTGGTTCAATGGGATCTGGCAGCGGCAGCAGGAGTAAGACCGGATGGTGGGCGAAATCTGGAAAAGAAATCGTATACCGATTGCCATTAAAAGCAGGAAGATATCAGTTTAGCAGCGGTTTTTATGAATGGTGGAATGTCAATCGTCCGATGGAAACCTATGTGGTTTACCAGGACCAAAGCGGCCAGGAAATGACACAGACATTGGGATCCGTAACTATTTCTAAGGCAGAGGAGACCATTTTAAATTCAAAAGCAGTCATTGAACTAACTAAAGATCAGACCATCGAATTTCATGTGAAGAAAACGGGAAGCAGTGATCCGGTAATCAGCTGGCTGGCCGTCTATGAGGAAAAGGAAGATGCACCGGAAGAAATTCCTTACCATACCACTGGAATCAAAGTAACAAGAAAGCCGGATAAAACAGAATACCAGGTAGGCCAGACTCTTGATCAGGCTGGAATGGAGGTACGCCGCTATGAGAAGGCAACTCCAAGCAATGCAGTAAGAGAAACCGTTATGAACGATACTCAGTATGAAGTGGAATATGATTTCTCAAAGCCAGGCAAGGCTGATGTGATGGTTACCTATAGTGAATGGGATGAAAACGGGGAGGATAAAACCTTTACGGATTCCTTTAAGGTCACAGTAAAAGAGGAAATCATAGAAGAAGAATATTACACGACTAAAATACAGGTGACCAAAAAGCCGAGGAAAACAGTTTACACCGTGGGAGAGGAGCTGGATACCGGCGGCCTTGAAGTGACAGAATATCGGAAGGCAAGCCCCTCCAATGCGGTGAGAAAGAATCTTCTTACAGAAGATGAATACGATCTGATTTATGATTTTTCATCAGCGGGCAATCAGAACGTGAAAGTCATTTATTATGGACTGGACAAACGAGGGGAAGAAAAGCGGTTTACCGATCTTTTCACGGTCCGTGTCATGAATGTATATAAAAATGAGGACTCAGATGATGACAGTCATGATATCGTTACACCAGGCTATAAAAATCCAAAAGATGATAATCGCGCAGAAGGTACTTGGGTGGAAGATGAGAACGGCTGGAAGCTGATTGCAAAGGACGGAAGCCAGCCGATAAACCGGTGGGTAATCGTCAGCTGGAACGGAACAGACAGTTGGTATTTCTTTGACCCTAAAGGCTATATCATAACAGGCTGGTTCCAGCATGAGGGTATTGTCTATTATCTAAACCCTAATACTGGTACCAATAAAGGGAGAATGATGACCGGATGGCAGGAAATCAGCGGCAAATGGTATTATTTCCAAGAA
This sequence comes from Lacrimispora xylanolytica, assembly GCF_026723765.1. Taxonomy (NCBI): domain Bacteria; kingdom Bacillati; phylum Bacillota; class Clostridia; order Lachnospirales; family Lachnospiraceae; genus Lacrimispora; species Lacrimispora xylanolytica. The sequence goes on from NZ_CP113524.1 coordinate 684,435, forward strand.
AAGTCAGATGGGAAAATGGGATCCATGCTAATTAACACCGTTACGCCTGATGGCTATAAAATAGGAGCTGATGGAGCCTGGATCCGTTAAACCTCCAAAAGATATCGAATGAGAGCAGATAAAATTATTACCCAATTTGCTTGTGCATCAGTAAATCTACCAGTAAGCGTATGTTATAATGTGAACATGTAGAAGCTGCCAATATGCGCCCTGTCAAATTAAAAAATTAGCTGAATGAAAATTTCACAGGATAAAAGCTTAAATTCGTAATATTCAACCTCCAAATAGGACGTAATAATTTTAGTCCTGTTTGGAGGTGTTTTCATGTGATTCATAGAATATTATAAAATTCTGAATAAAAAGGTTTACGTATAATAGGGTTCCAGTTTATGTCAGGTGCTACTTTCCCGGCATATTTTGTTCATCTTAATTCTCTCAACAGAAATTTCAGGCAAATGGGGATTGTTTGAGGTCTTCAAATCCTGTATAATAGTCTTTGCAGGTGTTTCATCTATTATCACTTTCTTCAAACAGCTCATGAAAAAACAGCAAATCATCATTAATAAATTATTCTACTTGATAAATTGACTCCCTTAAAATTGACCTTATTGTTTTATATTCATCATTAAAAAATATATAATTTTAATTAAATAAACAGTTAAAACAATAGAAAAATTTCATGTCGTTTATTGTTAGTTACACACTTCTTATCCAGTTAAATTCGATTCATAGTTGTGTCCACACTTAAAAGTTGCTATACTTAAAATTATATATAAGCATACAGAATAATTAGAAAAAAAACAATGGGTAATCTTATAAATGCATACGTAATATCTAACTAGAGAGTCATTAAATACTTATACAAAAATATCATACAAAACTCAGGATACTACCAACCCCATTTGCAAGAAGTAATTGAGACAATCTAACAAGATTTGTACCTCTACAATCAATAAGATAGTGGCATATGGTAAATGCCTAAGATCCATACAGATAGCTTCTAAGTGCTGAACTACAACAAAAAGAGCTCTCATCCATGACAAAACAATACCAAAATCCTAATCTTCAAACCGGTATCTCCAAGGATAGATATGCCTCACAACACTCATTCAAAGGTTTGCGGTTTAAGACCTTTTAAGGCGTAAATGTGGAAGTAATGATATGCCTCAATTATAGTTAAAATCTTATCAAGTTTAATTAAATACAAAATAGTCTCATATAGTTCGAAAAAAGCAAAATTTGATACATAATTTATCGACAATAATATAACAATCCCAAAAGCATATCTTGTGTTTCACGTTTGCACTGTTAATACATATAGTACTTTGACTACTTTTTCATCAAAAAATATAATAATTTATACAAAATAAACAAATTCGTGTCGAATTTTGCGATTAATTTCGCTTTTCAAACTGTATGAAACAGCTTATAGTGGTTACTAGAAAAGCAGATAAAAAGGAGGGTTTTCTATATGACAGACGCTGAGAAGCTGCGGATTATAGAGCTTGAGAATGAAAGGTTAACGGAAGAGAATATGAAGCTCCATAGAGTGATTGAACGGTTGAACCAAACCCTCAACAGATTACTCGGTCGGTACATAAGCGTTGATAAGATTGCCTGACAGGGGATAGTCAGGGGAGTGCCCGGCACTCCCGGGAGTATCCCTGTCAGGGGTCTATCCCTTGATCCGGGTTTATTTTGTCGTCTGGAACCATTCCTTTGTTTTTGCGAACGAGTTCCCATATTGTCTGATGCATCCATTCGATGGTTTGATTCAGTTTTTCATTCTCTATCTCTAATTCAGTAATGCGGTCTCCCATGCGGGCGATAACTTCCCGACTGTTATTTTCCTTGTGTGGCGCCAAGAGGCGTTGGACATAAGGAGAAGAGGAATCAATTATATGCTGGGAAAGCAACTCATCCCTATCTTCGCAGGAAAGATCCATAAAGGCCTGGTAGCTGATTGATAGCGGAGCCATCTGGACCCTGCATTTAGGGCAAACCGCATTGCGCTGAAGCTGATAATATCCATAGTAACCGCATTTAGAACAGTAGTACACGGACAATTCTCTCATTAGTCTCCTCCTTTTTTCTTGATTTATAGTAAAGACAGTCTACTTCTATAATATATAACGTATTTTAAAGGAAAATGTAACGCTAAAATCATCAAAATTAATAATTATTATAGAAATGGCACAAAAAGAGCCCGCAACGCGTATCGCGTGCGGGCTTCTTTACATTGAACGGATGAATCTTTTGTAATTTATTTATAATGATTATCTTACTGAATGATACCGTTTGTGTTGACAACAAATACTTTTTCGTTGGCATCCTTGTAATCTCTGTATCCTGCACCAAGCTCTGGTTTAACGATAGACTTGGAAGTAGAAGATGCGGTCTGAAGAACTCCGCTTGTATTTACAAGGTAATTTACACCGTTAAGAGAAACAGGAGCCACTCTTAAATCAGTAGATGCTTCTTTTCTTAAACCGTATTCATACACTGTATTATCGAGGATTCCGGTATAACCCTGTCCCTTTTTGGAACCTGAGGTATAGAAGTACCAGATCTCGTTCTCATCTAAAGTTTCGTTAAAAATTGTCTGCTTGCCTGTATCCATAGTACCGTTAGAGGAGAAGTGGAAGTTTGCAACATCTCCGTCTCCTAAAGTAACGACTTTAAGACCAGTCTGCATTTCACCTTTTGTATTAAATCCATATTTCTGAGAGTTAATGGTAAATAACGCGATTCCCTTTTTTGCAAAGTATGGAGCGCCATCTTTAAAGAAGAACCAATGAGTCTCGTCTTCTACGCTAACACCTGTGATACCTTCGATTTCTCTCCAGCCATCAACTCTTGTTCCGTTGTCAGGATCATAGTACTGGTACCCTGCAGCAGATCCAGCGTTGTCAGTTGTATTTTCGGCCGCTTCAGATGGGGTTGCTGTAACTGGAAGCTTGTACCAACCAGTCTGCATTTCTCCATTTACGAACGTATAGTAAGCACCGTTGATCTTCTTATCAACCTGATCTTTTACCATAACGCCGTCTTTATCAAAGTAGTACCAGGAGAGAGGCTTCTCAGAATCCTCTTTTACGCTGTCAAGTTCAAACCAGCCGGTTTTCTTAGCACCGTCATTTTCATCACCAAGATAGAAGGTAGAGCCTTCGATCTCAACTTTACCAGTGAGCATCTGACCCTGTTCGTCAAAGTAATACCACTGATCGTTAATTTTCTGCCATTTGGATACAACAGCCTTGCCGTCTTTTCCATAATAATGCCAGAAAACTTCTGGTGCGTCAGGGGAGTCCCAGTAGTTGTCATTCTGTACAGAATTCCAATAGTTGGTAACTCTCTTACCGCTGTCGTCTACATAATATTCATCGACTTCCTGACCTTTTGCGATTTCGCCATTCTCGTCTAAGTAATACCAATCCTCACCGTATTTCTTCCAGGAATCGGTCGCATAGTAGTCGCCCTCTTCATAGAATTTCCAGGAACCGTTCTCTTCTACCCAGCCATTTGCTTTCGCGAAAGCAGTGGTGGCGTTGCTTAAAATACCCAGCTCTGGAGCTGCGGCAGCTATTACACCGGCAGCGGATAATACAGCCATCAATTTTAAGTGCTTTTTCATAAATATGTTCTCTCCTTTTTTGCAATAAGTTGTATCGTGGCCGAAAATCCATAGTTGCATTACTCTGCGATTATAACCTATTTAAAAGTCCCAAAGATAGTGAGGTTTCATGGCAGATATGGAAGGAGATAACATAATAAGAAAAAACATGAGAAAGTGCAGGGGTTTCCCGTGGATCCAAAGGTTTAAGAAAGTAAGAAAACTTTAATAGGAAAATAAAGGTTGGTGTGGTATAATCACAGACAGATAAAAACATTCCTTCAAAAAGGAGCGAAGAAACATGAGAATGAAAGTATCCAACTATATCTCCCAGAAGCTTTTAGAGTCAGGGATCACCCAGGTATTTACCGTAACAGGCGGAGGTGCCATGCATTTAAATGATGCTCTTGGTCATCAGGAAGGGTTAAGATGCCTCTATAACCATCACGAGCAGGCGTGTGCCATAGCAGCAGAAGCGTATACAAGAATCCATAATGAGCTTGCTGCTGTCTGTGTGACTACGGGTCCCGGGGGGACCAACGCCATTACCGGTGTGCTTGGAGGCTGGCTGGATTCTATTCCTATGTTGATTTTGTCCGGTCAGGTCCGTTTTGACACCACAGCCAGATGGTCTGGAGTGGACATTCGTGCCATGGGAGACCAGGAATTTGATATTGTAAAGGCCGTGGACTGTATGACCAAATATAGTGAGATGGTCATTGACCCAATGAGAATCCGGTATTGCCTGGAAAAAGCCATTTATCTGGCCTGCTCCGGCCGTCCGGGACCTGCCTGGCTTGACATCCCACTCAATGTCCAGGGAGCGTATATTGAGACAGAAGAGCTGGCAGGATTTTCTCCGGAAGATTATGAACGTGGCGGAGATGGCTGGCTGACGAAAAGCAGCGCCAGGATAAAGGAAGATGAGGCAGGGCAAGGAGAAAAACGCCAGGTCCTTCCAGGGCCTGTGAAAAGGGAAACGGCAAAGGAAATCCTTGAAAAAATTAAGAACGCTTCACGTCCCGTTATCAATGCGGGGAATGGGATACGCATCGGACAGGCCCATGAAGCATTTCTTCGTGTGGCTAAAAAGCTTGGAGTCCCGGTGGTAACAGGCTGGAACAGCCAGGACTGTATCTGGGATACCCATCCCCTTTATACAGGACGAGGTGGCGGAATGGGAGACCGGGCCGGTAATTTTGCCATTCAAAACAGCGATCTTGTATTGTCCCTTGGCAGCCGCTTAAGCATTCGTCAGGTGGGCTATAATTATAAAACATGGGCAAGAGAAGCCTTTGTGATCGTCAATGATATTGATCAGGAAGAGCTGAAAAAGCCGTCGGTTCATTCCGATATGCGGGTTCATGCTGATGTAAAAGAGTTACTCAGGGCATTGGAAGAAGTTCTTGACTTAGAATATAAGGCGACGGAGGAAAGTCCTCTGTTTAAAGGTGGCAAAGGAATTCAGGATATGACCTGGAATGAGACCTGCCGCATGTGGAAGGAGAAGTATCCTGTTGTCCTTCCAAAGCATTTAAAACAGGACGAGCATGAGCTTACCAATGTATATGCGCTCATCAAGGAGCTGGGAGAGAAGCTTAAGGAAGACCAGATTACAGTGGTAGGAAACGGATCTGCCTGTGTGGTAGGCGGACATGCCTGCATCATCAAAAAGGGCCAGAGATTTATTACCAACTCAGCCGTGGCTTCCATGGGCTATGATCTTCCGGCGGCCATCGGTGCCTGTATGGCAGATTCCTCCGAAGATATTATCCTGATTACCGGTGACGGAAGTATCCAGATGAATATTCAGGAACTGCAGACCATTATCCATCACAAGATGCCGATTAAGATATTCCTTATTAACAACGGAGGATACCATTCCATCCGTCAGACCCAGAAGAATTTCTTTGGAGAGCCATTAGTAGGTGTTGGTGATGACAGCAGGGACTTAAGCTTCCCTGAGATGGAGAAGTTATCCGCTGCCTATGGTTATCCCTATGTATCCATTCACCACAACAGTGAATTAGGTGAAAGGCTTTCAAAAGTTCTTTCCATGGACGGACCAGTAATTTGTGAGATATTTGTAAGCAGGGACCAGAATTTTGAACCAAAGTCTTCGGCAAAACGGCTTCCAGATGGAACCATGGTTTCTCCTCCCCTTGAGGATTTATCTCCATTTCTTTCTGAGGAAGAGATGGAAGAGAACATGATTATCAAAAGACTTGCGGATTAAACTTTGATGAAACTAGGTATGGAGGAAGCACCTTGAATGCAGTTGTAACAGGAGCTACAAGCTTTTTAGGAAGAGCGTTGGTGGATCAGTTATTGGAAGACGGTAATAAAGTATACGCAATTGTCCGTCCGGGCTCTTTAAACAGAAGCAGTCTGAAAGAAGACCGGAACGGGCTTATTATAATAGAACGTAATTTAGAAGAACTTCATGAACTGAACCAGGCCATTGATGAAGAATGCCAGGCATTTTATCATTTTGGCTGGGATGGTTCAGGAAGTGAAAACAGGTTAAAGGGAGAGGTCCAGCAGAAGAATGTGGAAGACTCCCTGAAGGCTTTAGAAGGAGCCAGACGCTTAGGCTGCCGCCGATTTCTTTTCAGCGGCTCTCAGGCAGAGTATGGAATCCATCAGGATGCTATGACCGAAGAAACGGAGTGCAGACCAGTATCCGAGTACGGAAAGGCAAAGCTTCAGTTTTTAAATCGGGCAATGGAGCAGACGGAAGGCTGGAGGCAGCAGGGAATTGCTGGTATGGAATATATCCATGCCAGAATCTTCAGTGTTTACGGTCCAGGGGATCACCCCTGGTCTCTGGTGGAAAGCTGTATCCGGACATTTTCCCGGGGGGAATATATATCGCTGGGGGAATGCACCCAAATGTGGAATTTCTTATATCTGGACGATTGCATCCGGGCGCTGAAACTTTTAATGGAACAGGAAAAAGGATCGGTTTCCGGAATTTATAATGTGGCAGGACCAGAGGAAGAGAACAAGCAGCTAAGAGAGTATATCCGAACCATGTATGAGGTGTTGGGTTCTCACGGAAGCTACAGCTACGGAAGAAGAAAGCCCAATGCAGAAGGACCCGCAAATCTCATTCCCGATAGTAAGAAACTCATAGGGGCTACTGGTTTTAAGCCTTATGTCAACTTCCGGGAAGGGATTTTAAAGACCCATAAAGAGGAAAAATATTGACAGGAAGGGATTTTTATGGTATGAGAGATAAGATTTGTATTGTGTGCGGCAGCCCTTTGACAGAAGAGCCCCTGATGGTTCTGGAGGGAATGCCAGCTTCTGCTCAGGACATACCTTCAAAGGAAGAGCTTAAGGAGGAGAAGGGAATCTCTCTTAACCTTTGCCAGTGCAGCAGCTGTGGTCTGGTTCAGTTTGACTGCCAGCCTGTGGAATATTATAAGGACGTAATCCGGTCTGGCGGTTACAGCACCACTATGGTGAATTTAAGAACCCGTCAGTACCGTCATTTAATAGAAACCTATCATCTGGAAGGTAAGAAGCTGATTGAAGCAGGATGCGGACAGGGAGAATTTCTTTCTGTGCTGTCAAACTTCCCGGTTGAAGCTTATGGCATAGAAAACAGGGAATCTCTTGTTGCCATGGCAAAGGAAAAGGGCTTAAATGTCTGGAAGCAGTTTGCTAAAGAGGGAGAGATTCTGGCTCCTGGTGATGGAAGTGTAAACGGTCCCTATGATGGATTCCTCTCCTTTAATTTTTTAGAGCATCAGCCGAATCCGGTTTCCATGCTCCGCTGTCTGGCAGATAATTTACAGGATGAAGGCATTGGATTAATTACGGTGCCAAGCCTTGAGTATATTCTGGAGCATGACGGATATTATGAGCTGATCCGGGATCACCTGGCTTATTATACCTTTGATACCCTTCGCTATACCGCAGAGGAGGCAGGGTTTGAAGTTCTGGAAGAAGAGATGATCAACCGGGATACCCTTTCTGTCATTGTGAGAAAGAAAAAGCAGCCAGCGAAAAGAGAAGATGATAAGAAGGCTGTGAAGATAGACGTATCAGGGCTCATAAAAAGCCAGGATACCATCGGCAGTGAGATGGATCAGCTTATTAAGGAGCTGGAGGCAGGCGGAAAACGTCTTGCAGTCTGGGGGGCCAGCCATCAGGGTTTTACACTGGCTTCTACCACGAGAATCGGAGCATTTGCAGAGTATATGATTGACTCGGCTCCCTTTAAGCAGGGAAAATATGCACCAGCCTCTCATCTTCCCATTGTGCCGTCAGAGCATTTTATGACTGACCCTGTGGATGCCATATTGATTGTGGCACCTGGCTATACGGAGGAGATCGCAGGTATTATTAAGGAAAAATTTGGACGTGATGTGGAAATACTGGCATTGAAATCCAATCATCTGGAAAGGATATAAGTATAACCTATGAAAGCTTTTGTTTTAATCGAACCGGGAAAAGTAGGCTGGTACGATGCACCGGAACCAACCCTCACTCCTTATGGAGCCATTTTGCGCCCCATCGCAGTCACCCCATGCTCTTCGGATGTTCACACCGTATATGGGGGAGGCTCAAAAAAGGCGCCTAATTTAATTCTTGGTCATGAATGCGTTGCCGAGATTTTAGAGGTAGGAGAGCTGGTCATGGATTTTAAGCCAGGGGATGTGGTGGCGGTTCCAGCCATTACTCCGGACTGGCGGGCAGCTGGCATTCAGGAAGGGAATTACAGGCATGCTTCCGCGCCTTTCTCCGGTCATCAGCTGGGACGTTCTATGCCAGGAGTCTTCGCGGAAAAGTTCCTGATTCCAGATGCGGATACCACACTGGCTAAGATACCGGAAGGTGTTTCTATAGAGCAGGCTCTGATGTGTGTGGATGTAGTGACCACAGGCTTTACAGGGGCAGAATTTGCAGACATCAAGATCGGTGATACCGTAGTGGTCATGGGAATCGGGCCCATTGGTCTAATGGCAGTGGAAGGGGCCCGTCATTTAGGGGCAGCCAGAATACTTGCCGTTGGAAGCAGACCCGTATGCGTAGAGCTTGCAAAGGAATTCGGAGCCACAGAGGTGTTAAGCTACCGGGATGGAGATATTGTAAATCAGGTTATGGAGCGGACAAACGGTCTTGGCGCAGATGGTGTGATTCTCTGCGGAGGCGGGGATGAGGTCTTTACCCAGGCAGTTGATATGGCACGGTACGGCATCGGAACCATCTCCAATGTAAATTATTACGGCGGAACGGGAAGCCTTGCATTTCCTAAGTTTTCCGGCGGCCGCGGTATGGCAGGAAAAACCATTCATACCGAGCTTGCAAAGGGCGGAAGAAACCGGATTGAACGGCTTTTAAAGATGATTCAGTATGGAAGAATTAATCCGGAAAAGCTGGTAACTCACAAGCTTTATGGCCTTGGCGAGGTGGAAACAGCCCTTCAGATGATGAAGGATAAGCCCCGGGATTTAATAAAAGCAATGGTTCAGATAGATTGGAAGTGAACGTATGAAAACAATTAGCATCGTAGTTCCCTGCTACAATGAAGAAGAAAATGTAGAGGCCCTATATCAGGCAATCACCGGTACCTTCCATAAGGAACTGCCGGATTATTGCTATGAGATTATATTTATAGACAATGACTCCAAAGACAGAACAAGAGATATCGTACGTTCTCTCTGCAAAGCGGATCAGGGAGTAAAGGGCATTTTCAATGCCAAGAACTTTGGTCAGTTCAATTCCCCCTATTACGCCATGCTCCAATCCACTGGAGATGCCACCATCCTTATGGCGGCTGATTTCCAGGATCCCGTGGAGATGATTCCAAAGTACGTGTGGGAATGGGAGAACGGTTATAAAATTGTCATTGGAATCAAGAAATCCAGCAAAGAAAATAAGATCATGTACTGGCTTCGAAGCTGTTATTATAAATGCATCAAAAAGCTTTCCGATGTGGAGCAGATTGAGCATTTTACTGGCTTCGGCCTTTATGATGCCAAATTCATCAAAGTAATGCGGGAACTGGACGATCCCACCCCATTTCTTCGCGGAATCGTGGCAGAGCTTGGATTCCGGAGAAAAGAAGTTCCCTACGAGCAGCCAAAGAGACGGGCTGGAAAAACCAGCAATAACTTTTACCGCCTGTATGATGCAGCCATGTTAAGCATTACGTCCTACACAAAGGTGGGACTGCGGATCGCTACTATTTTCGGAAGTATCTGCTGTTTTGCAAGCATGCTGGTAGCTTTAATCTATCTGGTTTTAAAGCTGATTTATTGGGACCGTTTCCCTGCCGGCACGGCACCGCTTTTGATCGGCATGTTCTTTCTTGGGTCCGTACAGATATTTTTTATCGGTCTGGTGGGAGAATACATTCTCACTATGAACGCCCGTATCATGAAGCGCCCTCTTGTCATAGAAGAAGAGAGAATTAATTTTACATCCGGAAAAGAATTTGATCCGGAGGAGGATATGCTTTTGACAGCAGCCTCCATGGAGGATGGTAACAGAGATGAAATATAAGATAGACGTAGCAAGAATCCGTGAGAATTCCATTGTATTAAATGGTTGGGTAATCGGAAAAAATCCTGGTTCCAAGGTGGAAGTAAAGGTATTTGATGGTCAGGACCAGGAGCTGGAATTTAAGTATGTCCCGGTCCGCAGAGATGATGTAAGCCAGATTTATTTTAAGAACGTAGTTTCAGAGGATCTTGGTTTTGACATCCGCATTCCTTATGTGAGAGAAGACAATGAGGACCGGATTCTTCAGATTGCATGCGATGGAAAAATTGTCCGGGTAAAGCTTAATACCCAGATCATTGAAAAGCAGAACAGCTCTGCCCATAAAAAGACCATGAAGCTTAAAAGCATGATGAATGTCCAGACCTTCCAGTCTGCGGCTGATTTCTTAAAAGAAAATGGGTTAAAAGCATTCCTGATTAAATCAAGACACAAGCTTCAGGGCATTGACAGCGATTATGATTATCCGGAGTGGTACGAGCTGACAAAGCCAACGGAGGAAGAGCTGGATTCACAGAGAAAATTTATCTTTGATTATACACCAAAGATGTCTGTGGTCATACCTGCCTATAAGACACCAGAGCGCTTTTTAGCTGCCATGCTTGATTCCCTGTTAGCACAGACCTATGATAACTGGGAAGTTTGTGTCGCGGACGGAAGTCCCAGGGGAGAAAGTGCAGAGCGGGTCTTAAAACGCTACGCCATGAAAGATGAAAGAATCCGATATGTGATTATTGGAGAGAATAAAGGAATCTCAGGAAATACAAACGCAGCCATTGAGATGGCTACGGGAGATTTTATTGTACTAGCCGATCACGACGATACCATGGCTCCTGATGCCTTGTTTGAATGTGTAAAAGCGATCAATTCCGATCCTGAGATCGATGTGGTCTATACGGATGAAGACAAGCTGGATATTGATGGAGGAGAATTATTTGAGCCTCACTTCAAGCCTGACTTTAATCCAGACCTTTTGACCAGCGTCAATTATATCTGCCATTTATTCGTAGTAAACCATGAGCTTCTATTAGAAGTAGGTGGTTTCCGGGAAGAATACGATGGTGCCCAGGACTACGACTTTATCCTTCGCTGTACGGAAAAAGCAAGAAAAATCTATCACGTACCAAAGGCTCTTTATCACTGGCGATGTCATCAAAATTCCACCGCCAGCAACCCGGAGAGTAAGCTTTACGCCTTTGAAGCGGGAGCAAGAGCAGTGAAAGCTCATTATGACCGGATTGGTGTGAAGGCAGTTTCCGTAGAAAAAGGCATTGATTACGGTATTTATCATTCCACCTTTGAAATTACGGGAGACCCGCTTGTTTCTGTTATTATCCCCAACAAGGATCATTCTCAGGATCTGGATCTTTGCATGCGCTCTATTATTGAGAAATCAACGTATAAGAACCTTGAATTTATTGTAGTGGAGAATAACAGCACAGATTCTGCTACCTTCGATTACTATGAGAAGATCCAAAAAGAATTTGATTTTGTCCATGTGGTAAAATGGGAACGGGAGTTTAATTATTCTGCTATCAATAACTATGGTGTCACCTTTGCCAAAGGAGAATATCTTCTGTTTTTAAATAACGATACCGAGATCATTAATCCGGACAGCATTACAGAAATGCTTGGATTCTGTCAGAGAGATGATGTCGGAATCGTAGGAGTCAGACTCCTTTATTCCGATGATACCATTCAGCACGCTGGAGTTGTGGTTGGCTTTGGAGGAATTGCCGGTCATACCTTTATCGGTCTTCATAAGTCAGAAAGCAGTTATTTTAACCAGACCATGTGCGCCAGAAATTACAGTGCGGTAACAGCAGCCTGCATGATGAGCAAGCGGTCCCTGTTTGATCAGGCAGGAGGTTTTACAGAGGACCTGGCCGTTGCCTTTAATGATATTGATTACTGCATGAAGATCCGCGCCCTTAATAAACTGGTGGTTTATGCCCCATACGCCCTCTTTTACCATTACGAATCCAAATCCAGAGGACTTGAGGACACACCGGAAAAGGTAGCCCGTTTTAACCAGGAAATCAAGAAATTTTCTGATAAATGGCCGGATATTTTAAGAGACGGAGATCCTTACTACAATCCGAATCTGACCCTGCGCAAATCTAATTTTGCCCTTCGTGACCTACGGAAGGAAAAAATCGGAGAGCCCTATCAACTTGAGGTATGAGATGCTAAAAAAAGTAACCATCATTATTCCTAATTATAATGGTCTTAAATTCATGGAACCATGTATGAAAGCACTGGAAACTCAAAGTGATAAAAACTTTGAGCTTCTTGTGGTAGATAATGGTTCCACAGACGGCAGTGTGGAGTGGCTGAAGGAACATGGGATTCCATCTATATTCTTAGAGGAAAATACCGGGTTTTCCGGAGCTGTGAATGTAGGGATCCGTGAGGCAAAGACTCCGTACGTGATTCTTCTTAACAACGATACAGAGCCGGAACCGGATTATGTAAGGGAGCTGGTACGCACCATGGACAGCTCCAAAAAGATATTTTCCGCAAGCAGCAAGATGATCCAGCTTTATCATAAGGATCTGATGGATGACGCCGGAGACATGTACAGTGTCCTTGGCTGGGCTTATCAAAGAGGAGTGGGACAAAGCATTAAGGGATATAAAAAGCCCCGGAATGTATTTGCCGCCTGCGCCGGAGCTGCCATCTACCGAAGAGAGGTATTTGACGAAATCGGTGGTTTTGACGAAGCCCATTTTGCTTATCTGGAAGACATTGACGTGGGATACCGGGCGAAGATATACGGCTATGACAATGTTTACTGCCCCAGTGCAGTGGTCTATCACGTAGGCAGCGGCACCAGCGGTTCTAAGTATAATTCCTTTAAGGTCAAACTGGCTGCCAGAAATAATATTTATTTAAATTATAAGAACATGCCGTTTTTACAGCTTCTTATTAATCTCTTTCCTATTATGATAGGAATATGTGTGAAATACATGTTTTTCAAGAAAATTGGATTTGAATCCGACTATGTGGAAGGCTTAAAGGAAGGTCTTAAGACTGCCCGTACCACGAAAAAAGTAGGGTTTCAAATGTCCCGGCTTAAGAACTACGTGAAAATAGAAGGTGAGCTGATTTTTGGCACTTTCCTGTATGTTTGGGAATTTTTAAGAAGAAAACTAAAAATTGACAGGTCTTATTAAGAAATTTTTTATAGCACTATAAGAACATATCATGTATAATAAACGGGAAATTATCATGGAGAAGTATGGTGCAATGCACGATTGGAAGGTTTGCTGCTATGATAAAGGATAATCAGAAAAAATTTAATGGATTTCATGTAGTACTGGATGGGTTGGTCATCATCCTTTCCTATGTAATTGCCTGGCTCTTTCTTTTGCTCGGCAACCGGTTGTTCAGCCCGGATAAGCAGGTGTTGGCACCACAGTACTATTTTGCAGCAATTATAGTAATATTGCCCACCTATCTTTTGCTATACGGAGTCTTTCAGCTTTATGCTCCTAAAAGAGTACAGGAGAGCCGGTACGAATTTGCCAATATATTAAAGGCCAATGTACTGGGAGTGCTCATCTTTATATTAATCCTGTTTCTGATTAAGAAGAACCCATTTTTCCGTGAGTTTTCCACCAGGATGGTATTTTATTTCTTTGCCATCAACATTATACTGGAGACCATCGAGCGGAATTTGATTCGAAGCATACTGCGTTCCATGCGCTCCAAGGGCTATAACCAGAAACACATTCTTTTAATCGGCTACAGCCGGGCGGCAGAAGGCTTTATTGACCGGGTGCGTTTAAATCCGGAATGGGGATATCAGATCAAGGGTATTCTGGACAATAAAAAAGAATGGGGAACTGGATATAAAGGCATCAATGTGATAGGAAAGATTAAGGATTTAGATGAGATTCTGGCCTTAAACTCTCTTGATGAAATTGCCATTACTTTAAGCATCAGCGAATATGCCAACTTAGAAAAAATAGTGGCTTCCTGTGAAAAGTCAGGAGTCCATACAAAATTTATCCCCGATTATAACAACATGATCCCCACAAGACCTTTTATTGAGGACTTACAGGGACTTCCAGTGGTCAATATCCGAAGGGTTCCTCTTACGGATACGGTGAATGCACTGGCAAAACGAGCCGTGGATATTGTAGGTGCAGCGGTTGCACTGATCCTGTTTTCCCCTGTTATGCTTCTGACTGTGATTCTGATTAAGCTGACAGCTCCAGGTCCGCTCATTTATAAACAGGAGCGGGTGGGATTACACAACCGGCCATTTCATATGTATAAGTTCCGTTCTATGGTGGTCCAGGCCCCTTCTGAGGAAAAAGCCAAATGGACAACCCCTCATGATTCCAGGGTGACCCCTGTGGGCCGGTTCATAAGAAAGACAAGCATAGATGAGATGCCCCAGTTCATCAACGTTCTTCGGGGCGATATGAGTTTAGTCGGCCCAAGGCCGGAACGGCCTTTGTTTGTTGAAAAATTTAAAGAAGAGATTCCAAGATATATGATCAAGCATCAGGTACGCCCGGGAATTACCGGCTGGGCGCAGGTCAATGGATTAAGGGGAGATACTTCCATTACCAAGAGAATTGAGCATGATTTATACTATATCGAAAACTGGACCCTTGGATTTGATTTTAAAATCCTGTTTTTGACTATGTTCAAAGGGTTTATTAATAAAAATGCGTACTGATATAGGATACGACACGATTAGGATGAGGTTAATTAGATGAAAAATGAATTTGATGATGAGTTAAACCGTGAGAATAAGAAAAGGGCAAGACGCGGTTACGATTCAAAGCCAGATCCGTCCGATAGAGATTACTACCTGGATGACGATTACGAAGATTTTGAAGACCGCCAAAGCCGCGGTGCCTATCATACGAATAACAGGGAAAACGGAGGCAGCCAGCCAACTCGCCGGGCACGGTCATCATCAGAGACAGGTTCCACAGGCCAGAACCCATCCCGTCAGAGACAATCCACAGGAGGTACTCAGGGAACCAGCCAGTCACCGTCCCGTGGACAGATTGTCATCGGAGACGGCGGCACCAGACAGCAGTCCAGAGTGCCAAGACAGGAAAAACCGGCCGCTTCCAGCCGTGCAGCAGGAGCCATCGGGAAAAAACGAAAGATCAGACGATTCATCATCATGGCGATTGCAGAGATCTTTACTCTGGCCCTTATTTTTTCCTATGCTTACGTGGCAAGAATCATGGGTTCCATTCAGCGTCCTGATAACTTTGATAAGGACCAGGTCCGGAATGAAGAGATGTCCCAAGAGCAGAAAAAGCACATGACCGGGTACCGTACCATCGCGGTTTTCGGTGTGGACAGCCGTGATGGTAACGTTAATAAGGGAACCAATGCCGACGTTATTATGATATGCAACATTAACCGTGACACAGGAGAGATACGACTGGTTTCGGTATTTAGAGATACATATCTGAATATAAACGAAGGCAGTACCTATAATAAGATTAATGCCGCTTATGCCAACGGAGGCGCTTCCCAGGCTTTGGCAGCCTTAAATAAAAACCTGGATCTGGATATACAGGAGTATGTAACCTTTAACTGGAAATCAGTTGCCGACGGCATCAATATGCTGGGAGGCGTTGATATCGATATTACAAAGGCAGAATTCAAATATATCAACTCCTTTATTACAGAGACCGTTCAAAAAACGGGAATTCCTTCTGTTCATTTAAAATCAGCAGGTTTAAACCATTTAGATGGTGTTCAGGCCGTTGCTTATGCCAGACTTAGAAAGATGGATACAGATTTTGCCAGAACAGAACGCCAGCGTCTGGTCATTCAAAAATCATTTGAAAAAGCAAAAAAAGCAGATTTAGGCCTGTTGAACCGGATTCTTTTAATGGAAGTAGAGCAGGTAGGAACAAACTTAACCTTCAGTGATTTTACTGAGCTCTTATTAGACATTGGAAAATATCACATCGGTGAGACCGGCGGTTTCCCATTCAGCCGCGGCGATATGAAGATGGGCAAAAAAGGTGATTGCGTCATTCCACAGACCCTGGTTACCAATGTATCAGACCTTCATAAGTTTCTTTTTGAAAAGGAAAGCTATGAGCCGTCTGAGATGGTGAAGAAGATCAGTGCCAAGATTGCTGCCGATTCCGGTATGTATAAGGACGGTAAGTATAGCGATGATTCTACGAAGCCAACCAAAGATAAGCCGAAAAAAGAAGACAATGAAACAAAAGAGGTAAGAACAACGGAAGAGGTGGAAACCTCATTCCATGAAAGCTCTGCCTATGAAACAGATGCGAATGGTAAGCCGATCAAAGGCCCTGGAACAGGTACCAGCAGCGGAGAGACAAAAGAGACAAAGCCAGGAGAGACAAAGACTCAGGAATCCTCAAGCGGTTCTACCAGACCAGGGGAGACAAAACCAACCCAGTCAAGTGGAACCACAGAGACCACGACTGCCTCTCACGGACCTGGTGGAAAAGAGACAACTGCGGCTACCCAGCCAACGACTCCCGAAACGACCAAATCAAATACAACCGGTCCTTTAGATGGAAGCCAGACCCAGCCGGGTAATGTTATCCCAGGCGGAGCAAATACAGAAGCTCCGGTAGTACCAGCACCACCAGCTGCATAAAGAAACAGATAAATCTATCTCATTTCACATATTAACTATATTTTTATCACAAATTGGTCACAATTCATTGATAGACTGTGATTATGAAAGCGATAACAAGTATAGGTGAAAGGAGATAGATTTTATGTTTGATGAAAATAAAGACACAGGTAATTTAAATCCTGAAGAAAATAAAAATGTAGAACCAATGACAACGAACTTTATTATGAGGGACCCGGAACCAGAGGAACCAAAGACCAGCCAGAGTATCCCACACTACCAGGAATACCAGCCTCAGAGAATTGTGGATCAGATGTCGTTTGAAAAAGAGCCTAAGCCTCGTAAAAAACGTGGCGGGGTAAAAAAAGCAGCAGCTCTGGTGGGTAGCGCTCTCGTCTTTGGCGTCATTGCAGGAAGCACCATGGTAGGAATTAACTGGGCCGCCGGAGCTTATGGCAATAATAATTCTGTTGAGATCAACAAGGCTGAAACTGTTTCATCCTCAACGACTGTACCGGCTGCTAATGCTTCAAGTTTAACCGTTCCCAATGATGTATCGGGGATTGTAGATAAAGCAATGCCATCTGTGGTAGCCATAACCAGTAAAGTAGTCTATGAAAGCCAGACCTGGTTTGGACCCATGCAGAGAGAAGGCGAAGGAAGCGGCTCCGGTATTATTGTAGGAAAGAACAATGATGAACTGTTGATTGTGACCAACAACCATGTGGTACAGGGAGCGGAAGCTTTAAAGGTAAACTTCATTGACCAGCAGGCCGTGGATGCAGCCATCAAAGGCACCGATGCCGAATCAGACTTAGCAGTGATTGCAGTTCCGCTTAAGAATATTTCCTCAGAAACCTTATCAAAAATAGCCATTGCCTCTCTTGGTAACTCTGATACCTTAAAGGTAGGTCAGGGGGTAGTAGCCATCGGTAATGCACTTGGATATGGCCAGTCTGTTACCGTAGGTTATATCAGCGCACTTGACCGAGCCGTACAGACAGAAGACGGAACAAACCGGAATCTTCTTCAGACCGATGCAGCCATCAACCCAGGTAACAGCGGTGGTGCTCTTTTAAATATGCAGGGTGAGGTCATTGGAATTAACTCAGCAAAATATTCTTCTACCGAAGTAGAAGGAATGGGATATGCAATCCCGATTTCAAAGGCACAGGAGATTTTTGACAACCTGATGACAAAGACCACAAGAACTCAGGTCTCTGATGCAGAGCAGGGATATTTAGGAATCCAGTGCAAGAATATTGATGCAACGACCAGCCAGCAGCTTGGTATGCCTCAGGGCGTATTCATCTATAAGATTGTAGAAGGCGGCGCTGCCAGCAAGTCTGACTTAAAGGAAAAGGACATTATCACCAAGTTTGACGGACAGTCCATTAAAACCTACGATGACCTTACCAGTATGTTAAAATATTATAAGGGCGGAAGCACGATTTCAGTCACAGTCCAGTCCCTTGAAAATGGTAAGTACGTAGAACGCAATGTTGACATCACTCTTGGAAAGAGACCGGCAGAAACTCAGCCACAAAGCTAAAAGTTACAGAGGCTTAACCCGATATAAAACCAATAAGAAGATGCGTTTTGAATCAGCCCGCGGGCTGGGGCAAAGCGCATTTTCTCATTCATTAAAAAAATCTAAATTCCCCGTCCGCACTTGTAGGAGAGTTTTAAATGCATTATAATATCCCTGTGGGAAGTATATAATTACAGATAGAAGGAGAACATAGATTGAACGATAAAGAGATACTGGAGGAGAAGATGGAAGACAATAATGTCCATGGCTCTGATGGAGAAGATACAAAGAAGGAACAGGAAGAGTATGAAAAATTCTGTTACGTCTGCCGTAGATCGGAACAAGTAACAGGACCCATGATCTCCATGCCGGGTTCTATGAATTTATGCCATGATTGTATGCAAAAGGCATTTGATTCCGTGACCCAGGGCGGATTTGATCTAAGTAAGATTCCCAACATGCCATATATGAATCTGAATTTAAATGATCTTGGAAAGCTGAACAGCCAGGATTTTGATATACCTAAGAAACAAAAGATTAAAAAACGTTCCGATAAGGAGGCAAAGCCTGAAATCAGTCTAAAGGATATCCCGGCTCCCCATGTAATTCGTCAAAAGCTTGACGAATACGTCATTGGGCAGGAGCAGGCAAAGAAGGTTATTTCAGTGGCTGTATACAATCATTATAAAAGAGTTTACTTAACAGAAAAGGGATTGACAGATGAAGAAGGAAATGTTCAGATTGAAAAATCCAACATTTTAATGATCGGTCCTACCGGAAGCGGAAAGACCTATCTGGTGAAGACTCTTGCAAAGCTGTTAGACGTTCCTCTGGCCATAGCCGATGCCACCTCGTTAACAGAAGCCGGTTACATAGGCGATGATATAGAGAGTGTGGTATCAAAGCTTCTCTCTGCCGCAGGCAACGATGTGGACAAGGCTGAACGGGGAATCATATTCATTGATGAAATCGACAAGATCGCCAAGAAAAAAAGTACCAGCAGCCGTGATGTCAGCGGGGAATCCGTGCAGCAGGAGCTGTTAAAGCTTTTAGAAGGAAGCACCGTAGAGGTTCCGGTAGGCTCTAATCAAAAGAATGCTCTTACCCCCATGACCTCTGTCCGTACCGACAACATACTTTTTATCTGCGGAGGTGCCTTCCCGGACCTTGAGGATATCATTAAGGAACGGCTAAAAGAAAAATCCTCCATGGGATTTTCTGCAGAATTAAAGGACCGTTATGAAAAAGATTCCAATATACTTTTCCAGGTGACCAACGAAGATTTAAGAAAGTTCGGTATGATACCAGAGTTCTTAGGCCGTCTGCCTATATCCGTGACTCTGGAATCCTTAAATAAAGACCTTTTAATCCGCGTATTAAAAGAACCAAAGAATGCTATCTTAAAGCAATATAAAAAGCTTTTAGAGCTTGACGAGGTGCAGCTTGTTTTTGAGGAAGAGGCACTGGAGTGGATTGCAGAAGAGGCAATGAAGAAAAAGACCGGTGCAAGAGCCCTGCGCGCCATTATAGAAAACTTCATGCTGGATATCATGTATGAGATTCCAAAGGACCCAAGTATCGGTTCCGTTGTCATAACAAGAGCCTACCTGGATAAAAAGGGAGGACCGTTCATACAGATGAGAAGCTGACAAAACGGAAAGAACGAAATTCTTAGGATAAAATGTCCTGCAAGTTGGAGATAATAAAGGCGGAAGGAGTGTATGATATGATATTTGTTGGTCTTATCGCATTATTAGCAGCCGTGGACCTTTTTATAAAAAGTGCCATCGAAGAACAGGAGGAATCCCAGTTTCCCAAGGAATTAAAGGGAAGCAATGGAAAAGTCCTTCTATATAAGAATCACAATGCCGGATTTTCCTTCGGCTATTTAAAGAACCGCCCGGAGGTCGTTCAGATGATACCTCTGGCTGTGGCCTCTTTTGTGGGAGGAATGCTTGGCGGGCTTTTAAAAACAAGAGGAAAAATCGCAGATAAGCTTGCTCTTTCCCTCGTACTTGGAGGCGCGATCAGCAATTTATACGATAGATTGGTACGCCGTTACGTGGTTGATTATTTCAGCCTTCAGTTCGGAAAGCTGAAAAAGGTGGTTTTTAATCTTGGAGATATCTTTATTTTCCTGGGAGCAGCCATTTTCTTAATCGTGGAACTGATTCGTACCTTCCGAGATCGCTAAAAATAAAAAAATGCGTCCTGACCCTGCTTATATCATTGGTGACTCCACTGATGTGGTTCTCACCATTTGATATAAATAGGTTCAGGACGTATTTTTTAGCTTAACATCCCACCTGCTGTTCCGCTTGCAGCGCAGATGGCCATGGTAGTCAGAATCTGGTTCATGGAACCGTTAATTCCTTTGCTCATAAGAAATGAGACCGCAAGCAGGACCACAAAATAAAGCAGCCCCAGCAAAAGTCCCCAGAAGAACCTTCTCTGTCTTATGCTTTTCCCCATGAGAATTCCGCCAAAGAGACAGGTAATGATGTAGACCGCATTGACTCCCAGCCGTATCTGGCCTTCCTTTAATTGAAATTTATAAAGTGCCAAGGCCAGGACAACAAGCAGGATACCGGTCAGTATGTAGGAGATGAGCAGATTTCTAAGTGTGACCTGAAGCTTTGATTTTTCCATTTGATTACTCCTCACATCTTGTCTTATGGTTCAGTATATTCCCTCCCTGTAGAGGATATTCTAAGAGTTTGGCCTATTTCAGTCAATCTTCCCCTGTTTACCAGGGCCGATTCATCTTGCGCTGTCAAAAAACATGTGGTATAATCGCAAGGAATTATGTAAATACAGGAGGTGTAAGTTTATGAAGCACGTTAAAACATTAAGTTCCAGTACATTAAAAGAATCTATGAAAAAAGGCGGCTGCGGCGAGTGCCAGACTTCCTGTCAGTCTGCCTGCAAGACATCCTGTACAGTAGGAAATCAGAGCTGTGAGAACACCAACCGCTAATTAAAACTGTATAGAACAGCCATAAGGCAGAGAAGCAGATGCCCCTACGGTCTTAAGACAGTAGGGGTTCCTTCGCTTGTCTGCCTAACATCAATCAAAGGGTCAACCTTTTTCTAAAAGTTAGGAGAATACAAGTGATTCATCAATATATTAATAATGGCTTCCATATTATTTTGGATGTCAACAGCGGAGCAGTCCATTCCGTCGATGCGGTGATGTATGATGCAGTGGCCGCAGCAAAGGAACTGATTCCTGATATGGAAAAGCCGGAAAAGCTGTCCGGTCAGGTAACGGAGGCAGTCATAAGCCGTTTAAAGGATTCTTATCCCGAAGCCGAAATCGCAGAGGCATTGGAGGAAATCCAGTATCTCATCGATGCAGGGGAATTATTCTCAAAAGATGTTTACCATGATTACATAGTAGATTTTAAAAAGAGAAAGACAGTCGTAAAAGCGCTCTGTTTACATATTGCTCATGACTGCAATCTGGCTTGCCAATATTGCTTTGCAGAAGAAGGGGAATACCACGGCCGCCGCGCCCTCATGTCCTTTGAGGTAGGAAAAAAGGCGATTGATTTCCTTCTTCTAAATTCCGGCAACCGCAAAAACTTGGAAATAGACTTCTTTGGCGGCGAACCATTGATGAACTGGGAAGTTGTAAAGCAGATTGTTGAATACGGACGCTCAAAAGAGAAAGAATATAATAAGAACTTCCGTTTCACCATGACAACCAACGGCGTTCTTTTAAATGACGAAATCATGGAGTACTGTAATAAGGAAATGAGCAATGTGGTCTTAAGCCTCGACGGACGTAAGGAAGTCAACGACAAGATGCGTCCTTTCCGTAACGGAAAGGGAAGCTACGAATTAATCGTACCCAAATTCCAGAAATTTGCAAAGCTTCGTGAAAACAAGGATTATTATATCAGAGGAACCTTTACCAGAGAAAATATGGATTTTGCAAAAGACGTTCTGGAATTTGCAGATTTAGGCTTTAAGAGCATGTCCATCGAGCCGGTAGTGGCACAGGCAGAAGAGTATTATGCCATTCGGGAAGAGGACATTCCTCAGATTCTTGAAGAATACGACAACCTTGCAGTGGAATACATCAAACGTCATAAAGAAGGCAAAGGCTTTAATTTCTTCCATTTTAACATTGATTTACAGCAGGGACCATGTGTGGCAAAGCGACTTGCCGGCTGTGGTTCCGGTACAGAGTATTTGGCTGTAACTCCATGGGGCGATTTCTATCCCTGCCATCAGTTCGTAGGACAAGATGATTACCTTCTTGGAAATGTAGACGAAGGTCTGCTGAATACAAAAGTACGGGATGAATTTAAGCTTTGCAACGTATATGCAAAGGACAAATGCCAGGACTGCTTTGCAAGATTTTATTGCAGTGGCGGCTGTGCAGCCAATTCCTATAACTTCCATGGTAATATTACAGATGCATACGATATCGGATGCGAGATGGAAAAGAAGCGGGTGGAATGTTCCATTATGATCAAGGCTGCGCTGGCAGAAGAATAAGAATCAATTACCCGCTGTGTAACTGAAAACTCAGAAACAAAAGTAAGGGACTATCAATGAAGTATACTTTAATAAAAAAGGATGGCAGGGCCAAACGTGCAGAGGTCACCACAGTCCATGGCACCATTCAGACCCCTGTATTCATGAATGTAGGCACGGTTGCAGCCATTAAAGGCGCTGTATCCACCGATGATTTACGGGAGATTAAGACTCAGGTGCAGCTGTCAAACACCTACCACCTTCACGTACGTACCGGAGATAAGCTGATCAGGCAGTTTGGCGGCTTGCACCAGTTCATGAACTGGGATCGCCCCATCCTTACGGATTCCGGTGGATTCCAGGTATTCTCCTTAACCGGATTAAGAAAGATAAAAGAAGAAGGTGTTTATTTCCAGTCTCATATCGATGGACATAAGATCTTCATGGGACCAGAAGAGAGCATGCAGATTCAGTCAAACCTTGGCTCAACCATTGCCATGGCCTTTGATGAATGCCCGCCTCACCCTGCCACCAGGGAGTATATGCAAAACAGCGTAGACAGAACCACCAGATGGCTGGAGCGCTGCCGCACCGAGATGGCAAGGCTTAACTCCCTTCCGGAGACCATTAATAAAGAACAGCTTTTATTTGGGATTAACCAGGGAGGAACCTATGAGGATATTCGTATCGCTCATGCAAAAACCATTTCTGCCATGGATTTAGACGGCTATGCCCTTGGCGGACTTGCCGTTGGAGAAAGCCATTTTGAGATGTACCGAATATTAGACGAAACCGTTCCCTATCTTCCGGAAAATAAGCCAACTTATCTCATGGGCGTAGGAACTCCGGCAAACATCTTAGAAGCCGTAGATCGGGGCGTGGATTTCTTTGACTGTGTCTATCCTTCAAGGAACGGACGTCATGGACATGTCTACACCAACAAAGGAAAGCTGAATCTGTTTAACAGTAGGTTTGAGCTGGATGCCAAACCAATTGAAGAAGGCTGTCAGTGTCCTGCCTGTCGTTCCTATAGCAGAGCCTATATCAGACATCTTTTAAAGGCAAAAGAAATGCTCGGCATGAGATTATGTGTCTTGCATAATTTGTATTTTTATAATACAATGATGGAAGAGATTCGTGACGCGATTGACAATCAGTGTTATGGGGAATATAAGGAAAGAAAGCTTGCCGGAATGACGGAAGCTCAATCCTAAAAGCTGGACAAGATACCGCAGCATTTTAGCGGATCGTTATATAAGGAGGAAATGGTTATGTTATTAGCAACAGGCGGCAGCATGGGCATGGGATTCTGGATTCTTTACATCGCAGTAATCTTTGGCTTTATGTACTTTATCGCAATCAGACCACAGAAGAAAGAGAAGAAGAGACAGCAGGATATGCTTTCCAGTATTGCCGTAGGTGACAGCGTACTAACATCCAGCGGATTTTATGGTGTAATCATCGATATGACAGAAGATACTGTAATTGTTGAATTCGGAAACAATAAAAACTGCAGAATACCTATGCAGAAGTCAGCAGTCGTTGAGATTGAAAAGCCAGAAGCTTAAGAAAATCAGGGCGTTCGGAAGAAGAATATCTTTTTCCGGGCGTTTTTTATTAGAAGCAGATCGTATAAGCAGTTAGGAGAAGTAATGAGGGGAATTTATGAAAATTAGAGAATACCAGGAACGTGATATCTTAGAAATAATAAAACTCTTTTATGAAACCGTTCATACAATCAATGTAAAGGATTATACGATAGAGCAGGTAAATGCCTGGGCGTCGGGAAAAACGGATTCTAACAAATGGAATGGTTCTTTCTTAGAGAATTACACTCTGGTTGCTGAAGATGATGGAGTTATTGTTGGTTTTGCAGACATGGATAAAGATGGCTACCTAGACCGCCTTTTTGTTCATAAGGATCATCAGGGACAAGGGATAGCAACCGCCCTTTGTGATAGGCTGGAAGCACACAGAGCGGGCAGCCGTTTTACCACTCATGCCTCCATAACCGCAAAACCTTTTTTTGAATCACGTGGCTACCAGGTAATAAAGGAACAGATTATTCTGCGAAACGGTGTAACATTAAAAAATTACGTGATGGAAAAGCGCTCCCCAACATTTAAGGTATAGGATGTTGACATTTTCCCATAAGCACTATATAATAATTGTATAATGTTTAATTTTGTGCAATATAATTTTCGGTACCGGGTTTTGTGTACCAGCCGTTGGATTGCAACATATGATTTAATATGGGACGATTATGAGGGTCAAACCGGAATCTTTGTGGCAGAAGAAAATAATAGAAATAATCAAACTGATTTAACAGATACTTTAATAACTACATGATTTGATTGCTTCATGGTACGAAGGGAAGTTCTGCCGGTATACCATTGATTAAATATCATAAAGGCATACCGGCAAAAGAGCAGTATCTAGATCCACCCGCCATCAAGACCGATGATCTGACCGGTCAGGTAAGCATTTTTATAGCCAAGGTGATACACCAGATCAGCCACCTCTTCCGCTTTCCCAAGCCTACCGGTAGGAATCTCATCAATCAGGGCAATCAGTTCGTCTTCTTCCAGGAAACGATTCATTTCCGTATCAATGGCACCGCAGGCGATGGCATTGACCTGAATGTTACTGGGCGCAAGCTCCTTTGCAAGAGCTTTTGTAAAGGCATTGATTCCTCCCTTCGTGGCGGAATAAGCGACTTCGCAGGAAGCACCAGCCACGCCCCAGACGGAAGAGATATTAATGATCTTCCCGGATTTTTTTTCCACCATACCAGGGATGGCAAGCCGGCAGCAGTTGAAAACGGAAGTTAAATTGGTGCGAATGATCCGGTCCCAGGCTTCTGTGCTCATATCCTGGAGAAGACCAATGTAGGAAATCCCTGCATTGTTAACAAGAACATCGGGTGTGCCAAATTGTTTGCGGACCCGGTCAAAGAATTCCTTGCACTGGTTTGCATCTCCCATGTCACCCATGTAGGAAAGGCAGGAGATCTGATAGGATTCCAGTTCCTTTTTCGTTTGCAGAAGCTGATCCTCATTGTGCAGGCAGTTGATGGCTACGTTATAGCCCTTTTTTGCAAATTTAACGGCAATGGCTTTACCGATTCCTCGGGAAGCGCCGGTGATAAGTACAGTTTTCCTGGACATGAATATTCCCCTTTCTTTCATTATATAGGGATATTTTACCAAATGATAAGGAGCAATGCAAGAATCACAAAAAGGCTCCTACTAACTTACAGGTTTCTCTTATATCAGACATTGCATACTTCCAGGTTTGTAAGATATAATGAGAACAGAGAAAATTATATCAGATTGAAACAAGAAAGCAGGTAGATAAATATGAATGAAATCTATGACGTGGTAATTATCGGCTCAGGTCCGGCAGGTCTCACCGCCGCGGTTTATGGAAAAAGAGCAGAACTTAAAATGATAGTGATTGAAAAAGAGATGGCCAGTGGAGGCCAGATACTTAACACCTATGAAGTGGATAATTACCCTGGACTTCCAGGCATCAACGGATATGATCTGGGCATGAAGTTCCGGGAACATGCAGAAAAGCTGGGAGCAGAGTTCTCTAACGACGAGGTCCTTCGAATCGAAGCCGCTGAAGGTGAGTTCACCGTAGTGGGAGAAGAGAGAACCTATGTGACAAAATCCGTAATCATTGCAACCGGAGCTCAGCACCGGAAATTAAGTGTAATTGGAGAAGATGAACTTACCGGCATGGGCGTATCATATTGCGCAACCTGCGATGGCGCATTCTTCCGCAACAAAGTGGCTGCAGTCGTTGGCGGTGGAGATGTAGCCATAGAAGATGCTATCTTCTTAGCAAGAATGTGTAAAAAAGTATACTTAATTCATAGGAGAAACCAGTTAAGAGGAGCCAAAACACTTCAGACTCAGCTGTTTAACCAGGATAATGTAGAAATCATCTGGGATACCGTAGTCGATGAAATCGAAGGCGGAGATCAGGTGGAATCCCTGACAATCAGAAATGCCAATACAGACGAGACCAGAAAGCTGGCCGTGGACGGTGTATTTATTGCCGTGGGAATCAATCCTCAAAGCGAAGCGTTCAACAACCTGGTGGAGATGGATCATGGATACATCAAAGCAGGCGAAGACTGTGAGACCAATATACCTGGTATCTTTGCAGTCGGTGATGTACGCACCAAACAGCTAAGACAGATATCCACAGCGGTATCCGATGGTGCCAATGCCATCACCAGTGTGGAACGCTACTTAACAAGACTTCAGGTAAACTAAAAATCAGCCAGGCGCTTTGCCTGGCTGATATCTTTATGATTATAATTAAAATTCTGGTTCAATGAGTCCGTAAGAACCGCCTTTTCTTTTATATACGACATTCACTTCGTCTGTATCTGCATTTAAGAATACGTAAAAGCTATGTCCCAGAAGCTCCATCTGTACACAAGCTTCTTCGGAATCCATAGGCTTCACTGCAAACTTCTTTGATTTTACGATCTCGATATGATCTTCGTATGGATTCTCTTCTTCAATAAATGCTTCTGAGAAAGAAGGGACATTCTGTTTTTTGTCAATCAGCTTGTTTTTATATTTTTTCAGCTGACGTTCCAGGATCTCTTCCACAAGATCGATGGAGACGTACATGTCTGTACTGGATTCTTCCGCCCTGATTATATGTCCTTTCACTGGAATTGTTACTTCAATTTTCTGAATTTCTTTCTGAACGCTGAGCCTTACTGTGGCTTCTGTAGCAGGAGCAAAGAAACGATCCAACTTTCCAAGCTTGTCTTCAACCGCTTCCCGTAAACCTGATGTTACCTCAATATTTCTTCCTGTAATGATAAAACGCATAAGTCATCAGCTCCTTTTTCTTGAGATGGTTATAGTATAGCACATTTTTGAGAATAATTCAATATGAATGTAAAGTTTTTAGATAATTGATGTGAATTATTTGTGAAATGTCTCTACTTATATTTTATCAATTTATTGAAAAACTATAGATGGGCTTCAAAAAAAGTCAAGGGAAAAATGGAATTTTCCGTCGAAAAAGGAAATTTTATGACAAGTATACAAAAATCAGCCACTTCAAGACCTTTTCGGGAAAACTGGTAATCTGTGGAGAATAAATGTGGATAATGTGGATAAGTCGGTGTATAACTGTTTTTTTACGCTTTTATGGGAGGAAATGGTGGGGATAAAAATGGGGGAAACGCACATAAGCGGATGTGGATAATGTGGAAAATCAAAGAATCGAACATGTTTTTTGTGCAATGTGTCAGGTTAACCATAATTTTCACCGGTTTTGCTGCTGTTTGCCGTGGAATCATTGAAAAGAACTGGCAGAATGTGGTGGTATTATTACCAGAATGTTAATTTTTTATGAATTCGTTGAATTAAAGAGGAGTTAGTGCTACAATATACAAGATTGTACGGTGTATATAGTTAAGAAGAGTAGGAGAATGAAACATGAACCTCGTTCAGAAAATATTTGGAACTCATAGTGAAAGAGAATTAAAATTGATCCATCCCATTGTGGATAAAATAGAGGCACTCCGTCCGACTATGGTAGCCCTTACGGATGAAGAGCTTAAGAACAACACAAAGCTGTTTAAAGAGAGATTGGCAGCAGGCGAGACTCTTGACGATATATTACCTGAAGCATTTGCAACCGTAAGAGAGGCTGGACGCAGAGTCCTTAATATGGAACATTTCCGTGTTCAGTTAATCGGTGGTATCGTTCTTCATCAGGGTCGTATTGCGGAGATGAAGACCGGTGAAGGTAAAACACTGGTATCTACCTGTCCGGCATATTTAAACGCACTGGCAGGCAATGGTGTACAGATCGTAACGGTCAATGATTACCTGGCAAAGCGTGATGCGGAGTGGATGGGAAGAATTCATGAGTTTTTAGGTATGACTGTAGGCGTGGTATTAAACTCCATGAACTCCGATGAAAGACGTGATGCTTATAATTGTGATATCACATATGTAACCAATAATGAACTTGGTTTTGATTATTTAAGAGATAACATGGCCATCTATAAAGAACAGATGGTATTAAGAAATCTTGATTTCTGTATTATTGATGAGGTTGACTCTGTGCTGATCGATGAGGCCAGAACACCTCTTATTATTTCTGGTCAGAGCGGTAAGTCCACAAAGTTATATGAAGTGTGTGACATCCTTGCCCGCCAGTTAGAGCGCGGTGAGGCTTCTGCTGAATTTTCCAAGATGGCAGCCATCATGGGAGAGGAAATTACAGAAACCGGTGATTTCATAGTCGATGAAAAAGATAAAGTAGTAAACTTAACTGAGCAGGGTGTGGAAAAGGTAGAGCAGTTCTTTCATATTGAAAACCTTTCCGATCCACAGAACTTAGAGATCCAGCACAACATCATACTTGCGCTCCGTGCCAACAACTTAATGTTCCGTGATAAGGATTATGTAGTAAAAGACGATGAAGTACTGATCGTAGATGAATTTACCGGACGTATCATGCCGGGAAGACGTTATTCTGACGGTCTTCATCAGGCCATTGAAGCGAAGGAACATGTAAATGTGCGCAGAGAGAGTAAAACTCTTGCCACCATTACCTTCCAGAACTTCTTTAATAAGTATACGAAGAAATCAGGTATGACGGGTACAGCTCTTACAGAGGAGAAGGAATTCCGTAATACCTACGGCATGGACGCTATTTCCATTCCAACCAACCGTCCGATCGCTCGTTTAGACAGAGAAGATGCCGTTTATAAGACAAAGAAAGAAAAGTTTGAGGCAGTCTGCAGAGAGGTAGAAGAAGCTTATCAGAAGGGACAGCCCGTTCTGGTTGGTACCATTACCATCGAGACTTCCGAGATGCTCAGCGGTATGTTAAAGCGCCGTGGCATTGCTCATAAGGTATTGAATGCCAAATATCACGAGCTGGAGGCTGAGATCGTAGCCGATGCTGGTGTCCACAAAGCAGTTACCATTGCTACCAACATGGCAGGCCGTGGTACGGATATTAAGTTAGATGACGAGTCAAAAGCAGCGGGCGGTTTAAAGATCATCGGTACCGAGCGTCATGAATCACGCCGTATCGACAATCAGCTCCGTGGCCGTGCCGGACGTCAGGGTGACCCGGGTGAATCCAGATTCTATATCTCCCTGGAAGACGATTTAATGCGTCTCTTTGGTTCTGAGCGCCTTGTAACCATGTTCAATACCCTTGGTGTGCCCGAAGGCGAGGAAATCGAGCATAAGATGCTCTCCAATGCCATTGAAAAAGCGCAGATGAAGATAGAGACCAATAACTACGGAATTCGTGAAAACCTCTTAAAATACGACGAGGTTATGAACGACCAGCGTGAGGTCATCTATGCCGAGAGAAGAAAAGTATTAGACGGAGACAATATGCGTGACGTCATCTTAAAGATGGTGACAGATATTGTTGAAAATGCAGTTGACCTTTGTATTACAGAGGACCAGGCACCGGAAGATTGGGATTTAAACGAACTGAATACCTTACTTCTTTCCGTGATTCCGTTAAAGCCAATTACCATTCCAGAAGATAAGAAGATCCGTAAGAATGAATTAAAGCATATGCTGAAGGAAGAAGCCATTAAGCTTTATGAATCCAAAGAAGTGGAATTCCCGGAAGCAGAGCAGATTCGTGAAATCGAGCGAGTAATTCTCTTAAAAGTAATCGATAATAAATGGATGTCCCATATCGACGATATGGATCAGCTTCGTCAGAGCATCGGCCTTCAGGCGTATGGCCAGAGAGATCCTCTGGTAGAATATAAGATGAACGGCTACCAGATGTTTGATGAGATGATAGCAGCCATCCGCGAAGAGACCGTAAGAGTCCTCTTCCATATTCGGGTTGAGCAGAAAGTCGAAAGAGAGCCTGCTGCCAAAGTAACAGGAACCAACAAGGATGAAAGTGCGGCTAAAGCCCCTGTGAAAAAGGTAGAGGCAAAGGTTTATCCAAACGATCCATGTCCATGCGGTTCCGGTAAAAAGTACAAACAGTGCTGCGGACGTAAAATAGTATAGTATTTTATAGAATTGGAGTCCGCACCTGTTAAAGGGCGGGCCCCAATTTTATATTTATAAATATCAAAATCGAAAGTGGGTGACACAGTGGTAGAGTTAGATCAGTACAAATATGAATTATCAACGTTTCAAAAACCATTAGTGGAAGTGAGGGATTCACTTTGACTTAGATAATAAGTTAAAGAGAATCGATGAGCTGGACAAATCCATGGAGGAACCGGGCTTCTGGGAAGATCCGGAGAAATCCACAAAGGTGGTTCAGCTTGCCAAGAATTTAAAAGATACAGTAAACAGCTATAAAGAACTGGAACAACAGTACGAAGACATTGGCGTCATGATAGAAATGGGAAATGAAGAAAATGATCCTTCCTTAGTACCAGAGGTGGAAGAGATGCTTCGTGAGTTTAAGGAAAAGCTGGAGACCATGCGTATCAACACCCTGTTATCCGGGGAATACGACAATCATAATGCCATTCTTAAGTTAAACGCAGGGGCTGGCGGAACTGAATCCTGTGACTGGTGCAGCATGCTTTACCGTATGTTCTGCCGCTGGTCAGAGAAAAAAGGCTTTCAGATCGAAGTCCTTGACTATCTTGACGGAGATGAAGCAGGCATTAAGTCTGTTACCATCCAGGTCAACGGCATCAATGCTTACGGCTATTTAAAATCAGAAAAGGGAGTTCACCGTCTGGTTAGAATCTCACCCTTTAATGCAGCCGGCAAACGCCAGACCTCCTTTGTTTCCTGTGATGTCATGCCTGACATTGAAGAAGACCTTGATGTGGAGGTCAACGATGAGGATTTACGAATTGATACCTACCGTTCCAGCGGAGCTGGTGGACAGCATATCAATAAAACCTCTTCTGCCATCCGTATCACCCACATTCCGACAGGAATCGTGGTTCAGTGTCAGAATGAACGTTCCCAGTTCCAGAATAAAGACAAGGCCATGCAGATGTTAAAGGCCAAGCTTTATATGTTAAAGCAGCAGGAGAATGCAGAGAAGCTTTCCGGCATTCGAGGCGATGTGACAGAAATCGGCTGGGGAAATCAGATTCGTTCCTATGTTCTGCAGCCTTATACCATGGTCAAAGATCATAGAACCAATGCAGAAACCGGCAACGTAAACAGCGTGTTAGACGGTTCTTTAGACCAGTTCATGTACGCATACCTCCGCTGGCTGAGCACTGGTTCAAAGATAAGCGAGGACCAATCAGAATAGAATTTTCAACGTATTTTTACAAAAAACGAAGAAAATAAATAGAAAAAGAGTTGCATACCATTCACAAATATGATAATATCTTCCCTATGAGCACAGATGTTTTTCTGTTGCGGACACAGAAGGGAAGATATTTTTTTATGGAAGAAAAGAGTAAATATTTTGTGGTAAAGCAGAAAGCTGTACCTGAAGTATTGCTGAAAGTAGTAGAGGCAAAAAAACTGTTGGAATCGGAGCGTGTCATCACCGTTCAGGAGGCGACTGACCGGGTCGGAATCAGCCGCAGCTCTTTTTATAAGTATAAGGATGATATCTTTCCGTTTTACGATAATACAAAAGGGAAAACCATTACACTTGTAATGCAGATGGATGATGAACCAGGTTTGCTGTCGGATCTTCTCCACGTAGTAGCGGTATACCGTGCCAATATCCTGACCATTCACCAGAGTATCCCGGTCAATGGAGTCGCTACCTTGACTCTCAGCGTGGAAGTACTTGAAACCACTGGAAATGTATCAGGGATGGTAGAGGATATGGAAGTAAAGAATGGGGTTCATTACGTAAAAATATTAGCCAGGGAGTAGAATGATATGAAAAATGTTGCAGTTATGGGCTATGGTACCATCGGTTCTGGTGTTGTTGAGATTTTAGATAGAAATAAAGAGGTCATAGCCAAAAAGGTAGGCGAACCTGTTTCCGTTAAATACATTCTGGATTTAAGAGAATTTCCAGGTACGCCGGTGGAAGACAAAATTGTTCACGATTTTTCTGTTATAGTGGGTGACCCGGAAGTTTCCATGGTAATTGAAACAATGGGCGGCTTAAAGCCAGCTTATGCCTTTGTAAAGGCAAGCCTGGAAGCAGGAAAGCATGTAGCCACCTCCAATAAAGCGCTGGTAGCCGCATACGGAACAGAACTGATCCGCATCGCAAAAGAACATAAGGTGAACTTTCTCTTTGAAGCCAGCGTAGGCGGCGGTATTCCTGTCATTCGTCCTCTATACACCTCTCTTGCCGGAGAAGAGATCGAGGAAATCACCGGAATCTTAAACGGAACCACCAACTACATACTGACTAAGATGGACAAAAACGGAGACACCTTTGAGAATGCCTTAAGGGAAGCCCAGGATTTAGGCTATGCCGAGCGCAATCCCGAAGCAGATGTGGAAGGACATGATACCTGCAGAAAAATAGCCATTTTAACTGCCATGGCAGCGGGTCACGAAGTGAATTACGAGCATATTTATACAGAAGGGATAACAAATATCACAGATGTGGATTTTGCTTACGCAGAAAGCCTCAGGACCTCCATTAAGCTGTTAGGCTCCAGCCGTCTGGAACAAGGGGCTGCTCATGCATTTGTGGCACCGGTCATGATTGGAATGGACCACCCTCTGTATTCCGTCAGTGATGTTTATAACGGTATTTTAGTAAAAGGGAACATGCTTGGAACCTCCATGTTCTATGGCAGCGGAGCTGGAAAGCTTCCCACAGCCAGCGCAGTGATTGCAGACATTATAGAAGCTCTTAAAAATGAAGACCAGCATGTGGAACTTGGCTGGGATGAAGAAAGCCTTAAGATCTACCCCATGGAGACCATGTCTTTCCGCTACTTTGTAAGAATTAAGGGAATCGCGTCTAAGCGTTTAAAGGAAGTGGAAGAAGTATTTGGTACTGTGGAGGCCATAGAGCTTGACCACATGGATGAATTTGCTGTCGTAACAGAGTCCATGACAGAAAAAGAGTACGACAACAGAGCGAAAAAGCTGTCAGGAATCAGACAGCGCATCCGCGCAGAATTCTAATTTTCGCCAGGAGGCAACAATGTTAGTAGTCAAGAAGTTTGGCGGCAGCTCCGTCGCAGACAAGGAAAGAATTTTTAATGTAGCAAAGCGTTGTATTGAGGAGTATGAAAAAGGCAATCAGGTAGTGGTCGTATTATCTGCTATGGGTAAGACAACAGACGGACTCATTGCCAAGGCTCTTGAGATAAATCCAAATCCTCCAAAGAGAGAGCTGGATATGCTTCTAGCAACTGGAGAGCAGGTAAGCGTAGCCCTTATGTCCATGGCCTTTCATGAACTTGGCGTGCCTGCTGTTTCACTAAATGCAGCCCAGGTGGCCATGCATACCACCTCCGCTTATGGCACAGCCAAATTAAAGAAGATTGATACAGAAAGAATTTTCCATGAACTGGATTCCAGAAAGATCGTAGTCATCACCGGTTTTCAGGGTGTCAATAAATACGATGACTTAACAACCCTTGGCAGAGGCGGCTCCGATACGACAGCCGTTGCTTTGGCAGCAGCCCTTCATGCAGATGCCTGTGAAATATACACGGACGTGGATGGTGTATACACAGCAGACCCAAGAATCGTGGAAAACGCCAGAAAGCTTCCCGAAGTTTCCTATGACGAAATGCTGGAATTTGCCTCCCTGGGAGCAAAGGTTCTCCATAATCGTTCCGTGGAGATGGCAAAGAGGTATGGAGTACAGTTAGTTGTAAGATCAAGTCTCACAAGGGAAGAAGGTACGGTTGTCAAGGAGGAAGCAAAAATGGAAAGAATGCTGGTTAGCGGAGTTGCCGCAGATAAGAACGTTGCCCGTATATCGGTCATCGGAGTGAAAAATATGCCGGGAATTGCATTTCGGATTTTTAATCTCCTGGCAAAGCATAATATAAACGTTGACATAATCATTCAGTCCATCGGACGGGAAGAGAGAAAAGACATTTCCTTTACCGTAGCAAAGACAGACTTAAAAGAAACCATGGATCTCTTAAGAGAGAACATGACTACCATTACGGCTCAGGATGTGACCAGTGAGGAAGGCGTAGCGAAGATATCCATCATCGGTGCCGGAATGTCAAGCAATCCCGGAGTAGCAGCCAAGATGTTTGAAGCACTTTCGAGTGCCAATGTAAATATTAAGATGATTGCAACTTCTGAGATTCGGATAACCGTTCTGATTGATGAAGCAGACGTGGAGCGTTCCATGAGAACGGTTCATGATGCCTTTGATCTGGCAGATTAAACAGGTGATACAATGAATTGGTTGAAACAAATATTAAAATTTGGACCTCCCTGCCTGTTCCAATCCCTCACCGGACTTTACTGTCCGGGCTGCGGTGGAACAAGGGCGGTCCTGTCCTTATTAAGCGGGGACCTGCGGATGAGCTTTCAATATCACCCGCTGGTCCTTTATACCGTTTTTGTGATTCTTTTAGAGGTCATTCTTCGAAAAATCTCCCAAAAAAACAGCCGCCCCATGGATCATAAGAAACGAGTTCGATTCTTTATTCTCACAGGGGCCGCCATCGTGGTGGTAAACTGGATTTTTAAAAATTATATGCTGGTCTTTCAGGGCGTGGATTTACTTCCCATCTTTTAATAAGATCATTGCCCGGCACCACGACTTGGGATAAGCACCTGGGTAGTGGTTTCAATGGTTTCCCTGAAATAACGGCCAAGAGCCGTGTTGGTATCCATGGTATCGTAAACAAAGATAATGAATATAGACATCAGCAGACCGCAGACAAGAGAAATAACAGAAAGAATCAGACCAAGCTGAGCCTGTTGGGTAAATGGTTTTCCATGTCTGGAAAGTACTGCGCATGCGATACCGCCCAGCCCGAAAAACAGTCCGGCCGGAAGATTCCAGATGCTGAATAAAGGAAGGCAGCCGCTTACCAGTCCAAGACCTCCCAGGAACACAGACCAATAGCTCATAAAGGATCCGGAAGGAGGAAGCTGGGGCACTTTCCCGTAATTTTTGTTGTTATCATCCATTTGTGTTTGTACCTCATTTGCGTGTTTTCGTAAGCAAGGATTGCGTTCTCTCGCACTGTTTGATTGTATCACGAAACGGTTGGCATGTCCAGTCGGGTCTTGCAAACCAAAGTCTGATGAACTATAATAATAAAAATTGAAAGAACTATTTAAAACTAAGGGGAACAGCATGGATATAATCAAAGCGTTACATGAAGAACTGGCTATTTCCAGGAGTCAGGCAGAAGCAGCGGTAAAGCTCATCGATGAGGGAAATACCATACCCTTTATTGCCAGATACCGAAAAGAAGCAACCGGATCCTTAAACGATGAGGTGCTGAGAGATTTAGACGAACGCCTCCGTTATTTAAGAAACTTAGAAGAACGTAAGGAACAGGTCATCTCATCCATCCGGGATCAGGAAAAACTGACTAAAGAGCTGGAACAGAAGATTACAGAGGCAAAGACTCTGGTAGCTGTGGAAGATCTATACCGTCCATATAAACCAAAAAGAAGAACCAGGGCAACCATTGCTAAGGAAAAGGGCTTAGAGCCTCTGGCCGATATCCTCATGCTTCAGATGACAAAGACCCCTTTGGAACAAGAGGCACAAGCTTACATATCAGAGGAAAAGGGAGTGCTTTCCTGGGAAGAAGCCGTAAACGGAGCAAAAGACATTTTGGCGGAGCGGATTTCTGACAATGCAGAATACCGTACCTATATCAGAAATGCCACCTTAAGCCAGGGAAGCCTGCAGTCAGCCGCAAAAGATGAAGAGGCACCTTCTGTTTATGAGATGTATTATAACTATGAAGAGCCAATTAAAAAATCAGCCGGCCACAGAATCCTTGCCATTAACCGGGGAGAAAAAGAAAAGCTTCTTACTGTAAAAGCAGCCGCTCCAGTAGATCAGATTCTCAGATACTTAGAAAAACAGGTCATCATAAGGGACAACCCCTATACCACTCCTGTTCTTAAAGAAGTGGTGAGTGACAGCTACGACCGTCTCATAGCTCCTGCCATTGAG
This sequence comes from Lacrimispora xylanolytica, assembly GCF_026723765.1. NCBI lineage: Bacteria > Bacillati > Bacillota > Clostridia > Lachnospirales > Lachnospiraceae > Lacrimispora > Lacrimispora xylanolytica. Next base: position 721,239 of record NZ_CP113524.1, read on the forward strand.
CGTGAGGTGAGAAGTGAACTGACGGAAAAAGCAGAAGATGGAGCCATCAAGGTATTCGGAAAAAATTTAGAACAGCTTCTCATGCAGCCTCCCATTGTAGGCCGGGTAGTCCTTGGCTGGGACCCTGCATTCCGGACTGGCTGCAAGCTTGCAGTGGTTGATGAGACCGGTAAAGTCTTAGATACCGTAGTCATCTATCCCACGGCTCCTCAGAATAAAGTAGAGGAAGCCAAAGCAGTCGTTAAAAAGCTGATCAAGAAATATAACATCTCCCTGATTTCCGTAGGCAATGGAACTGCTTCCCGGGAATCAGAAGCTATCATCGTAGAACTTTTAAAAGAGATACCGGAACAGGTCCAGTATATCATTGTGAATGAAGCAGGCGCTTCTGTGTATTCAGCCAGCAAGCTTGCCACAGAGGAATTTCCAAACTTTGATGTGGGACAAAGAAGTGCAGCTTCCATTGCCAGAAGACTACAGGACCCCCTTGCCGAGCTGGTAAAAATCGATCCAAAGTCCATTGGAGTAGGCCAGTACCAGCATGATATGAACCAGAAGAATTTAAGCGAAGCCCTTCAGGGCGTGGTGGAAGACTGTGTAAATAAGGTGGGCGTTGATTTAAATACCGCCTCAGCCTCTCTATTAGAATACATCTCAGGTATCTCAAAACCCATTGCAAAGAACATCGTGGCATACCGGGAGGAGAACGGAGCATTCTTAAGCAGAAGCCAGCTTCTTAAAGTGGCAAAGCTTGGACCTAAGGCTTACGAGCAGTGTGCAGGCTTTATGAGAATTCAGGGAGGCAAAAATCCTCTCGATGGAACCAGTGTCCATCCGGAATCCTATGAAGCAGCCAGGAAGCTCCTGTCAAAGCTTGGCTATGACCAAAAGCAGCTTACAAACGGCGGACTGAGTGGACTGAGCAAAAAGATACTGGATTATAAGGCCATGGCAGAGGAACTTCAGATTGGTGAAATTACCTTAAGAGATATTGTAAAGGAGCTGGAGAAACCGGCCAGGGATCCAAGAGATGAGATGCCAAAGCCCATTTTACGGACGGATGTCATGGAAATGAAGGATTTAAAGCCTGGAATGGTCTTAAAAGGAACTGTGAGAAATGTCATTGATTTCGGAGCATTTGTAGACATCGGAGTCCATCAGGACGGCCTTGTCCATATTTCCCAGATGTCTGACAAGTTCATTAAGCATCCCTTAGAGGCCGTCAGCGTAGGAGATATTGTTGAAGTTAAGGTAATCAGCGTGGAAACAGAGAAGAAGCGTATCGCTCTTACCATGAAATTATAAGAGAGAAACATGTGGGAATCACACGGGGAGGAGAAAGCCTTGGATCAGGATCATTCCATCAGGATCAACATTACAATGACCGTGAGGGAACTTTGGCAGTATTATATGCGGCTTATGTTTCGCGGAGTGTATAAGATTTATTATCCAATTACAATTTTTGCAGGTATTTATGTCATCGTAGATACCTGGAAGGAAATATCTCCTCTTTACCGGGGACTTATGATAGCAGGGTTTGTGGTTATCGTGTTATACAAGCCCCTTTATACTTACTGGAGAGCGTGCAGAGAGGTTCGGTGGTCAAACAACCAGGGTTCTCTGATGATATCCCTGGGAGAGGAAGGAATTGAGGCAGTCCACGGAGAGAATGTATCATTTGTTCCCTGGTCAAAAATTGAGGAGGCAGAGCAGGTCGGTACGATTCTGGTTCTGCAGACCATCGACGACTTTAACTTTCTGATCCCGGATTCCTCTGCCGGATTTCATAAACCGCGATTAGAAGCAATGTTAATTAATAAAATGCCTCAAAAGAGGCGAAAGAGGATATAGATTATGGTAATAGAAAGCTGGAAGCCGGAAGATACATTTTTACTTGGAAAGAAGCTTGGGGAGCAGGCAGCTGCCTCCTCCGTATACTGCTTAAATGGAGACCTTGGGGTGGGAAAGACTGTTTTTACTCAGGGCTTTGCCTCCGGTCTTGGAATCAAAGAAGCGGTAAACAGCCCCACCTTTACAATTGTTCAGCAATACGATGACGGACGCCTTCCATTTTATCACTTTGATGTGTACCGGATTGGAGACGTAAGTGAGATGGATGAGATCGGTTATGAAGACTGCTTTTACGGAGACGGCGTGAGCCTGATTGAATGGTCTGAGCTGATCGAGGAGATTCTCCCTGAAACAATCATATCCATTACCATAGAAAAGGATCTGGAAAAAGGATTTGATTATCGAAAAATAACCGTGGAGGGAATGTAAATGAACATACTTGGAATCGAAAGCTCGTCCCTGGTCGCTTCTGTGGCCATTGTAACCGACCAGGTGGTAACTGCGGAATATACTGTTAACTTTAAAAAGACCCATTCCCAGACCCTTCTGCCCATGCTCGATGAAGTGGTAAAGATGACAGGCTTTGATTTAGAAACCATTGATGCCATAGCTGTATCTGCAGGCCCTGGCTCCTTTACCGGACTCAGGATCGGCTCCGCAACGGGAAAAGGTTTAGGCCTTGCCCTTGATAAGCCAATGGTCTCAGTCCCGACTATAGATGCCATGGCCTACAATCTATACGGCTGTGCCTCCATCGTCTGTCCCATCATGGATGCCAGAAGAGACCAGGTGTATACCGGAATCTACGAGAACAAAAACGGATTTTCCATTCGAAAAGAATCCTGCGCCATGGATATCCGCGATCTGATCCAGGAACTAAATGAATTGGGAGAAGCCGTCATATTCCTGGGAGACGGAGTACCTGTATACAAAAAACAGATTGAAGAGGCCATGACAGTTCCATTCTCCTTTGCCCCAGCTCACGTAAGCAGACAGAGAGGCGCTTCCGTAGCTGCCCTTGGAAGCCTTTATTTCGAAGAAGGCAACATCGTTACTGCAGCGGAACATGCCCCTGATTATTTGAGAAAGCCTCAGGCAGAGCGGGAACGAGAGGAGCAGGAGGCAAAGGGAAATGTTCTTAATTCGTAAAATGACAGAGGAAGATGTCCAGTCTGTTTCTGAAATAGAAAGCGTCTGTTTTTCTGATCCATGGTCTTTCGATACCATAAAAGAAGGGCAGAAAAACCGGTTCGATACCTGGCTGGTTCTTTTAGAAGGAGATACGGTAATCGGATTTCTAATCCTCCGTATTATCGCCTTTGAAGGGGAGCTTCTTCGAATTGCCCTGCGCCCGGAATACAGGGGGAGGGGCCTTGCTAAGAAACTTATGGACCAGTTGGTGGAATATTCCATTCATAATTCCGTAAAGTCTTTGTTTCTGGAAGTAAGAAATAGCAACGAAACAGCAAGAAACCTATATAGTTCCTATGGTTTTATTGAGACCGGAATTCGTAAAAATTATTACAAGAATCCACAGGAAGATGCAGTGGTCATGTGCCGCGATTTGACATGAAACATTTACCACTAAAAATAAGGGAAAACACCGTTTATAATGTAGGGGTATCCAGTTAGGATGCCCTTTTTTCCACCTTCCGATTAAGCGGTGACAAATGAGGGCAGACATGGAAAGAGTGAAAAAGGAACGCCTTGCAGGCATACCATTATGCTCAAAAATGAAAAGCATTGGCGGTAAAAGGAAAGGTGAGAGTAAGATGAGAAAGTACAAAAACGGCGGTCAGCTTGAAACGGTTGTTTGCAACTGTTGTGGCAAAAAGATTATTGTGTCAGAAGGCGTTGCCAGAGAAGGAGTTATCAGCATCAATCATTCCTGGGACTTCTTTTCAGAGAAAGATGGGGAGATCCATCATTTTGATTTATGTGAAAATTGCTACGATGCGATTACCATGGAATTTAAAGTACCAGTAGAAATAGAAGATCAGCTGGAATATTTATAGTTGCTAATTGCCTTCGCTTTGTGATATGATTTTATGAGGCGGTTTTTTGACCGCCATTCATTGATAGAAGCAAAAGCGAGGAAATTTTATGTTGGATATATGTTTGCTGGGGACCGGAGGCATGATGCCTCTGCCATATCGTTGGCTGACAGCCATGATGGCAAGGTGTGATGGCAGCAATCTTTTGATTGACTGCGGAGAAGGAACCCAGATTGCACTGAAGGAAAAAGGCTGGAGCCCCAAGCCCATAGATATTATCTGCTTTACCCATTACCACGCCGATCATATCAGCGGACTTCCGGGACTTCTTTTAACCATGGGAAATGCCGAACGGACGGAACCCCTTACCCTCATTGGGCCAAAAGGCCTGGAGCGGGTCGTGGGAGCACTGCGCATCATAGCGCCGGAACTTCCGTTTGAACTGAAATTCATAGAACTGTCAGAAAACCGGGAGCAGATAACCATCGCTCCTTATGTAATAGATGCTTACCGGGTGAATCACAATGTGATTTGCTACGGATATTCTATTTCCATTCCCAGGACAGGCCGCTTTGATGTGGACCGTGCCAGGGAAGCCGAAATTCCTCAGAAATTCTGGAGCCGTCTTCAAAAGGGGGAAACAATTGATGACGGAGAGAGAGTTCTCACACCTGATATGGTTTTAGGACCGGACAGGCGTGGACTTAAAGTGACCTACTGTACGGATACAAGGCCGGTTCCTGTCATTGCGGAGTACGCAAAGGAGGCGGATCTTTTTATCTGCGAAGGCATGTACGGAGAGGATGGAAAAGAAACAAAGGCCAGAGAATATAAGCATATGACATTTTATGAAGCAGCGAAACTGGCAAAAGAAGCCCAGCCTAAAGAGATGTGGCTGACTCATTACAGTCCCTCCCTAACAAGACCAGAGGAATATATGGACAAAGTCCGGGAAATCTTTCCAAGAGCCAAAGCGGCAAAAGATGCCTGGACCGCAGAGCTGGAATTTGACGAGGAATGAGGGAATGGAAATGAAGAAAAATCATATAGAGGAAGATGTATATATACTGGCGATTGAAAGCTCCTGTGACGAGACGGCAGCAGCCGTAGTAAAGAATGGCAGAGAGGTTCTTTCCAATGTGATTTCCTCCCAGATCGCCCTGCATACATTATACGGCGGAGTCGTGCCGGAAATTGCCTCCAGAAAGCATATAGAAAAAATCAATCAGGTCATTGAAGCAGCCCTTTTTGAAGCAGGGAAATCTCTTAAGGATATGGATGCCATTGGGGTCACCTATGGTCCTGGTCTTGTTGGAGCCCTCTTAGTTGGAGTTGCCGAAGCAAAAGCCCTTGCCTACGGAGCGAAAAAGCCCCTGGTAGGGGTCCATCATATTGAAGGGCATATATCAGCCAATTTTATAGAACATCCCGATTTGGAACCTCCATTTCTCTGTCTCATTGTATCCGGAGGTCATACCCATCTTGTGATTGTAAAAGATTACGGTGAATTTGAGATTCTGGGACGTACCAGAGACGATGCGGCAGGTGAAGCCTTTGATAAGGTGGCAAGAGCCGTAGGACTTGGCTATCCCGGAGGTCCAAAGATTGACAAGGCCGCAAAGGAAGGAAATCCACATGCCATAAAATTCCCAAGAGCAAAGGTTGAGGGAAATATTTATGATTTCAGCTTCAGCGGATTAAAGTCAGCCGTATTAAACCATATCAACCATGCCAATATGATGGGAGAAACCATTCACGTTCCTGACCTGGCAGCTTCCTTTCAAAATGCCGTAGTCGATGTGCTGGTAAGCCATACCATGGAAGCAGCCAAAGAATACGGTTTCACTAAGATTGCCATAGCAGGTGGAGTAGCATCGAACACTGCACTGCGGGAAGGAATGAAAAAAGCCTGTGACAAAGCCGGCTATTCCTTTTATTATCCGTCCCCTGTCTACTGTACGGACAATGCAGCCATGATCGGTACCGCAGCCTACTATGAATACATCAATGGAGCAAGGGCCGGCTGGGATCTTAATGCAGTGCCCAATCTAAAGCTTGGTGAGAGGTAAAAACCCATGGGAAAAACAGCCGCTGTCATACTGGCAGCAGGAAAAGGGACTCGTATGGGCGGTCACGTTCATAAACAGTATTTAGAACTACAGGGAAAGCCCCTGCTTTACTATGCCATAAACGCCTTTGAGTCAAGTTCCATCGATGATATTATCCTGGTAACTGGTCCGGGCGAGACAGAATACTGTCAAAAGGAAATCGTAGAACGGTACGGCTTTACTAAAGTAAGAAGTATTACAGAAGGCGGAAAAGAGCGGTACCACTCCGTCTATGAAGGCCTAAAATCAGTACCTGACTGTGAATATGTTCTGGTCCATGACGGTGCAAGACCGTGTATCACTCTGGAAGTGATAGAGCGCGCGCTGGAAGGTGCCAGAGCTTACCACGCCTGCACCGTAGGAATGCCGGTAAAGGATACCATAAAGGTCGCTGACGACAATGGGTATGCGAAAAGAACGCCAGACCGAAGCAGCCTGTGGCTGATTCAGACTCCTCAGGCTTTTAAGTATGAGCTGGTATTAAAGGCATATGAAAAACTTCTTTCATCGGAATCTTATCAAACAGGAATTACAGATGATGCCATGGTTGTTGAGACCATGACCCGGGAAAAGGTGAAATTAATACGTGGCGATTACGCCAATATAAAGGTAACAACACCGGAGGACATGGAAGTAGCCGGAGTGCTGTTAAACAGAATCTATGGGAGAAAATAAAAGGAATGCTGTAGGTGCAGCGTCCTTTTATTTTTTTCCCCCTGATTTTAAAAGATCCTTCACGATCAGGTGAAGATGGTCAAGCTGCTCTCTGTTTAAATGCTGGGCATCGTCCATCAGTTCCTTTAATTTCAAGGGACTGGTGACATTTCGGGAAAAAAAATCGGCAGGTTCAATATCCAGATACTCGCAAATATAGAAAAAGCCCATCATGGATGGAAGAGCGATCCCGTTTTCTATTTTATGAATGTATGTGGGGTTTTGTCCCAGGGAAAGACTCATATCGCGTGCAGACACACCCTTTTGACCTCTCAGCTCTGAGAGGCGTTTGGAAAAATTGAAATCGATATACATGGGTAACTCCTCCTGTTTCCATAGTATTGCATTGAATGAAATATGTGTAGTAATTAATGCAATCCATCACTTGACATGTTGCATTCGTTACAATATTATTAGCTATATAAAGTATTTAATGTAAAACCGTGTAGAAATATGTCATATACGTATTATTATTTTCAGATTACATGGCTATACGATAGTATCATCTGATGCAGCAGATGAAAAGAAGGGGAGAAGGTACGGTAGATGAGGACTGGGAACAACAGGGAAAAGAACGACCGAGATGACAGAGCTGGGCTTTTAGAAAGGATTGCTGCAGAATCCGGCTGCATGTATTTATCGGACCTGCGTGGGTTTATCTATAGAGAACGCTTCCGCATAGCTGTGACCCAAATACCAGCTTCCGATTATCCAGTAGAGGAGTGGCAAGATGCAGCTTACTATATGGTAGGAAGTGAAGAAAGATTCAAGACAGCAGAGGAAGCAAAACAACGTATTTTGGGGAGTTTATAAGGGTTTTAAAATAATTTGAAAAATATGTAAAAAAATGTTGACAGAATACGGAAACAATGATAAACTATCCAAGTTGCTTCTGATGGAGACAACAAAACAGAAACAAAAGAGAAACATTGAGTCTCCAAGAGATTTGGAAAAAATAGAAAATAGTGCTTGACAAAAGTACAAACTTCTATTAAAATGTAAAAGCGCATTTGGAGAGGTATCGAAGTGGTCATAACGAGGCGGTCTTGAAAACCGTTTGTCCGCAAGGGCGCGTGGGTTCGAATCCCACCCTCTCCGTTGGCAGGTTTTAGCCGTTATAAGATATAAGAAATCAGCTAATTGCAGAAGTACCCAAGCGGCTGAAGGGGCTCCCCTGGAAAGGGAGTAGGCCGTTAGTAGCGGCGCGAGGGTTCAAATCCCTCCTTCTGCGTCAGCAACGGATCAGGACAAACCTCCTGAGAAGATGCGAAGCACTTTGAAAACAGAAGATTGAACAGTATGTAAAACCCTGAAAATTCTAATAATAAGCTGCGTTTGAGCAGCTTTGAATGAGAAATTCAGAACGAATACAAGAAATTGTATACGAACCAAACAACAAGTAAAACGGGAAATAAATTAGCTAGTAGTTGATTTTGACCGTGGATTGAACATTTAATTTGAGAGTTCGATCCTGGCTCAGGATGAACGCTGGCGGCGTGCTTAACACATGCAAGTCGAGCGAAGCGATTTTAAGGAAGTTTTCGGATGGAATTAAAATTGACTTAGCGGCGGACGGGTGAGTAACGCGTGGGTAACCTGCCTCATACAGGGGGATAACAGTTAGAAATGACTGCTAATACCGCATAAGCGCACAGTGCTGCATAGTACAGTGTGAAAAACTCCGGTGGTATGAGATGGACCCGCGTCTGATTAGGTAGTTGGTGAGGTAACGGCCCACCAAGCCGACGATCAGTAGCCGACCTGAGAGGGTGACCGGCCACATTGGGACTGAGACACGGCCCAAACTCCTACGGGAGGCAGCAGTGGGGAATATTGGACAATGGGGGAAACCCTGATCCAGCGACGCCGCGTGAGTGAAGAAGTATTTCGGTATGTAAAGCTCTATCAGCAGGGAAGAAAATGACGGTACCTGACTAAGAAGCCCCGGCTAACTACGTGCCAGCAGCCGCGGTAATACGTAGGGGGCAAGCGTTATCCGGATTTACTGGGTGTAAAGGGAGCGTAGACGGCTCTGCAAGTCTGGAGTGAAAGCCCGGGGCTCAACCCCGGGACTGCTTTGGAAACTGTGGAGCTAGAGTGCAGGAGAGGTAAGTGGAATTCCTAGTGTAGCGGTGAAATGCGTAGATATTAGGAGGAACACCAGTGGCGAAGGCGGCTTACTGGACTGTAACTGACGTTGAGGCTCGAAAGCGTGGGGAGCAAACAGGATTAGATACCCTGGTAGTCCACGCCGTAAACGATGAATACTAGGTGTTGGGGAGCAAAGCTCTTCGGTGCCGCCGCTAACGCAATAAGTATTCCACCTGGGGAGTACGTTCGCAAGAATGAAACTCAAAGGAATTGACGGGGACCCGCACAAGCGGTGGAGCATGTGGTTTAATTCGAAGCAACGCGAAGAACCTTACCAAGTCTTGACATCGGAATGACCGTCTCGTAACGGAGACCTCCCTTCGGGGCATTCCAGACAGGTGGTGCATGGTTGTCGTCAGCTCGTGTCGTGAGATGTTGGGTTAAGTCCCGCAACGAGCGCAACCCTTATCCTTAGTAGCCAGCAGTTCGGCTGGGCACTCTGGGGAGACTGCCAGGGATAACCTGGAGGAAGGTGGGGATGACGTCAAATCATCATGCCCCTTATGATTTGGGCTACACACGTGCTACAATGGCGTAAACAAAGGGAAGCAAAGGAGCGATCTGGAGCAAATCCCAAAAATAACGTCTCAGTTCGGATTGTAGTCTGCAACTCGACTACATGAAGCTGGAATCGCTAGTAATCGCAGATCAGAATGCTGCGGTGAATACGTTCCCGGGTCTTGTACACACCGCCCGTCACACCATGGGAGTTGGTAACGCCCGAAGTCAGTGACCCAACCGTAAGGAGGGAGCTGCCGAAGGCGGGACTGATAACTGGGGTGAAGTCGTAACAAGGTAGCCGTATCGGAAGGTGCGGCTGGATCACCTCCTTTCTAAGGAAGAAGAAGTAAGGGTTTTATATACTGTTGAGTCTTAAGTTTTCAAAGAATTAATTGAATAAGGAAACACCAAGAGACAAAATGTTTCTGGTGCCGATGCGCTTAGGGGAAACACCCGTTCCCATCTCGAACACGATGGTTAAGACTTAAGCGGCCGATGGTACTATGCTGGAAACGGCATGGGAGAGCAGGTGGGTGCCAGATTATTTATGGGGGTGTAGCTCAGTTGGGAGAGCACCTGCCTTGCAAGCAGGGGGTCAAGAGTTCGAATCTCTCCATCTCCATTCGGTGTTGTTACGAAGCAGGCACTTCGAAAAGCTAACGCTTTTCTCAGTCACGGCGTTCCACGCCTATACAATCACATACAAAACTCCTTAGGAAAGCAAGCTTTCCACACAGTTTTCCATATGATTGTGCACGCTTCTGATTGCATCGCGCATGTACCTTGAAAACCACATATTGAAATATATCTAGATAGAGTCTTCGAAAGAAGACGACATCAAGACATCCGAGGTGTTACATCGAAAGATGTAACCGAATAAAAACTCGTTCAAGTATCGTGACGTACGATATGAGAACAAACCTAAGACCAGAGATACAACGCTATGTATCTTAGATTAGTAGCCCGCACCCGCAGGTGAACATCGAATTGGTTAAGCTAATAAGAGCGCAGGGTGGATGCCTTGGCACTAAGAGCCGATGAAAGACGTGATAAGCTGCGAAAAGCTTCGGGGAGGAGCAAATATCCTTTGATCCGGAGATATCTGAATGGGGAAACCCAACTGAGCAAACCTCAGTTGTCGTATGGTGAATTCATAGCCATACGTCGGGAACCCGGGGAACTGAAACATCTAAGTACCCGGAGGAAAAGAAAGAAAACTCGATTTCCAAAGTAGCGGCGAGCGAAATGGAAGGAGCCTAAACCAGCGTGCGTGCATGCTGGGGTTACGGACTGCAATAAGTGAGACGATTTGTTACCAGAACGGTCCTGGAAAGACCGGCCATAGAAAGTGAAAGCCTTGTATGGGAAAACAATAGTCAGCGAGCAGGATCCAAAGTACCACGAGACACGAGAAACCTTGTGGGAATTCGGGGGGACCACCCCCCAAGGCTAAATACTACTTAGTGACCGATAGCGCATAGTACTGTGAAGGAAAGGTGAAAAGGACCCCGGGAGGGGAGTGAAAAAGAACCTGAAACCCTGTGTTTACAAGCTGTGGAACCACGTTTAAAGTGGAACCGCGTACTTTTTGTAGAACGGTCCGGCGAGTTACCGTTACTGGCAAGGTTAAGCACTTAAGGTGTGGAGCCGAAGGGAAACCAAGTCTTAATAGGGCGAATGAGTCAGTAAAGGTAGACCCGAAACCGGGTGATCTACCCATGTCCAGGTTGAAGCTGCCGTAAAAGGCGGTGGAGGACCGAACGCACATCCGTTGAAAAGGGTGGCGATGAGGTGTGGGTAGGGGAGAAATTCCAATCGAACCCGGAGATAGCTGGTTCTCCTCGAAATAGCTTTAGGGCTAGCCTCGTATTAGTCTGCCGGAGGTAGAGCACTGAATTTCCTAGGGGGCGTCAAAGCTTACCAAAGAATATCAAACTCCGAATGCCGGTCAGATGATGTACGGGAGTCAGACTGCACGAGATAAGTTGGGCAGTCAAAAGGGAAAGAGCCCAGACCACCAGCTAAGGTCCCAAAGTGCGTGTTAAGTGGAAAAGGATGTGAGATTTCAGAGACAACTAGGATGTTGGCTTAGAAGCAGCCACACATTCAAAGAGTGCGTAATAGCTCACTAGTCGAGAGGTCTTGCGCCGAAAATGTCCGGGGCTAAAACACGACACCGAAGCTGTGGAATGTATCGTATGATACATTGGTAGAGGAGCATTCTTACCGCGCTGAAGCATTACCGTAAGGAGATGTGGAGTGTTAAGAAGAGAGAATGCCGGAATGAGTAGCGAGATGGAAGTGAGAATCTTCCAGGCCGAATATCTAAGGTTTCCAGAGTAAAGCTGATCTGCTCTGGGTAAGTCGGGGCCTAAGGCGAGGTCGAAAGACGTAGTCGATGGACAACAGGTTGAAATTCCTGTACCGCATATTATCAGAACTGTGGGGACACAGAACCGAGAGAGAACCCGGGAATGAAAAGACCGGGGCAAGCATTGGACTGGTTAAGTTGGCAAATCCGCTTAGCAACAGGAAGGTGTGACGCGTACCGAACAAAAGTAGGGAAGTCTCTGTAGGGGCTGTCAAGAAAAGCCGCTATTGTGTAATATGTGCCCGTACCGTAAACCGACACAGGTGGATGAGGAGAGAATCCTAAGGCCGGCGGGAGAAGCATTGTTAAGGAACTCGGCAAAATGACCCCGTAACTTCGGGATAAGGGGTGCCTGAGAAATCAGGCCGCAGAGAATAGGCTCAAGCAACTGTTTAGCAAAAACACAGGTCTATGCAAAACCGAAAGGTGAGGTATATGGGCTGACGCCTGCCCGGTGCTGGAAGGTTACGAGGAGGGGTTAGCGGCAACGCGAAGCTCTGAATTTAAGCCCCAGTAAACGGCGGCCGTAACTATAACGGTCCTAAGGTAGCGAAATTCCTTGTCGGGTAAGTTCCGACCCGCACGAAAGGCGTAATGATTTGAGCGCTGTCTCAACAATGCACCCGGTGAAATTGAAATACCAGTGAAGATGCTGGTTACCTGCGCCAGGACGGAAAGACCCCATGGAGCTTTACTCTAGTTTGATACTGGGATTCGGTATTGCATGTACAGGATAGGTGGGAGGCAGTGAATCAAGGACGCCAGTCTTTGAGGAGCCGATGTTGGGATACCACCCTTGCGATATTGGGTTTCTAACCTGCAGCCATTACCTGGCTGGGGGACAATGTCAGGCGGGGAGTTTGACTGGGGCGGTCGCCTCCGAAAGTGTATCGGAGGCGCTCAAAGGTTCCCTCAGAATGGACGGAAACCATTCGAAGAGTGCAAAGGCATAAGGGAGCTTGACTGCGAGACCGACGGGTCGAGCAGGTAGGAAACTAGGACTTAGTGATCCGGTGGTATAAAGTGGGATTGCCATCGCTCAACGGATAAAAGCTACCCTGGGGATAACAGGCTTATCACTCCCAAGAGTTCACATCGACGGAGTGGTTTGGCACCTCGATGTCGGCTCATCGCATCCTGGGGCTGTAGTAGGTCCCAAGGGTTGGGCTGTTCGCCCATTAAAGCGGTACGCGAGCTGGGTTCAGAACGTCGTGAGACAGTTCGGTCCCTATCCGGCGTGGGCGTAGGATATTTGAGAGGAGCTGTCCTTAGTACGAGAGGACCGGGATGGACTGACCTCTGGTGTATCTGTTGGTGATCAACACCATGGCAGAGTAGCCAAGTCGGGAAGGGATAAACGCTGAAGGCATCTAAGCGTGAAGCCCCCCTCAAGATGAGATATCCCATCGCAAGAGTAAGACCCCTTGAAGACGACGAGGTAGATAGGGCAGAGGTGGAAGCATGGTAACATGTGTAGCTGACTGTCACTAATAGGTCGAGGGCTTAACCAGGTTGGTTTAGGTAAGAGGAAGAACGGATGAAAGATATATAACAATGTGTGGTTTTGAGGGTATATGCCTCAAGGATTGCTGAAAAGCAATATTCCTCGATAGCTCAGTCGGTAGAGCAAACGGCTGTTAACCGTTGGGTCGTAGGTTCAAGTCCTACTCGGGGAGCTTTGGCCCCATGGTCAAGCGGTTAAGACATCGCCCTTTCACGGCGGTAACACGAGTTCGAATCTCGTTGGGGTCATTGAATGCCGATGTGGCTCAATTGGCAGAGCAGCTGATTTGTAATCAGCAGGTTATCGGTTCGAGTCCGATCATCGGCTTCACAAAAAAACTAAATACATCTATCAGATTATTATGTTTAGGACCTTTAGCTCAGTTGGTTAGAGCAACCGGCTCATAACCGGTCGGTCCCGGGTTCGAGTCCCCGAAGGTCCACTAGCACTGAACTAAATTTTTGATAATCTGGCCCGGTGGCTCAGCTGGTTAGAGCGCCGCCCTGTCACGGCGGAGGTCGTGGGTTCGAATCCCATCCGGGTCGTTCTGTGCTAACAATGTACAGAGTTTTATTTAGCGGGTAAATAATTTATTTACCAAATTGCATATGGGATCTTAGCTCAGCTGGGAGAGCATCTGCCTTACAAGCAGAGGGTCATAGGTTCGAGCCCTATAGGTCCCATTTCCATGAGAAATCATGAGAATGCCGGCGTGGCGGAACTGGCAGACGCACAGGACTTAAAATCCTGCGGGACTTACCTCCCGTACCGGTTCGATTCCGGTCGCCGGCATTTGCCTGATAAGGCAATTAAGTGAATATGTGTGTGTAGCTCAGCTGGATAGAGCACTTGGCTACGGACCAAGGTGTCGGGAGTTCGAATCTTCTCACGCACGTACTGAAAGGCCCTTGTTTACAAGGGTTCGCATAAGGAAAGCATCCTGTACAGGGTGCTTTTTTTGTGCTATAAATGTATTAGATATGGTATGTGACCTTCTGTAGGGTAGAGTAAATAACTTAAGAAAAGAGGTAGAGGCTGTGATAAATGGCTGTGCAGAATTAATTGATAAAAGTTATTTGGAGAGAGCAGAGAGGCTTGGTGTTGCTCTTTTATGTGATGGTGTGAAGAAAAGCGGTTTGGAAATCTCCAACTGTGGATGTATGGATGCAGGGATCATGCCGGTAGACCGGGGAATGACTATGGTCGGTACTGCTTTGACTGTGGAGACGAGTGAAGGGGATAATTTTCCTATTCATCTGGCAAGCTACAGTACATCTTCGGAAGGATATGTTATGGTGATAGATGGGAAGGGCTATCTGGGTAAGGCATATTGTGGTGATCTCATTATGGCGGCATGCCAGGCGGTGGGATTTCAGGGAATGGTCGTTGATGGATATACGAGAGACAGAGATGGAAACATTGAACTGGGATTTCCCGTATATAGCAGAGGCTTTATGCCAAATGGACCGATAAAAAAGGAAGAAGGAAATGTTAATACAGAAATTATTTGTGGAGGAATCAAGGTTTGTCCTGGTGATCTGGTAGCAGGTGATTCTGATGGAGTGTGTGTGATTCCGAGAGAACACATTGAGTTGGTCTTAAGTATGGCAGAGGAAAAGCTGGCATATGAGTCGAAGAGAAGACGCACCATTGAAGCTTATGGGGAAGCCAAGAAAAATGGTACGGAATTGCCACAGCTGGCACCCCAATGGGTACTTGATATGATGAAGGATCGAATGGGATGATGGTTTTAAGAGAGTCAGGCAGTTTTGACGGGAATTCACTCCTTTACAAAGAAATAAAATGGGTGTATAGTAGCAGTTGTGAGTGGATGCGCTGGTAGCTCAGCTGGATAGAGCGTCTGGCTACGGACCAGAAGGCCGCGAGTTCGAATCTTGTCCAGCGCATGGAAAAGAACAGTTTGTAAGTTATATATAGACTGTTCTTTTTTTATGCCTATTTTTACTCATTGATTTAGAATATAAGGCGTAAAATTATATAAGAGCAGTATAATTTGAGTTTTTATTTCATTGATTATGTGAAAATAAAGAATTATAACTTGAAGAAGAACTTATGTAAAAAATAACTTGATTTTTTTGTTAATTTTATTATACTAAAATAAGAGTGATATATAAAATTCAGGTGCGACGAGGTAACTGCAGACAATGGGTCCAGTGCCTCTTTTTTTATATCAATGGTTAAATGAAACGGATGGGAGACGTTTATGTTAACTCAGGCAGAGATGGTAAAAAGATTGGAGCAGTTTCCAGGAAAAGTTAGCTTTTATTTTGAAAATCTGGTGACAGGAGAAACCATGAGGTATCACGAACAGGCACCGATGATGGCGGCCAGTGTCATTAAATTGTTTGTCATGGCTTCTGTGTTTGAAGGTTTGGAGAGAGAGCTGTTTCAGCCGGATCAGATGTTTGAAATCAAAAGAGCACATTGTGTGCCCTCCTGTGGTGCGCTGACTTATCTTCATGATGGAATTCAGGTGACACTTATGGATTTAGTGACACTGATGATTATTTTCAGTGATAATACGGCTACTAATGTTTTAGTTGATTTTATTGGGATGGAGTCTATTAATGGGACCATTTCCAGATTAGGATTTGAAAAGACGGTACTGCAGAGGAAGATGTTTGATCTGGAAAAATCAAGACAGGGGATTCAAAACTATATTACAGCGGGAGAGACAGGCCAGCTATTGAACATGATATATCATGGAAACCTGGTCAGCAGGTGTGCCAGTGAACGTATGGTGTCAATCATGAAGAATCAGCAGCTTTCTGGGAAAATACCATTTTATTTAAAAGCAATTCCTGACAGGCCGGAGATTGCCCACAAGACCGGAGAGGATACTGGCATCAGCCATGACGTGGGAATTATTTATGGGAAGGTTCCTTTTATTGTTTGCTATTGTGGGAATGAGACGGATACGCCTTGTTTCGAGAGATTTATGGCGGAAATTTCATTGGAGCTTTATCAGGAGCTTAACCTGTAAAAGAGTATACAAATAAAACGTAGAATGATGAGATCATGAAGTGATTGAAATACAGAAGATCACCTGAGAAATGAATCTGTTTCAGGGTGAATATATATTTAGATAACAAGGAGGAACATGAATGAGAAAAAGAAGGATATTAGCAGCTGCCTTAGGTGCAGTTCTTGGGGCTTCCATTGTTTTAAGCGGGTGCAGTTCCACGGCTACTGTGAAAAAGGGAGCAGGAGCCCAGGAAAACGGAGCAAAGGGGGGAGAAACCAAAGATGGCGCCGTGTATACAAAATTATATGGGGCCGAGGCATCAACTCTTAACTACCTGGTTTCATCTTCGGAAGCTGATTATAAAATTGGGGCAAACTGTATTGATACGTTGGTGGAGTATGACAGCAAGGGAAAGATTAAACCTGGGCTTGCGACGGATTGGAGTTATGACGATGCTTCTCTTACCTGGACCTTTAAGCTGAGGGAAGCCAAATGGGTGGATCATACGGGGGCTTCAGTCGGAGAGGTCACGGCTCAGGATTTTGTAGATGCTATGAAATATCAGCTTTCCCCGGAAAATGAAAGTGCCAATGTGCAGAATCTTTTTGGAATCATTGCCAATGCGGAGAATTATTACAATGGCCAGGTTTATAAAGGCGGGCCGGATAAGGATGGGAAGGTGTGGGAGACTGTGGACTTTTCTACGGTTGGTGTAAAGGCAGTGGATTCCCATACCCTCACTTATACTTTGGATAAGGAGGTTCCATATTTCCTTTCTTCTCTTGCCTATATTGTTTATATGCCGGCTTACGGACCTCAGCTGGAATCTTTGGGGAAGGAATTTGGTACTGGGGCGGATAAGATGTATTACAATGGTGCTTATTATTTGGAGGAGTATTCTCCTCAGGAGAAGCATGTATTGAAAAAGAATCCCTTAAATTATGATGCAGCTTCTGTTTACATAGATGAAATCCAGGAGATTTATAATGCAGAGTATAATACCATAGGGCCAGAGATGGTAAAGCGGGGAGAGGTGGATTATGCGGAAATCTCTGCGGATATCTTGGATGACTGGCTAAAGGGTGAGGATACGAAGAATCTGGTCAGCAGAGAAAGGCCAAAGACCAGCTACTCCTATTTCTACTCCTTTAATTTCAATCCTCAGTTTGATGCTCAGTATGAGCCGGAGAACTGGAGAAAGGCCGTGAATAATGAAAGCTTTCGAAAAGCATTATTTTACGGTTTGAATAAGACGAAGGAGGTGGCGGTCATAGAGCCTTCTGCTCCTGATGATTTTGTGCTTTCTTCGATTACTCCTAAGGATTTCACTTATAATGCAGATGGCGTGGATTATACTGAGGTTGGAGAAATGAAAAACCTGAGCCAGACATTTGATGAGGCAAAGGCAAGGGGATATAAGGATCAGGCAATGAAAGAGCTTTCCGCATTGGGTGTGACCTTTCCGGTTAAAGTATTAATGCCATATAATCCTTCGGAAATCAACTGGGATAAAGAGTGTCAGGTCGTGAAGCAGCAGATGGAGAGTCTGCTTGGGACGGACTTTATTGAAATTGTGGTTGAGGCAGGTCCTGCGGACGGATTCTTAACGGAGGTGCGCAGAGGCGGGAAGTTTGCTTTAATGAAATGTAACTGGGGCGCTGACTTTGCAGATCCGGAAACCTGGACGGATCCATTTTATCAGTCAAAAGGTGAGAGCGGATATGACCTGGGGTATAAATATGGAAATATAGCTAAAGCCATAGAAGAGGGGACACCGTCTGCAGAGGCGGCAAAGGAATACTTTGAGCTCGTGGATGCAGCAAAGGAGATTAAGGTGGATATTAACGCCAGGTATGAGGCGTTTGCAAAGGCGGAGGCCAGTTTGATCAATCATGCATTTGTCCTGCCCTATAGCATTTCGGTAAGCAAATATGTGGCAACAAAGCTAGATGTATTTGATGGGCAGTATGCACCTTTTGGGGTGTCTAATCTAAGGTATAAGGGCCAGCATCTGTTGGATCATTATGTTTCTATGGAGGAGTATAAGGCGAACAGGGCGGCAAATGAAAAGTAAGAATAAATTATGTTGATATGTTGACTAAGAAAAGGAAACAGAGAAGAGCATAGACAGAAGAAAATAGAGTGAAGAAAGAGAGATGCGTAGAAAGAGAAGTGGAGAAATATAAAAGCAGAGAAACAGAAAAGCAGAAAGGCAGTAAAACAGTGGAGCGAAAGACAAATTAGAGAAACTTAGAGTCATAGAATTAGTGAGAAACAGTTCATACGCCGGGCCGAAACGTGTTTTGGTCCGGCGGAAAAATACCGTCTGAAAGAGAGGTATGGTATGTTACGTCTTTTTCAGAGAGTATTTTTATTTTAAGGACAAAGGAGACTGGAAGCTGATGGTAAAATATTTAGCAAAGCGTATTGCTCGTTCCTTTCTAACCCTTGCGGTGATTTTAACGGTTGTGTTCTGCCTGCTTCGTTTTATGCCGATAGAGGGATATTTTCAGAACTTTGATAAGATGACGCCCCAGCAGATTCAGGTGGGGCTTAAGGAAATGGGGCTTTCTGATCCGCTTCCGGTGCAGATTGTCCGCTTCTTTGGGGATCTGCTTCATGGGGATCTTGGGGTATCTAGAATTTATCGGGCCAATGTTCCAGTTGCGGATGTGCTGGCGGATAAGGTGCCTGTCTCCATTAAGCTTGGTCTATGGTCTATGATCCTTTCTCTTGTCATAGGGCTTCCTTTGGGGGCGGTGATGGCAAGGTATCAGTATCGCTGGCCGGATCGTCTTGGCACGTTGTTTATTGTATGCATACAGGCAGTGCCGGCTGCGGTGTATTATCTGTATCTTCAGCTTTATGGAACCAATTTGTTACAGGTGGGACTGCTGTTTAAGATGGAGGAGCCAAAATACTGGATACTTCCTGTTTTTTCCATGTCTCTTGGAAATATTGCATTTTACGGCATGTGGCTGAGACGGTATATGGTGGATGAAAGCAACAGGGATTATGTAAAGCTTGCAAAGGCTAAGGGCTTATCAGAGGGGGAGATTATGTTTAAGCATATTTTCCGGAATGCTTTTGTTCCTTTGGTCCAGTACATACCTACGGCATTTTTAAATACGGTGATTGGCTCTATTTACATTGAGTCCTTATACAGCATTCCTGGAATGGGAGGGCTTTTGGTTCAGGTGATTAAAAAGCATGACAATAACATGGTTCAGGGAATTGTGCTTTTGTATGCCTGTGTTGGTGTATTAGGGCTTTTGTTAGGGGACGTTCTTATGGTCCTGCTGGATCCCAGGATCAGCCTTGGAAGGAAAGAAGGTGACAGATGATGAAGCAGTTTTCTTACCGCCATGCGAAGGAAAAGCAACTGATGAAGCACATGGAAGAATCGGATTTGTTCTCCTTTGCAGAGTTTCAGGAAGAAGAAGCGGAAAGAGGGGGATACAGCAATTATTCCTATTGGAACAGTACGATACTGGCATTTTTTAAGAATCGAGGGGCAGTGGTTCTTTTGCTGCTTTTGATTCTCCTTCTTTTATTTACCTTTGTTCAGCCTTATTTGCCGGGGCAGTATGATCCTAATAAAATATTAAATGATGCCAATGGGATGCAGTATCGGAATGTGCCTCCTGGCAAGATATTTATTCTTGGTACCAATTCCATTGGGCAGGATCTGTGGGCAAGAATCTGGGCAGGTACCAGGACCTCTCTTCTCATTGGAATTTTAGTGGCTCTTTCTGAAGCTGTGATCGGCATTTCCGTAGGGGTCGTCTGGGGGTATGTCAGGAAGGTGGATTTCATACTGACGGAAATTTATAATATCATTGATAATATTCCAAATACCATTATTCTTATATTGATTTCCTACATTTTAAAGCCAAGTGTAGAGACCCTTGTATTTGCCATGTGTCTGACCGGATGGATTCAGATGGCGAGGTTTATTCGAAATCAGATTCTCGTTATCCGGGATCGGGATTATAATGTGGCCAGCCGGTGTCTTGGGACTCCAACGGGTAGAATCATTGTAAGGAATCTGCTGCCTTATCTGGTATCAGTCATCATGCTGCGTATGGCTCTTACCATTCCTGCTGCCATTGGAAATGAGGTGTTTATCACCTATATTGGGCTGGGGCTTCCAGTGGATATTCCCAGCCTTGGAAATCTCATCAATGAGGGAAGAGTGCTGATCACCAGTGCGGCACTTCGGTATCAGCTGGTTTATCCTACCATTATCCTTTCTTTTGTTACCATTTCATTTTATATCATCGGCAATGCCTTTTCTGATGCGGCTGATCCGAAAAATCACGTATAGGGAGGTTTGGTATGGAACGTGAAATGATGTTAGAGGTCAGGGATTTAGATATTCGATTTGAGTTAAGGGGTAAGGTGCTTCATGCAGTCCGTGAGGTTTCTATGGAGCTTTATCGGGGAGAGGTTCTTGCTGTTGTGGGAGAATCGGGAAGCGGTAAATCGGTCTTTACCAAATCATTTATGGGGCTGTTAGATAAAAATGGATATGTGTCTGGAGGAAGTATTTGTTACTATGGCGGGGAAGAGGAAAGGATTATGGAACTGACTGCCATTCGTAAAGAAAAAGACTGGAGACGGATCAGAGGTCGTGAGATTGCCATGATCATGCAGGACCCTATGACCAGTTTAAACCCCTTAAAGACCATTGGAAGCCAGATTATGGAGGCAGTCCTGCTTCATCAGAATGTAGGGCGTATGGAGGCTATTAAAAGGACCATACAGTATTTAAAGGATGTGGGAATTCAGGAGCCGGAAAAAAGGTTTGAGCAGTATCCCCATGAATTTTCTGGTGGAATGAGACAAAGAGTGGTGATTGCCATCGCCATTGCCTGCAATCCGAAAATCCTGATCTGTGATGAGCCTACGACTGCACTTGATGTGACCATTCAGGCCCAGATTCTTAATCTGCTAAAGGAGCTGCGGCAGAAGTATCAGCTTTCTGTTATTCTTATTACGCATGATCTTGGGGTGGTTGCTAATATTGCTGACCGGGTGGCTGTCATGTATGCAGGGGATATTGTTGAGATTGGGACCAGTGAGGAGATATTTTATGATCCAAGGCATCCCTATACCTGGGCACTTTTGTCTTCCTTGCCTCAGGCGGGCCAGAAGGGGAGTGAGCTTTTTTCCATACCAGGTACACCGAAAAGCCTCTATGCAGAAATCGAGGGAGACGCATTTGCTCCCAGGAATCCCAGGGCTTTAAACATAGATTTTATAAGACGGCCTCCCTATTTTGATGTGTCACCTACCCATAAGGCGAAAACCTGGCTCTTGGATCCCAGAGCGCCGAAGGTATCCCTGCCGCCAATTGTTGAGAAAATCAGAAAGGGAGGTCTGTTCTGATGGAACGGGAAGTATTATTGGATGTAAAGAATTTAAATGTGACCTTTGGAGAGCACAGGAAAAAGTATGATGCGGTAAAAAATGTAAGCTTTAAAATATATAAGGGAGAGACCTTTGGGCTGGTAGGAGAATCGGGTTCTGGAAAAACTACCATTGGAAGGGCGATTATGCGCATCATAAAGACCTCAGGCGGAGACATTCTTTATAAAGGGGAAAAAATTAACGGCCTTATTCTGCCGGAACTGGACCAGAGAGTGATGAGGGAAATCCAGATGATATTTCAGGATCCTCTAGCCTCCTTAAATGAAAGGGCCAAGGTGGACTATATTGTCAGCGAGGGGCTATTAAACCTGGAAAAAGGTATGGATGAAATGGAACGGAAAAATAAGGTGCAGCAGGCTTTAAAGGATGTAGGTCTTCTGCCTGAATTTGCCTGCCGCTTTCCCCATGAATTTTCCGGGGGCCAGAGACAGCGTATTGGAATTGCCAGGGCTTTGATTATGAATCCGGAATTTATTGTGGCGGATGAACCTATCTCCGCACTGGATGTTTCTATCAGGGCACAGATTTTAAACTTGCTGGCAGATATGCAGAAGAAACGGCAGATTACCTATCTTTTTATAGCCCATGATTTATCTGTCATGCGGTTTATTACGGACCGGATCGCAGTGATCCGGAAAGGGGAAATTGTGGAGATGGCAGAGACTGAGGAGCTGGTCACTCATGCCATGCATCCATATACAAGAGCTCTTCTTTCGGCCATTCCTATGCCGGATCCTAAGAGGGAAAAGGAGAAAAAGCTTCTTATTTACGATCCGTCTGTGCATGAATACGGGGAGGATAAGCCATTTTGGCAGGAGATACGGCCTGGCCATTATGTTCTTGCAAATCGGAAGGAAGCAGGAGAATATAAGAGGATTTACGAAGGATAGAGAAAAGAAACTCTTAGGGAGGTTATTCATGAAGCAGTATGGAGTGGCTTTGTTGCCAGTGGTTACCTTATGGGATAAACCGGAGGAAACGAAGAAAAATAAGGCCAGAGAGACGGTCTCGGCCATTGGAGATGAGCTTCTTTACGGAATGGGGGTAAGGATTACAGGAGAGCCAATCAATGGGTTTTATCCGGTTGTCACCTTTTATGCATATCCCGGGTTTGTAAAACAGGATGAGTTGTACCTTCTTAGCCTGGAAGAGATGAAAGCCTATGAAGATGACAGGCTCTTGGTGGTGAACGGAAGGTATGTAGATGTTCTTTCTCTTCCCAGAGTCCAGGGGGTACGGCTTGCCAGCCTGCCAAAAGGAGCGCTCATAAAGGTACTGGGTCCTGATTCGGAAAAGAAAGGCTGGGTGAAGGTAGAGCTTTTATCCGGTGAGACTGGATACATAAGAGATCAGTATTTAAGGGAAAAGGAATTTTCCCAGTCCTATCTGTGGACGGAAATCCTTCCTCAAAGTGAAATTGTGGATGAGATGGATTTTCGAAGGTCAGTGACGGAAACTGCCATGGAATATATGGGGACCCAATATAGGTGGGGAGGAAGGTCTACCCTTGGGCTGGACTGCTCCGGTCTCACTTCGGAAAGCTATTTGTTAAATGGAATCCTGATTTACCGGGATGCCAGGATAGAAGAAGGGTTTCCGGTTCACGAAATACCAAAGAACGCTATGCTTCCTGGCGATCTTATGTATTTTCCCGGTCATATTGCCATGTATTTAGGAGATTGTGCTTATATCCACGCCACGGCTAAGGTAGGAAACAGTGGTGTTGTGATTAACAGCTTTGACCCGGCTTCCCCGTATTACCGGGCAGATTTGGAAGAAAGCTGGTATGCATCAGGAAGTATATTTTAGTATTTACTTTCAGGGATGAAAAGGGAGGGTACTATGGATGTAAGGCTTACCTTGGAGAAGAGGATTGAAGCAGAGATTAAAAGCTATGATGGAATCATGGGAATCTATCTTGATGATCTCCGTGGGACGGTGATCCAGATTAAGGCGGATGAGACCTTTGAGACAGCCAGTGCGATTAAAACATGGATACTGGCCTGTTTGTTTTGGGAAGCGGAGAATGGAAGGGCATGTCTGGAGGATCAGATTGAGTATAAGAAGGAGCACTGGGTGGACGGAAGCGGTGTGCTGGGGGCATTAGAGCCTGGTGCTCTCCTGCGGGTTAAGGATGCTGCCACCTTTATGATGATTGTCAGCGATAACATTGCCACCAATATGATGATCGACTACCTGGGATTAGATAGGATTAACCAATGCATCAGGAGACTTGGGTCTATGGATACGGTGCTACATAATCCTATTCATTTTGATCAGTATGAGAGACTTGGGACCAGCACCCCAAGGGATTATGCCAGTATCTTTGTTCGGTTGGTGAAAGGAGAGCTGATAAGTCCGGAAGCTGACAGGCAGATGGTTGAGATATTAAAGAAGCAGCAGTATCAATCCATGATTACAAAGGATTTTCCTCCGTATTTTATGGACAGCGATAATACAGACGATGTTATAATATCCGTTGCCTCCAAAAGCGGCAGCATGGATGCATGCAGAAATGATGGAGGCATCGTATTCACTCCTTATGGACACTACGTTATCGTCATGTTTCATAAAGAGTTTTCCGATGCCATGTATTATCCGGCTCATCCTGCTACCATGTTCGGTGCAAGGGTAAGCCGGTTGATATTAGATCAGTATCTGGCCCTGGAGGGGAGATTTTACCCTGCCCTAAAGGGATAAAAGTTCATTTAGGTCTGTAATGGTGTGGGTAGCTTTTTCCGTCTGGCTGCCTCCTTTTGGTGCGTACAGGCAGGAATCAATGCCGGAGTTTAAAGCGCCCTGAATGTCTGAGGTGAGACTGTCTCCCACCATAATGGTTTTAGAAGGATCAAAGTCCCTGATATGTTCAAAACAGTAATCAAAGAAATTTCTATCTGGCTTTTCAAACCCGATTTTTTCTGAAACGAACATGTCTTCAAAGAAATGGTATAGGCCTGAGGTCTGTAAACGCTTGACCTGGGTTTCGTATACTCCGTTTGAAGCGGAGTATATTTTTTTGCCGGATTCTTTTAAGCGGACAAGAGTCTCCTTGGCGTGGGGCATCATCTCTGCTCCGTCGCTTAAGTAGCTTTGAAATCTCATCTCCGCTTCTTCGGCATCAACGGACATTTGTATGGAACCGAAAAATTCCTTGAAGCGCCCGATGCGGAGCGTATCCTTGTCTACTTTTCCCTGCTCAAGGAGAGACCAGAAGTTTTTGTTGATTTTTTTATATTGAGTAAATAGCTCCTCCTCATAAGGGATCTCATAGGATCTTAAGAGAGTATGAAAGCTATTTATTTCAGCAGCATCAAAGTCTAGTAACGTGTTGTCTAAATCAAGTAAGTATATCTCATACATGGGGTCATTCCTCCAGGCTGAAAATTTTAGTATAGTAATTATAGCATATTCCTAGTAAAGGAGACAATAATAGAATGCTGATAAGGGTTCCTTCCCGGATTTCCATAGGAGACTTAGTGAGAAAGGTAATCAGCAGTGTGGCAGCTAAAAATATTACGTCAAAGCCCATGCGGATCTTGCTGAAGTTCCGATGGTATTTTTCGCTGATGGTAAGGCAGAGGCTTTCCAGTGGAAATTTAATAATTCCAATGGCAAGTACCCCTCCCAGGCTGATGGAAGCAAAAATCAGTCCTGTAAAATAGAGTATGATTCTTTGATAGTAATGGTTAGGGGTCCAGAAGGCCAAAACCTGATACAGGAAGAAATTGATGATGTATCCGTTTAGTATGGTGGCTACGATTTGAATAATATCGGACTTATTCAGCTTTGTACGCCTTAGGAGTAGGTAGGTTAAAAAGAACAGGGAGTTTATAACATTTAATATGGTGCCTACCTTTAAATCTACGCCGTAAGAAAGGGTTACTGCGAGAGCGTTTAGTACGCTTTGGCCGATGGAAGCTTTTAATTGAAGAGATACTCCAAAGCCGAAAAGGATAAAAAATAAAATGGATATGATTGCTCGTTTGCTGTTTGATTTGTACATTGTTTTCACCTCGGGATTATGATACCATAGGAGTGTAAGCTTGAATATGAGAAATATC
The DNA here is from genome assembly GCF_026723765.1 of Lacrimispora xylanolytica. Classification (NCBI taxonomy): domain Bacteria; kingdom Bacillati; phylum Bacillota; class Clostridia; order Lachnospirales; family Lachnospiraceae; genus Lacrimispora; species Lacrimispora xylanolytica. Next base: position 746,913 of record NZ_CP113524.1, read on the forward strand.
ACATTGGGGATAATTTATGTTTGGAGATAGTTTTTGCGATTTTCCGGAGCGTTTAAGGGCCTTGGGAGTGGAACGTCATTTTACCAAAGGGGACCATATTTTTACGGTTGGTGAAGCCATTGGGACATGCTATCTCATTCAAAAAGGTACCGTGAAGATTTACATTGATCATGAAAACGGAAGAAGGTCCATCCTTGATTTTGCCAGCGGTGGCAGCTGGCTGGGTGAACTGTCTCTGTTTTGCGAAGAGGATTATATTAAGGAAAATCAGGTGGTGGAGGAGACCATCTGCCTGGAGTTCCATTTGCGTGAAGTAAGAAGGTTATGTATGGAAGATGCCCTGATTTCCTTTTATTTTGCATCCTATATATCAAAAAAGCTGATGGCAAGAAGCGGCCGTATGAGTGAGTATTTAAATTATTCCATGGAAAAGAGACTGGCCTCTTTTATCCTGGAGCATCAGCAGGGAGGGAAATATAATCTGTCCCATACGGATGTATCGGAATATTTAAATGTCAGCTATCGCCATGTACTGTATGTTATGAAGAAATTTTGCAATGAAGGATTGATTGCGAAGGAGAAGGGGTATGTTATCCTCAATGAGAAGCGGTTAAAGGAGATTTCTGACAGCAGCATGTGAGATTGCTGTGTGAGAATTGTTTGATGGGGTGTCAGGCGGTGGGCGGATAGCTGACCGCTTTTTTTATGCAGCATGGGGATACCCGTGAGATTTGACCAGATTAAATATTATGGTATAATAAGGTGTTTAAAGAGTCTGGGTCCAGCGATAGAAGGAATCCAGGGAAAAGCTGATACTGAAAATGGGCGTCATTTTATATAGATAGAGGTCAAGGTGAAATTGAGGTTGTGATAAGAAATATGGAAACAGGAAGTATAACGTTTCAGGACGGAAGTATCTGCAATTATAAAATGATTGCTTCCAAACGGCGGACCATGGCGGTTTCAGTGACGAAAGAGGGAGAAGTGATAGTCCGGCTTCCTTTTCATGTTTCAGCGGCAGCAGGCCACCGTCTGGTTGTGGATAACAGGGACTGGATTTATAAGCAATTGTGGAAAATACATACAAAACTGGGAGAGAAGAAGGAATTTCACTTTGTTCACGGCGCATCTGTTCTGCTTTTTGGAACCAGTGTACTCCTTCTTGTATCTGAGGACCCGTTAAAAAAGAAGGATACTGTCCGGGAGACAAAAGAAGGGATTTTGGTCACTGTCACCTTGATAAGTGAGGGACCGGAATATGAAGAAAGAATCAGGGAAGCATTAAAGCTCTGGTATCGGAAACGGGCAAAAACATATTTGGAAGAAAAGACGGCATGGTGGGCTAATAAGATGAAGGTGGATTACGAAAGAATTGCCATTCGGGATCAGGCCACCCGTTGGGGAAGCTGCAGCGGAAAGGGAAATCTAAATTTTAACTGGCGGCTTGTCCTTCTTCCGGAGGAGCTTGCGGATTATGTGGTCGTCCATGAACTGGCTCACCGCTTCCATATGAACCATTCCAGGCAATTTTGGAGCGTGGTGGATCATGAACTGCCGGATTACATAGAGAGACGAAAGGCGTTAGCAAACTGGGGAGAGAAGCTTTTCGGGATTTACTAGGAATTACTTTAACGAATTTTGCTACAATCACAGAAAGAGAAAGAAATGCCGGAAATTTCCGGCTGACAGGGAGAATAAGAAACATGGCAGCAGAAAGATGGATGCTACAGACGAAACGGGCTGATTTTCAGGAGATGGCTAAGTGCCATGGCATATCTCCGGTTACGGCCAGAATCATACGAAACCGGGACGTGGTAGGAACGGAGTCCGTGGAGAAATATTTAAAAGGCGGATTAAAGGATTTATATAATCCTTATCTGTTAAAGGATATGGAATTGACCGTTTCAATTATCAGGGAAAAGGTCCGTGAGGAAAAAAGAATCCGAATTGTAGGGGATTATGACATTGACGGAGTCTGCTCTACCTATTTGTTATACCGTGCCCTAACAGAAATTGGGGCTTATGCCGACTACGAGATTCCAGACCGGATCCGGGATGGCTACGGCATCAACGAATCCATAATCCGTCAGGCAGCTGAGGATGGGATTGATACCATTTTGACCTGTGACAATGGAATCGCTGCAACTGCCCAGATCCGTCTTGCCAAGGAATTAGGACTTACGGTGCTGATTACGGATCATCATGATATTATGAAGGAGGAGGGAGTGGAAATTCTTCCTCCTGCAGATGCGATTATCAATCCAAAGCAAATGGCCTGTCATTACCCTTACCCGGAAATCTGCGGCGGGCTGGTGGCTTATAAGCTGGTGCAGGCTCTGTATGAGGCATATTCCATCTCACAGGAGAAATGGCTGGAAATGCTGGAGTTTGCAGCCATAGCCACGGTGGGAGATGTCATGAAGCTGCAGGATGAGAACCGGATTATCGTAAAGGAAGGCTTAAAGCGGATGGGGCAGACAAAAAGCCTTGGCCTTAGAAAGCTGATAGAAAAAAACAATCTGGATGAGGACAATATAACAGCCTATCAGATTGGCTTTGTTATCGGCCCATGTCTGAATGCAGGAGGACGCCTTCATACGGCAAAGCTTGCTCTGTCCCTTCTTTTAAGCGAGAGTGAAGAGGAAGCGGACCGCATGGCACTGGAATTAAAGGACTTAAATGACCAGAGAAAGACCATGACAAGGCAGGGGACAGAAGAGGCCGTAGAGCAGGTAGAAGCCTTATACAAGGACCATAAGGTGCTTGTGGTATATTTACCGTCCTGTCATGAGTCCCTGGCTGGAATCATAGCAGGGCGGTTGAGAGAGCAGTATCAGAAGCCGGCCTTTGTCCTGACAGACGGAGAGGAAGGGGTAAAGGGGTCCGGACGCTCCATTGAGACGTACCATATGTTTGACGCACTGGTAGAGGTAAAGGAGCTCTTGTCAAAGTTTGGAGGTCACCCGATGGCAGCAGGGCTGTCTCTTAAAAAAGAAAATGTGGATGAGTTCCGCCGCCGCTTAAATGAAAACGCGAAGCTGGGAGAAGAGGATTTTATTAAAAAGATCTGGATTGATGTTCCCATGCCGCTGGAATACATAAATGAGCCATTGATTGAAGAGCTGGATCTTTTGGAGCCATTTGGACAGGGAAATGAAAAGCCTCTGTTTGCACAGAAGGGATTGTCAATAAGAAGTGTAAGGGTGATGGGGAAAAATAGAAATGTGGTGAAATTCTCTCTTGCCTCTGAGAAAGGAATGCCAATGGATGGACTGCTTTTTGCAGACGGGGATTCCTTTCTTCATGAGTTGTCAGGCAGCCGTAAGATTGATGTGATTTACTATCCGGCAGTCAATGAGTATAATGGGAACAAATCCCTGCAGATCGTTATAAAAAATTATAAGATTGCCAAGGAATCATAGAAAGCCTTGACATAATTGGCAAGTAGCTATATAATCGACCAAAATACAAAAGTGGCAGTTTTAAAAGGAATGTGAGGGAATGGACATGGTAAATGAAGTAATGAAGTTTATTACCGGCTACGATAAGGAAGTCGGAGAAGCCATTGAAAAAGAGTGCGCGCGTCAGAGAAGAAATTTAGAACTGATCGCATCGGAAAATATTGTTTCAGAACCGGTCATGATGGCAATGGGCTCCGTACTTACGAATAAATATGCCGAAGGTTATCCTGGAAAACGTTATTACGGCGGCTGTGAGGAAGTGGATGTGGTTGAGACCATCGCCATAGAGCGTGCCAAAAAGCTGTTTGGATGCGACTATGCCAATGTTCAGCCTCACTCCGGCGCACAGGCCAATATGGCTGTCTTCCTTGCCATGCTTCAGGCAGGCGATACCGTTATGGGTATGAACTTAAACCACGGCGGTCATCTGACTCATGGAAGCCCTGTAAATTTCTCTGGTCTTTATTTCAATATTGTTCCTTATGGAGTCAATGATGATGGCTTTTTAGATTATGATGAGATGGAGCGGCTTGCCATGGAGCATAAGCCGAAATTAATCGTAGCTGGTGCCAGTGCTTACGGAAGAGTCATTGATTTTAAACGATTCCGTGAGGTTGCAGATAAGGTTGGCGCTTACTTGATGGTGGATATGGCTCATATTGCCGGACTTGTGGCGGCAGGACTTCATCCTAGCCCAATTCCATATGCAGATGTAGTGACTACCACAACGCATAAGACTCTTCGCGGACCGAGAGGCGGACTTATTCTTGCAAATCAGGAGGCTGCGGACAAGTTTAACTTTAACAAAGCTATTTTCCCAGGCATTCAGGGCGGACCGTTAGAGCACGTGATCGCTGGTAAGGCAGTTTGCTTTGGCGAGGCTTTAAAACCTGAATTTAAAACGTATCAGGAGCAGGTGGTTAAGAATGCTAAGGCTCTTGCAGCAGCTCTTATTAAACAGGGATTCCATATTCTTACAGAGGGAACGGACAATCATCTTATGCTTATCGACTTAAGAGGTATGGAAGTGACCGGTAAAGAGCTTCAGAACCGCTGTGACGAGGTCTATCTGACCTTAAATAAGAACTCTGTACCAAATGATCCAAGAAGCCCGTTTGTCACCTCCGGTGTGAGAATCGGAACCCCGGCTGTTACTTCCAGAGGCTTAAAGGAAGAGGACATGGAAAAGATTGCAGAATGCATCTGGCTGGTTGCTACAGATTTTGAAAATAAGGCTGATTATATCAGAAGCGAAGTAACAAAAATCTGTGATAGATATCCTCTTTACGAATCTTAATTATTAAAAAAGGAGTGTTGCAAAAGGACGTGAAATCTATATGATTTCATACCTGGAGCAATGCTCCTGTTCTTTTTTATCTAAAAAGTGATACAAATGTTACATAAAAACGTTCTGCTGGATGGAGGCTTGTAACATATGAAAATTGTTACATATGCAGTAGTGTGCAATTCTCTAACCTTAAAAGCAACAAAAAGAACGTGCTGCAAACCATGATAAAAATAGTTTTGCAACACGCTCTTAGGAGGAAATTAAATCTGGCTTTTATGCCTCGTTCTTAAATGATTCACAATCGGTGCATTCTTTTTTTGTAGGATTTTCTTCATGAGTACCTACTTTGATTTTTTCAAGGGTACAGTAATCCTCTCTTTTTGCGTGGTAAGCACAGTTGTCGATGGTACATGCGATACATTCATTCATTCCGTTTACTAACATAGATAAACCCTCCTTCATTGTTTGTTACGGTATTTAGTGTAAACCGAATAGAGGGTTTTATTATGCCAAATTTTTCTTTAAACAAAGGCATTTTTTAAGCGATTATATTCTTCCGGAGTGAGAGTCAGCACAGTACCGTGCTTAAAGCCGTAGGGAAAGAAAAAGGATTCATCGCTTCTGATAAAACGGCCGGTTTTGATGTCATCAGAAACAAATGGAACGTAGCCCTGTTTTTCCTTAATTGTTCCATAAAAATCCAAAAACAGGCACCAGCGGCCATCTTCCCTACGAAATGCGGTAGGGGCTTCGTACTGGCCCTGTTCCAGCTTTTTCATCTCTTCTAAAAATTCTTTCATAGGAGTGAAGGGACCGGTAATGGACTGGGAATTTAATAAAATCACGGATTCCGGGTCTGCCTCGCTTTTTACGAAAAGATAATAGCTGCCGTCTTCCTCATACATGGCGGAATCGATAATTCCGATTTCGTTCCTTTCATAAAGTACGAACGGAGGCGTGAAATGCTCAAAATCCCTGGTCCTTGTACCATATATTTTCTTAGGGCCATAATTGTTTGAGGCATGGGAAGAAGACCAGTGGATGATGTATTCCCCTGTTTTAACATCCCTTATAATATCAGGTGCCCATACGCAACCAAAGGGTTCATCCTGAAAGGAAATAAACCTTGGCTCTGACCAGCGAATCAAATCCGGAGACTGCCAGAGAATCAGCGATCTGCTTCCGTGTCTGCTGACTTCGTCCCAGCTTCCTTTATATTTTGTTTTGAAATTTATGGCTAGACTTAAATCAGTAGCCAGAATCAGGTATGTTCCGTCTTCCTTTCGTAAAATGGTAAAATCCCTGACGCCCTGTTCCCCAATGGTGCTGGTGAGAATAGGCTCGCCTTTGTTTAACTCTTCCCAGTGAAAGCCATCACGGCTTAATGTAAAGTATACCTGTTCTCCATCCGGGGTATCCTTTTCTTTAAAATGAACAAATAAATATGCCTGATTCATACATTTCCTCACTTTTATAGTTTCTTTTTATCATAACACTTGTGAGATGGCCAGGCAAGTTGTTGCAATAAAAAGCAGCAGCCCCGGAGAGTGCCGAGGGCTGCTGCTTTTTGGCTATTAGTTATTTAATTTTGTCGTAACTGGACTCTTTGATAGTTCCGTCACTGTTGGTCTTGTAGTACTTACCATCGCCATCCTGGATGTTAGTCTTGTTCTTTGCAAGCTTTCCGCTGGTATTTACTAAGTATTCTTTATCATTGAATTGGATGACTTTGTACTTATCATCCTTGTCAGCCTTTAAGAGACGACCCTGGATGTAGATGCTGTCATCGTTGATGCCGTTGTAGCCAGCACCCTTGTTGCTTCCGGATTTACGGAAGTTGTAGGTGTACTTCTCGCCATCAATATCAATTGTGGTCTTGCCGGTAGTCATAGCACCCTCTTTTGGAGAGTTTCCGAAGTAGTAAACTTCGCCTTCATCGCCAACTGCTGGGAAATCAGCCTCTGTTTCGATTTCATCGTAGGAAGTAATGTTTCTGCTGGAATCGAAGGACAGCTTGTAAAGGCCGTTTAACATTTCACCCTTTTCGTTGAATGCATATCTTAAACCGTTGATGGTCTTGATCTGGCTGGTTACTAAGTCTCCGTTGGAGTTAGCAAAGAACCAGTACTCATCGCCGTTCTCATGTGCTTCTGCATCGATGGTTTCGCTAGGAACTGTTTTGAACCAGCCCTTAGCAAGCCATGACTGCTCTGGAAGGTTGTAATACTGACTTCCGTTGCTTGCAGATGCAGGAGTTGCCTTCTCATACCACTCAGATTCAGCAGCACCGTACTCGTTGAAGCGGTACTTACGTCCGTTGATGGTCTTGGAAGTATCTTTCATCTTCTTGCCGTTGGAACCAAAGTAGAACCAGTATTTTCCGTCAAAGTTCTCTTTTGTGTTGTCATCATCGGTAACTTCGATGGACTTCCATGCGTTGGTTGTTTTTGCACCGTCGTTAGCTGCGCCTAAGAAATAGGTTGCTTCTTTCCATGCATCATCACCAGTCACACGAGTTGCATCTTCATTTACCCAGCCAAAGAGCATTCTGCCTTCGGAATCGAATGCATAGTCATGAACATCGCCATTAGCAACTTTAACTGACTTGAAGGTTGTCTTACCGGAAGTGGTTGTCTTGTAAGCTTTACCGTTGCTTCCGAAGTAATACCAATATGTGTCCTGAGCATCATCGCTGTCATCATCTTCAGTAGAAGCAAGCTCACGCCACTCGTTGGTTACCATTGCACCTACGGAGTTTACATAGTAGTAATTACCATCAGACTCGATGAGCTCGTTGGTCTTCATCTGACCATCCTCATCAAGGTAGAACCAGCTGTCTCCAGATTTCTTCCAGCTGTCAGTGGCAAGATCGCCATCATTGTTGTAATAAACCCAAGAATTGTTCTCCTCGGTCCAGCCCTGAGCGGCGAAAGATGTCATTGAGGCACCTATGGTAAAAAGCGCAGCCGCGCAAGGTACAATCCATTTCAGTTTCTGTTTTCTCATATTCAATCTCCTTTCATAACTCCTGTTGTTTTCCAGCGTCGTTCGCTGATGATGTGACTTTAAACCATGGAGTAGGTCCAAGGTCAAGCCAAGTAAAAAAGGCGTAAGAATGCGTAAGAAATGAGCAAATATTTAATAATTTTGTAACATTTCCGTTTATTGGTAATAGGGAGATTTTAAGAGTTATGAAGAAATGTCCATTTTACCGTAAAAACTCCTGGTATGGTCATTATTGGCTGAAAGAAAGATTGGAAAATTAAAGAAAAAAAGACAGGAAATCCTGCCTTTCATGTATATATAATACCATAAAAATGACTTTTTTTCAAGACTTGTAATTATACCGTAGTAAGAGTAAACTTGGGATTTATAAATGAGGAAGGAGATTTATTATGGGCGATGAACAATGGATTTTGGCAATGAACCATACACAGATAGCAGCTTTAAAGGCAACAAATGAGTATACGGCAAAATTTGGACTTGTGTTAAGCGACGAAGATACCGCACTTTTATTAAATGAACGAAGTGAGGTGCTTAAAAAAGAGCGACGGGTAGAATTTGGAGAAGGGATATTGCCGAAACTTGCATTTGCATTTTGTGATTCGCCCTATATCCAGCAAGACAACTACGTGGAAACTCTGGCAAGGCTTCAGGAGATCTTCTATTTCTATAAAAATGAATCCCTGGATGAATTTACGGACGATGAACTGGTGGAGGCAATGAAGGAGCTGTTTGACGGGTCATGTCAGGGATCCCTTGATTATATGGAGGATACAGGACTTCAAATTCTGGCGAAAAAAGCACGGTTTGGAACCTGTTTTGATGAGGCGGAGGAAGATGAATATTAATACGGAAGACATTTTGCCTCTCATGGGGGAGCTTGCAGCAAAATACACATCAAAGGAGAGCACCTCTATTACCTATGAAAAGGCCAGTCAGCTTATGGAAGCAATCTTATACTGCATTCGTGAATATGAGGATCATCAGCCGGAAGGAGAGGAGATATTAGCCGTTGATCATAATATGGACGTAAAAACGGCTTACCAGCTGGGATATGAGCGGGTTCTTAGAAAGGTAAAGGATACCCAAAAGCAATACAATGAGATGATAGAAAATTTTCGTTCCTATGGGAACCGTTGCTATTATGATACCTTTGTAAAAGGAATCCCAGGCTTCTTTCTCTATTATGATCCTCGTTTTCAGCCTCAGAATCATATTCTCACTCTGGATTATCCGGTGTTATCTTCTATAGAAGGTTTATGCGGGGCAGATGCAATGAAAGTTTATGTTAACTCCGGTTATTTGGAACAAATATTTCTTAAGTCTATTCCAGAGGAATACGTAAGACACGTATTAAAGGCATACTCCGGGGATTGCGATGACTTAATCATTAATTTGGCTGCAATTACTGAAAGAAATCTTTTGGGAGGGTGGATTGCTGGAAAACAAATAAATACCAGAGGATATACAGAAAAAGAACGGAAGCGGGTGTATGCATTTGTAAATCAAACTTCCAGAGAAACGATAGAGGCAGTATGTAAAGAAGGTATTCTAAAACTCATCCATTATTTATCTCCAGGGAATATGGAGCTTGTAAAATATCTGATGCTTGATATTCCTGATTTTAGCTTTGAACTGAAGAACGCGGCAGAGCATGGGCACCTTGAGTCTGTGCTGGCTGTTAAATAAAAGGCATTCCTCTTCCCAGGGAAAATTTGTTCTTATAAGTTGACTTATTTTTCTCTTTTTGCTATGCTAGGGTACAACGGAGGGTATGCGATGTGTACTGGATAAGTTACCAATTTTAAGGTTGGTGGCTTATCCTTTTTTTATTTTATAGGAAAGCATATACATACGCCCTCTTTAATCAATTAACAACAGGAGGATTTTATTTTGAAACAGGATGTAATACAATCGGGCAAAAAAGCAGTGCTATTGGTACCACAAAAATATCTTGGGCTCAAGGGGCTTATTTTCTTTATTACATTAATGGCAATGTTTATACCGCTGTCAATTGATCTGTATCTGCCGGCTATGCCTACCATGATGACTTATTTTAATACCACATCGGCTATGGTGAATTTAACGCTGGTCGCCTTTTATTTCTTCTTTGCAGCTGGAATTATTTTGTTTGGACCGTTAAGTGATAAGTACGGCAGAAAAATGATACTGATTACATCGTTAAGTCTGTATACAGCTGGCAGTGTGGCCTGTGCCTTATCACCCTCGATTGAGCAATTGATTTTATTTCGAGTATTTCAGTCCTTAGGTGCAGGTGGTGTCATGGCAATCTCAACAGCATTGGTCAAAGATTGTTTTTCGGGAAAGATTAAAAGCAAGGTACTTGCGGCTGTTCAGGCCATGGGAGTCCTTGCACCTATGATAGCTCCCATTGCAGGAGCCGCAATTTTGAGGGTTGCCGATTGGAGAGAAGCTTTTTGGATTTTGGCAATAATCGGTGCTTTAACGTTAAGTGTTACGCTTCTTTTCCAGGAGTCTTTACCAAAGTCAGAACGCTATAAGGGAAGTCTTGGGGGTTCTTTGGTACGCCTTTTCGTTGTAGGAAAGAATGTGGGATTCAGTACTTTTTTATTTGTAGCAGCAATGATGGCAGCTCCATATATGGCGTATGTGACTCTTTCGTCCTATATTTATCAGGAATTTTTTTCTTTGGATGCCCAGACATACAGCTTCTTTTTTGCAGTTAACTCCGGGTTGGCTGTTTTAGGTCCGGTTATTTATATTCGCACCATAGGAAAGATATCTCCAAGAAGGTTTACCTGGTGTTGTTTTTTAGTAGCATTGGCGAGCGGAATGGGGGTACTTTTTCTGGGAAGCCTTTCTCCGTTCCTGTTTCTTTTTACTTATCTGCCTTTTACTTTAGTGGAGGGAGCTATACGTCCCTTCAGCACCAATATTTTACTGGATCAGGTGAGTGAGGATGTTGGTTCTGCCTCTTCCTTGATCAATGCGGTTCACACAATCTTAGGCAGCGCAGGTATGGCTTTGGGTTCCTTAGCCTGGGGCAATATGATACATGGATTGGGATTGATTATGGTTGGAGCAACGTTAACTGTAATTGTTATTTGGGGAGTTTTCTTACAGAGTAAAATAACAATAAAAGGCTTAAAGGAATAAAAAATGAAAGCGGCAGGCAAAACACGAAACTCACCATGTTTTGCCTGCCGCTTACTTATGTCTAAATATGACCTATTGTTCTTTTATAAGATTTTTCTGAGCAGTAGAAAGCATCAGCTTAATACGGTTCAACTGGTTTACTTCACTTGCACCGGGGTCATAGTCAACGGCTATAATATTGGAATCCGGATACGTTTTCCGAAGTTCCTTGATTACACCTTTTCCTACAATGTGGTTCGGAAGACAACCGAATGGCTGAGTACATACGATGTTGTTGGTTCCAGTATGAATCAGCTCCAGCATCTCACCGGTTAAGAACCAGCCTTCTCCCGTCTGGTTGCCGATGGAAACAAAGTCCTTGGCCATATCTGCCAGATTGCCGATATGGGAAGGTGCCGTGAAATGACGGCTCTTTTCCAGTTCCTTCTTCGCAGTTCTGCGGAAGAATTCCAAGAGAGAGATTCCCATATTAGAGAGAGCAGCGGTAGATTTCTTTCCGCCCAGGTTCTCAGCTTTGAAGTTATTGTTATAGAAGCAGTATAAAAGGAAATCCATTAAATCAGGCATAACTGCCTCGGCACCCTCTGCCTCCAGAAGCTCTACGATGTTATTATTGGCAAGAGGAGAAAACTTAACAAGAATCTCTCCAACCACGCCTACCTTCGGTTTCTTTCCAGGGTTTCTCTCCAGCTTATCAAAGTCACGGATAATTCCCCTGATGTTACGGGAGAAGGTTATCATATCTGCGGACTTCTTTGATAAGGACTGGATACAGCGCTCTTTCCATCTTTCGTGCAGGGAATTGGCTGAGCCAGGAATCTTCTCATATGGTCTTGTGGCATAAACAACTCTCATGAATACGTCGCCGTACACCACAGCCTGCATGGCCTTGGTCAGCATAGGCAGTGAGATCTTAAAGCCTGGATTGGTCTCCATGTTGTTGGCGTTTACCGAAATAACAGGAATCTGTCCCATGCCGGAACGCTCCAAAGCTCTTCGTATAAATCCAATGTAGTTGGAAGCCCGGCATCCGCCGCCGGTCTGGCTCATGAAAATGGCGGTACGGTTTAAATCGTAATTACCGGATAATAACGCATCCATAATCTGTCCCACTACAATGAGAGAGGGGTAGCAGGCATCGTTATTCACGTATTTAAGCCCTGTATCAACCGCGGTACGGTTATGATTCTGAAGGACCTCAATCTTGTAGCCAAAGGCACGAATCGCTGGTTCAATTAAGTCAAAGTGAATGGGTGACATCTGAGGACAAAGTATGGTGTATTCCTCTTTCATTTCCTTGGTAAACATGACACGGTTATAGGAGCTTGATACCACATTCTGCTCATAATGCTCTTTATCACGTACTTTTAAGGCTGCAATCAGGGATCGGATTCGGATTCTTGCTGCACCTAAGTTGTTGACTTCATCGATCTTTAAAATGGTATAGATTTTACCGGACCCAGTAAGGATATCATTGACCTGGTCTGCGGTTACGGCATCTAAGCCGCAGCCAAAGGAGGTAAGCTGAATTAAATCCAGATTGCGCTCCCGTTTTACCAGGCTGGCTGCCTTATATAGTCTGGTGTGGTACATCCACTGGTCAGTAACCATCATAGGCCGTTCGATTTCAGCCAGATGGGAAATGGAATCCTCTGTAAGAACTGCAAAGCCAAAGGAGGTAATGAGTTCAGGAATTCCGTGATTGATCTCAGGATCCACGTGGTATGGGCGACCGGCCAGAACGATTCCGTGGCGGTCATTTTCCTTTAACCATAAAAGGGTCTCTTCTCCCATTCGCTCAAGGTCAGCCCGTGAAGCCATAAGCTCATCCCAGGCAGCGTGAGCGGCGTCCTTAATCTCTGACGCAGGGATCTGGAACTCTTTTTTAAATACTTCAACCAACCGGGAGGTTAAAATCTCTTCGTTGGTAAATGCCATAAATGGATTTAAGAACCGTATTCCTTCCGTCTGGATTCCCTCTACGTTATTTTTGATGTTCTCTGCATAGGAGGTGACGATCGGACAGTTAAAATGGTTTCCTGCATCAGGAGTCTCATTTCTCTCATAAGGGATGCAGGGGTAAAAAATGGTCTTAATTCCTTCCCGGATGAGCCATTCCACGTGACCGTGGGCCAGCTTTGCCGGATAACATTCCGATTCGCTTGGTATGGACTCAATACCCAGTTCATAGATATTTCTGGTGGACTGAGGGGAGACCACGGTGCGGAACTTAAGTTCCCGGAAGAAAATCGCCCAGAAGGGGTAATTCTCATACAGGTTAAGTACTCTTGGAATACCGATGGTGCCACGCTCTGCCTGCTCTTCCGTAAGAGGATCATAATCAAACATGCGCTGATTCTTGTATTCAAAGAGGTTTGGAACATCACCGGATGCTTTTTCTTTTCCAAGACCACGTTCACAGCGGTTACCGGAAATAAACTTACGTCCGCCGTCAAAACGGTTTACGGTGAGGACACAGTTGTTGGTACATTTTCTGCATCGTGCCATGGAGGTCTCGTAGTGAAGATTTAAAATCTCATCAAGACTAAGCATGGTTGTTTTCTGGGACTCTTCATAACGCTCTCTTGCAATCAGAGCCGCGCCAAAGGCACCCATGATTCCTGCAATGTCAGGACGAACTGCCTGGCAGCCGGAAATCTGTTCAAAGCTTCGTAAAACGGCATTGTTATAAAACGTACCGCCCTGAACCACCACGTGCTTTCCTAAATCGGAAGGAGAGGTGATTTTAATTACTTTAAATAAAGCATTCTTAATAACGGAATAGGCAAGGCCCGCAGAAATATCAGAAACCTCAGCCCCTTCTTTTTGGGCCTGCTTTACATTGGAATTCATAAATACGGTACATCTGGTTCCAAGATCCGTAGGATTTTCTGCAAAAAGTGCCTCTGTGGCAAAATCCTGGACCTTGTAATTTAGGGAGTTGGCAAAGGTCTCAATAAAGGAGCCGCATCCGGCGGAACATGCTTCGTTTAACTGAACGCTGTCCACAGTGCCGTTCTTAATGCGGATACACTTCATATCCTGGCCGCCAATATCTAAAATGCAGTCTACCTCAGGCTCGAAAAAGGCTGCCGCATAATAGTGGGAGATGGTCTCTACCTCGCCCTCGTCAAGTAGAAAGGCTGCTTTTATAAGAGCTTCTCCATATCCGGTGGAGCAGGACCATACGATCTCACTGTCGCTGGTAAGCTGTTCTTTTATTTCCTTTATAGCTTTTACTGCGGTTGCAAGAGGGCTTCCGTTGTTGCTGCTGTAGAAGCTGTATAACAGGGTTCCGTCTTCACCAACTACGGCTGCTTTGGTAGTAGTTGATCCTGCGTCAATGCCCAGGAAACATTTTCCATGATAGGAGGAAAGCTCTCCTTTCTTCACAGAATGACTGTCGTGACGGGCAATAAAGGAATCATATTCCTCTTTGCTGTTAAAGAGAGGTGACATTCTCTTTACTTCAAACTCCATGCGGATGCCTGTGGAGAGTCTGGATATCATCTCCTCTAAGGAAACCATGGAATCCTTGGTTTCGATTGCATTCATAGCCGCACCGATGGCTGCAAAAAGATGAGAATGATCCGGTGCGATGATTTCGTCGTCGGATAAATTCAAGGTGCGGATAAAGGCTTTCTTTAATTCCGGAAGGAAATGCAAAGGGCCTCCCAGGAATGCAACATGGCCTCTGATCGGCTTTCCGCAAGCCAGTCCGCTGATGGTCTGGTTTACCACTGCCTGGAAAATAGAAGCTGCTAAATCTTCCCTGGTAGCCCCTTCGTTGATGAGTGGCTGAATGTCCGTCTTGGCGAATACGCCGCAGCGGGCAGCAATTGGATAGATTGCTTTATAATTTGCTGCATATTCATTGAGTCCAGAAGCATCGGTCTGTAATAGAGCTGCCATCTGGTCAATGAACGAACCGGTACCGCCTGCGCAGATTCCGTTCATACGCTGGTCAATCCCACCGGAAAAATAGATAATTTTTGCATCTTCTCCCCCAAGTTCGATTGCCACGTCTGTATGTGGGGCATAATCCTTAAGAGAGGTAGCGACTGCTACGACCTCCTGAACAAAGGGGACCTTTAAATGCTTGGATAAAGTCAGACCGCCGGAGCCTGTAATTCCCGGTCGAAGATCCATGGGTCCAAGTTTATCATAGGCCTTCTTTAAGAGTCCGGCCAGTGTTTCCTGTATATTTGCAAAATGGCGTTCATAATCAGAGAATAAGATCTCATTTTTCTCGTTTAATATTGCGATTTTTACCGTAGTAGAACCGATATCGATTCCTAGAGTGTTGTATGTAATCATATGTGCGGGGTTAACCCCTGCCTCCTTTTGTGTAGAAGTAAGTTGCTGGCTCACCGAACATCAGTTTAACATAAAATAAGAAATAATACAATTGTCAGAACATGCTATTTTAATGTCAAAACTAGTAAAATTTGTTTAAGTTCACAAAATACGGTTTCATTTCGTTTGACAAATATCAATCGGGATTCTATAATGTATAAGTCAAAGTCCGCCATAGGATTCATATTAATTTTTTTAGTGGAAGGGGGAAACGCTATGATACAGATATATAAGACTGAGGATGGTCTGATTCAGCAGAAAGACGAGCTTTCTCCAGGTTCCTGGATAGCGCTTACAAACCCCACTGCTACCGAGATTCTGGAAATCGCCAATACGTATAAGATCGACCCGGATGATTTAAGAGCCCCTCTTGACGAGGAAGAGCGTTCCCGAATCCAGACAGAGGATCATTACACCTTGATTCTTGTGGACGTTCCTACTATTGAGGAACGAAACGACAAAGACTGGTATGTGACCATACCTATGGGTATTATTACGACGGATGATGCGATTATTACGGTGTGTCTGGAAGATACCACGGTATTAAATGCGTTTATGGATGGCCGGGTCAGGGATTTCCATACGTATATGAAAACTCGTTTTATTTTGCAGATTCTTTATAAGAACGCATCGCTTTACCTTCAGTATTTAAGGGTCATCGATAAAAAGAGCGGAGTGATTGAGGAAAAGCTTCACAAATCTACGAAGAACCGGGAGCTCATCGAGCTTTTGGAACTGG
The DNA here is from genome assembly GCF_026723765.1 of Lacrimispora xylanolytica. Lineage (NCBI taxonomy): Bacteria > Bacillati > Bacillota > Clostridia > Lachnospirales > Lachnospiraceae > Lacrimispora > Lacrimispora xylanolytica. Next base: position 762,898 of record NZ_CP113524.1, read on the forward strand.
AAAAGAGTCTTGTGTACTTTACCACATCCTTACGTTCCAATGAGATGGTGCTTGAAAAACTCATGCGGAATGAAAAAATCAAAAAGTATCCGGAAGATACGGAGCTTTTGGAGGACGTCATTGTCGAGAACAAGCAGGCCATCGAGATGGCTAATATCTACAGTGGCATTTTAAGCGGAACCATGGATGCCTTTGCCTCTGTAATTTCCAATAACTTAAATATTGTAATGAAATTTTTGGCGACGATTACCATTGTCATGTCCATACCCACCATGGTGGCAAGCTTTTATGGCATGAATGTAAATTCCAGTGGAATGCCGTTTGCCAATCACCCCCACGGGTTTGAAATCGTATTAGGATTTACGCTGGTTCTGACTCTGATTGTAGCATGGATTTTTTCAAAAAAAGATCTCTTTTAGTTTAATCAAGTAAAGGAAGAAGGCATGAAATTTTTTTACAATTTGGAGCGCAAATTTAGAAAATATGCGATATCCAATCTTATGTACTATATTATTGGGATGTATGGTGTAGGGCTTTTAATGGAGCTTTTTGCACCTGGATTTTACGTCAATTATCTATCTCTCAATGCACCGAAGATTTTAAGCGGGCAGGTATGGAGAATTGTAACATTTTTGATTTACCCCCCTGGAGGCACTAATATTTTCTTTAATCTGATCAGCATGTATCTTTACTATATGCTTGGACAGAATTTAGAAAGGATCTGGGGCGCATTTCGTTTTAACGTTTATTTCTTTATGGGAGTCATCGGACATGTGGCAGCAGCCCTTGTTGTATATATTTTTATGGGGGATACCGTGTTTTTAACAACCGAGTATTTAAACTATTCCCTTTTCTTTGCTTTTGCTGCGACGTTTCCGGATCTGGAATTCCTTTTGTTTTTCGTGATTCCGATGAAAGCCAAATGGCTGGCAATTTTTAACGGGATATATTTCCTTTATGGGTTTATTACCGGCAATATGGCGACCAGAGTCACAATATTTATGTCTTTATTTAACTTTATCCTCTTTTTCGTATTGACACGTAATTTGAACCGGTTCAATCCGAAAGAGATCAAAAGAAAACATAATTTTCAGAAACAGATGAAAATTATGCCCCAGGGAGGGACACACCATAAGTGTGCCGTCTGCGGACGGACCGAAAAAGATTCCCCCAACCTGGAATTCCGTTATTGTTCAAAATGTGAGGGCAATTATGAATATTGTTCTGAGCATTTGTATACACACAAACACGTTGAACCGGACCACCCCACAACCGGCAATACGACCCACTAGTTACGGAGGATAATAATGAAGAAAACAAAGATTATTTGCACAATGGGACCTAATACAAATGACCGCGAATTGATGAAAGCACTGGCATTACATGGTATGGATATTGCCAGATTTAACTTTTCTCATGGTGACTATGAAGAGCAGAAGGCACGCCTTGATATGTTAAAGAGCGTTCGTGAAGAATTAGATCTGCCGATCGCAGCCCTTCTTGATACAAAAGGACCGGAGATCCGTACCGGCGTCCTGGTAGATGGCAAGAAGGTAACGTTAAAGGAAGGAGATACCTATACTTTAACAACGGAAGATATTGTCGGCGATGCTGCCAGAGGTCATATTACTTACGATGGACTCGCTAAGGACGTTACAAAAGGAAACCGCATTCTGATTGATGACGGCTTAATTGAGCTTGAAGTTCTGGAAGTAAAAGGCAAAGAAATCCATTGCACCATTGTGAATGGAGGAGAGCTGGGAGAGAGAAAGGGTGTTAACGTGCCTAACGTTAAGATCAAGCTTCCTGCACTGACAGAAAAAGATAAACAGGATATTCAGTTTGGTATTGAACAGGGATTTGACTTTATTGCAGCTTCCTTTGTACGTACCGCTGATGCCATCAGAGAAATCAAGGATATCCTTGCTTTAAACGGTTCCAACATGGCAGTTATTGCCAAGATTGAGAATGCAGAAGGAATTGAAAACCTGGATGATATCATTGAAGTAAGTGATGGAATCATGGTTGCCCGTGGAGATATGGGTGTTGAGATTCCTGCTCAGGAAGTACCATTTGTTCAGAAGAGCATCATTGACAAATGTAATGTTGCTTGTAAGCCGGTTATTACAGCCACTCAGATGCTGGATTCCATGATCCGTAACCCGCGTCCAACAAGAGCCGAGGTAACTGACGTTGCCAATGCGGTTTACGATGGTACCGATGCAGTTATGCTATCTGGTGAGACTGCTATGGGTAAATATCCGGTTGAAGCTCTTACTATGATGGCTTCCATCGTAGAAGAGTCAGAGAAGCATCTGGATTACAATGCATTCCGTCAGCGTAGAGTATCTGCTGCCAACGAGCATAACGTATCCAATGCGGTTTGCTATTCTTCTGTTGCTACTGCCCGCGACTTAGATGCAAAGGCGATCGTAGCACCAAGTATCAGCGGTTTTACCACAAGACTGTTATCCAAGTGGAGACCTGAAAGCCAGATCATCGGTTTATCTCCAAGTTCCTCAGCTCTTCGTCAGATGCAGCTTTACTGGGGTGTTAAGCCATTCCATGCAAAGCGTGCAGAATCTACTGACGTGCTGATCTACTCCTCCATGGAGCTTTTAAAGGAGAAGGGAATTGTAAAGGAGAATGACACTGTAGTCGTTACTGCAGGCGTTGTAAATCCGGTGAGAAAGCATGAAGCAGCAGCTCACACCAACATCATGCGTGTGGTAAATGTAAACTAATTGATTTATATTTTTGAATAAATATACAAAAAAAGTGTGGACAAAAGAGTCTATCCCCGGTACAATGTAGCTTACTAGCAGGAATGCCGGAGAAGGCTCTTTTTGCATAGTTTAACTTACGAGAGGAGAGGAAAGCTTTGGAAAAGACACCATTTGTTACCAAGGAAAAATTATTAGAAATTGTGAAAGAATATCCAACTCCCTTTCATATTTATGATGAAAAGGGAATCAGGGAGAATGCAGAAAAACTGAAACAGGCATTTTCCTGGAATAAAGGTTACCGGGAGTATTTTGCAGTCAAGGCTACTCCGAATCCGTTTATCCTTAACATCTTAAAGGATTATGGCTGCGGGGCTGACTGTTCATCCATGACAGAACTTATGATGTCTGATGCCATTGGCTTTTCCGGCTCTGATATCATGTTCTCCTCCAACGATACTCCCGCAGAGGAATTCCAGTATGCAGATAAGGTGGGCGGTATCATCAATCTTGACGATATTACCCACATTGATTTTCTGGAAAAAGCCATCGGCCATATTCCGGAGACTATAAGCTGCCGGTACAATCCAGGCGGAATCTTTAAAATCAGCAATGATATTATGGATAATCCTGGAGATTCCAAATATGGAATGACGACAGAGCAGATATTTGAGGCGTTTAAGATCTTAAAGAGCAAGGGAGCAAAAGAGTTTGGCATCCATGCATTTTTAGCCAGCAACACGGTGACCAATGAATATTATCCTCTGCTTGCAAAAGTAATGTTTGAACTTGCAGTGAAGCTGAAAGAGGAGACGGGTGCCCATATTACCTTTATTAATCTGTCAGGCGGAATCGGTATTCCATACCGTCCGGGACAGGAGCCTAATGATATTATAGCCATTGGGGAGGGGGTAAGAAAGGTTTACGAAGAAATTCTGGTACCGGAAGGCATGGGAGACGTAGCCATCTATACGGAGCTTGGACGTTTCATGCTGGGACCTTATGGCGGACTTGTGACCGAAGCCATTCATGAAAAGCATACCCACAAGGAATACATTGGAGTGGATGCCTGCGCAGTCAATCTTATGCGTCCGGCTATGTACGGGGCGTACCATCACATTACTGTTATGGGAAAAGAGAAGGAAGCATGCAGCCACAAGTACGATGTAGTTGGTTCCCTTTGTGAAAATAACGATAAATTTGCCATTGACCGGATGCTTCCGGAGATCTCTATGGGGGATCTGCTATTTATCCATGATACAGGAGCCCACGGTTATGCCATGGGTTATAATTACAATGGAAAGCTAAGGTCCGCAGAGCTGCTTTTAAAAGAAAATGGAGAGGTTGACTTGATCCGAAGAGCCGAAACTCCAAAGGATTACTTTGCCACATTTGATTTTTGTGATATTTTAAAGGACGTAAAGTACGATTTATAATAGAAATATAATAGAGGAAAGGGGTCCTGTGACATGTAGTTGTCAATGGGAGCCCCTTTTTTCTGATTTTAAACAGAAAAATCCCTGTGCCTTACGACACAGGGGAGATTTCTTAGGATTTTCGGATTTCAAAAAGGGTAAAAGGATAATTGCTATACATTGTGCATTTCTTATGTCATTAGTATAACACACCCCCTCGGTAAAAGTTTGTATATTGTTTGAATAGATTATGAAGATTTTCTTAATATCGTCTTATGTAAATTAGCGGGAACGCAAAAATTTACTCCTGAAATGAAACCATGGAAGTCACTGTGGAATATCCTAATAAAAAAGGAATCAGGTAGTGGACTGTGGATCATGTAAGAGATGCAATACATTGTGACATGGCTTACCGCATGGGTCTTACTGGGCGGGGCATAGGTGTTGCAGTGCTTGATACGGGAATTTATCTTCATGAGGACTTCGAACATAGAGTAGCAGCTTTCGTGGATATTGTTCACCGCAGGCGGGATGCTTATGACGATAATGGTCATGGTACCCATATTGCTGGAATTATTGGAGGAAGCGGAAGCGCTTCCGATGGAAAATATATGGGGATTGCACCAGAGTGTCACATCGTAATGCTTAAGGTTCTTGATAAAAAGGGGAATGGATATGCTTCAGATGTGCTGGCCGGTTTAAAATGGGTCCGCGATAACCGGGAACGGTATGGAATCCGTATTGTCAACATTTCCGTTGGTTCCTTTTCAAGAAAAGGTATGACGGAAAATTCAGTCCTGGTGCGGGGAGTCAATGCGGCCTGGGATGACGGCCTTGTGGTCTGTGTAGCAGCAGGCAACATGGGACCTGGCTCCAATACCATTACAACTCCTGGTATCAGCAGGAAGGTGATTACGGTAGGGTGTTCCGACGATTATAAGGAAGTTAATGTTATGGGGAACCGGATGATTGATTATTCCGGAAGGGGCCCCACCGGTGCCTGTATCTGCAAACCGGAAATAATTGCTCCGGGAGCAGGAATCATGAGCTGCTCCAATGAACCGGGAGAATATCAAAGTAAGAGCGGTACTTCTATGTCAACGCCTCTGGTTTCAGGGGCAATTGCGCTTTTGCTGCAGAAATATCCTTATATGAACAACAGAGATGTGAAGCTGATGCTTCGGGAGAGGGCCGTTGACTTAGGGCTTCCCATCAATCAGCAGGGATGGGGGCTTCTTGATGTGGAGAGGCTTTTGCTGTAAGGAATGGCATTCAAAATCCGGGTCTGTTAAGGATGACAGACCCGGATTATAAAAACCTTGCAGGAGGGACCAGCCTGTGATATAGTTAGCTTACATTCTAAAGGTATCATGCCTTTTTTAGTACTCATCCGGCAGCTCGCCGGGATTTTTTCACTGTATGAAATTTTAGGCCGGACAGGCAGGGAGTGTGATGCTGATTGGACTAATACATGAAATTACTAGTTGACATTTGCCGTAAAATATACTATTATTATGAGTAGAAGAAGAACATTTGTTCGTGTTGGAGGATAAGATGAATAAAGATGATAAGCTGAAAGCACTGGATGCCGCCCTTACACAGATAGAGAAAGCATATGGAAAAGGTTCTGTTATGAAGCTGGGTGACAGTGGAACCAATATGAATGTAGAAACCATTCCCACAGGAGCCCTGAGTCTTGATATCGCCTTAGGATTAGGCGGAATCCCAAAGGGAAGAGTCGTTGAGATCTACGGACCTGAATCAAGCGGTAAGACTACGGTGGCACTCCATGTTATTGCAGAAGTTCAAAAGCGTGGCGGAATCGCTGGTTTTATTGATGCGGAGCACGCCCTTGATCCTGTTTACGCTAAGAAAATCGGAGTTGATATTGATAACCTTTACATATCCCAGCCAGATAACGGTGAGCAGGCACTTGAGATTACTGAGACCATGGTACGCTCAGGAGCAGTGGATATCGTAATCGTTGACTCCGTTGCAGCTCTTGTTCCCAAGGCTGAGATCGAGGGAGACATGGGAGATTCCCACGTAGGACTTCAGGCAAGACTTATGTCCCAGGCCCTCAGAAAGCTGACAGCAGTCATCAGCAAATCCAATTGTATCGTACTTTTCATCAACCAGCTTCGTGAGAAGGTTGGTGTTATGTTCGGCAGCCCTGAGACCACCACAGGCGGACGTGCCCTTAAGTTCTATGCCTCTGTTCGTATGGATATCCGTAAGATTGAGACCTTAAAGCAGGGCGGCGATATGGTAGGTAACAGGGCGAGAATCAAGGTAGTTAAGAATAAGATTGCTCCTCCTTTTAAGGAAGCGGAATTTGATATCATGTTCGGCAAGGGGATTTCCAGAGAAGGCGATGTTTTAGATCTGGCGGTGAAGGAGAATATTGTGGAAAAGAGCGGAGCCTGGTTTGCATATAACAATGCAAAGATTGGTCAGGGCCGTGAAAACGCTAAGATCTACCTTCAGGATAATCCGGCAATCTGCTTAGAGATCGAGAATAAGGTCCGTATGAATTACGGCCTGCCAATCGAAGGCGGAGTGGATGCACCGGCAGCAGATGGTGCAGGTGCCAAGGAAAGCAAACGCATCAAGGCAGAGGAGAATAAGGAAGCTTCCTCAAAGGAATAAGCTTTTGCTCTAAATAAGCAGTTGTAATATAATAGAAAGAATAAGGGACACTCATGATAGTAATGGAGATTGTACCCGTCGATAAACGCAGGAGTAAAGTCTTTCTTGATGAAGACTTTGCTCTTGTTCTTTATAGAGGGGAAATAAATAGATTTGGGATTAAAGAAGGAGAAGAACTTTCCGAAGACACCTACCAGGAGATTCTTAAAGATGTTTTGTTTAAAAGAGCCAGAGAGCGGGTGCTTTATCTTTTAAAGGCTTCGGATAAGACAGAGCAGGAACTGGTAAGGAAGCTAAAGGATGGGGGTTACCCCAAAGAAGCCATTGAATATGCCGTTGGTTTTGTTAAGGAGCACCGGTTTATCAATGATGAGGATTATGGAAAACGGTACGTGGAATTTAATTCCAGGCGAAAGAGTGAGAAGCAGATTCAGTTCGAGCTTCAACGAAAAGGCCTGGACAAAGAGATGATCCGGGATATCTTAAAGGAACAGCCGGTGGATGAGGAAGCCCAGATTCAGGCCTATATCCGGAAAAAGCGGATAGATCCACAGGAGCTGGACCGAAAGGAACGTTCCAAAGTGATGGCCTCCCTGGGAAGAAAAGGTTTCTCTTACGAAGCGGTAAACCGTGTCTTAGGTGCGAATTTTGACGATATTTGACGAGAAGGAAATTGTGTATAAGTATACCGGAAACAAGGGTTAAATACTTGACATAATGTATAAAACAGTTTAAAATTGAAGTGTTGTATTGTTGTACAATGAAAATCTAATAAGGAGGTGCTCCTGTGTCAGTATTCACGACTGTATTGGTTGTAATTTTGGCATCATTAGTCGTCGCTTTTATTACCTGGTTTGCTGCGATTTCATATCGTAAGAATACCTATGAAAGTAAAATAGGTTCAGCAGAAGAAAAATCCCGGGAAATAATAGATGAAGCATTAAAGACCGCTGAGACAAAGAAGCGTGAAGCTCTCCTTGAGGCAAAAGAAGAGTCAATAAAGACTAAGAATGAACTGGAAAAAGAAACCAGGGAAAGAAGAGCTGAGCTTCAACGTTATGAAAGACGAGTACTAAGCAAGGAAGAAAACTTGGACAAGAAGTCTGAGGCTATGGAAAAACGAGAAGCAGGTCTTGCTGCTCGAGAGGACGCGCTGAATAAGAAAAATGCCGAAGTTGAATCATTATATGAAAAAGGCATTCAGGAACTGGAAAAAATTTCCGGACTTACCTCCGAACAGGCAAAAGAATATCTTTTAAAATCTGTTGAAGATGATGTAAAACATGACACTGCGAAATTAATTAAGGAACTTGACAACAAAGCTAAAGAAGAAGCCGATAAAAAGGCAAAGGAATACGTGGTCACAGCCATCCAAAGATGTGCTGCGGATCATGTGGCAGAAACTACAGTTTCTGTTGTACAGCTTCCTAACGATGAGATGAAAGGCAGGATCATCGGTAGAGAAGGCCGTAATATTCGTACGTTAGAGACCCTTACAGGTGTTGAACTCATTATTGATGATACCCCTGAGGCAGTTGTATTGTCCGGATTCGATCCGGTTCGTAGAGAAGTGGCCAGAATTGCATTGGAACGACTCATTGTGGATGGACGTATTCACCCAGCCAGAATTGAGGAAATGGTAGAGAAGGCACAGAAAGAAGTAGAAACCAATATGCGTGAGGAAGGAGAGGCCGCCGCTCTTGAAGTGGGGATTCATGGCCTTCATCCAGAACTCATCAGACTGCTTGGCAAGCTGAAATACAGGACAAGCTACGGACAGAATGCGTTAAAGCATTCCATGGAGGTTGCCCAGTTATCCGGTTTATTAGCCGGAGAAATCGGACTTGATATCCGTATGGCCAAGCGTGCCGGTTTATTACATGACATCGGTAAAGCCGTTGACCATGAGATGGAAGGATCCCATATTCAGCTTGGTGTAGAGCTCTGCAGAAAGTATAAGGAATCTGCAATCGTGCTGAACACGGTAGAATCTCACCATGGCGACGTTGAGCCACAGAGCCTTATTGCCTGTATTTGCCAGGCAGCGGATACAATTTCTGCGGCAAGACCTGGAGCCAGAAGAGAGACTCTGGAGACATATACAAACAGATTAAAACAGTTAGAAGATATTACCAACTCCTTTAAGGGAGTGGACAAGTCCTTCGCCATTCAGGCAGGACGTGAGGTTCGGATTATGGTAGTTCCCGATCAAATCAACGATGATGATATGGTACTTTTAGCTCGTGATATTTCTAAGAAGATTGAAGAAGCCTTAGAGTATCCGGGACAGATCAAAGTCAATGTGATCCGGGAGTCCAGAGTAACAGATTACGCAAAGTAAAAATAGTGCCCTAAAACCGTATAATTTTAGATGTGCGGTTTTAGGGCATGTTTCATGTCGGAGGACGAATACGTGAAACAAAGATTGAAAACATTGCTGTGCTGTCTATTGATCAGCCAGCTATTTCTTATAACGGTATACGCAAAGCCGGACTGGCCGTCAGACACTGACATCCAGGCAGAAGCCGGTATTGTGATCGATGCAGATTCGGGAGCAGTCATATTTGGAAAAAATATGCATGGACAATATCCCCCTGCCAGTATCACGAAAATTTTGACCGCGTTGGTGGTGCTTGAGCATGCCAAGCCCGATGACATGGTTACCTTTTCCAAGGATTCGGTATTTAATGTGGAAGCAGGGAGCGGTAACAAATTAAATGTAACAGACGGCGATAAGCTTTCTGTAGAAGATTGTCTTTATTCTCTCATCCTTCATTCCTGCAATCAGGCAGCCAATGCCCTTGCAGAGCACGTGGCAGGAAGCAGAGAAGATTTTGTGAAGATGATGAATGAGAAGCTGGAGGAGATTGGCTGCGTAGAAAGCCATTTTGACAATCCTTCCGGGCTTAACGGAGACACTCAGTATGTATCTGCTTACGATATGGCACTTATTGCAAAGGCAGCATACGGCAACAAAAAGCTGGTGGAGATCAGCTCTGCTTTAAGCCATAAGATTCCTCCTACCACCAACAATCCGGAGGGACTTACGATTTACAATGAGCACCGTCTGGTGAAAACAAAAGATACTGCCAGCGAGTTTTATTTCCCTTCTGCCGTAGCCGGAAAGACGGGGTATTTAATCAAAGCAGGCAATACGCTGGTGACATATGCGGAGCAGGATGGAAGAAGACTGATTTCCGTAGTGTTAAAGGGAAGTCCAAGACAGTATTTTATCGACGGTAAGAATCTATTGCAGTTTGGATACGATCGTTTTCAGAATTTTAAGATAGAAGAGAATGAAACTTCCTATACCAAGGGAGAGGAAGCGGTTAAAGTAGGGGATAAGAGCTTTCAGCCCTCTGACTTGGAGCTTCAGACAAATCAGTTTATTACTCTTCCAAAGGATGCCAAGTTTTCCGATGCAGATAAAGCACTGGTTACTGACCTTCCAAAGGATAGTCCAAAGGGAGCCGTTGCACTGATCCAATATACTTATAATGACAGAAAAGTAGGTCAGGCTTACTTAATATCTAAAACTGGTACCACAGACCCAAGTCAGCCAACGGATGAGGGAACCAAGGAGCCGGCTTCCACTGAAGGAAGCAAGGAGCTGCCAGCCTCTGGAGTCAAGATGTCAGGCGGAAAGGGCATAGGCCTTTTGGCTGCTGGCCTTTTAGGAATTCTGGCCGTTGTTGGAGCTGGAGCTGGATTCGTTATTTATAAAAGAAAAAAGGAATTCAGGGAAAGCGAGCTTCGGAGAGAAGAGCGGAGACGTCGCCTGAGAGCTGATGGTGATACAGAAGCTTTTGAACGCATGTTAAAAGAGCGCCGCAATACAAAAGGAAAAAAATAAACAATGAAAAAGACCAGCTGGGGTAGCTGGTCTTTTTTCGGAGAAGGTATTTCGTTTCTTATGGGGTGTAGCAAAAACTATATAATGTATTGGGGGGGTTACAAATATAATATAACCGAATTGAGAAAAAAAGTGTCAACAAAAATTCATAAATATAAAAAGCATAATTGTGTAGTTTGTCTAATGGTCTGTTAAATTGCATAATAATATATAATAAAAAAGGAAACATCACTAGTTTTTGTGATTATTTTGCATGATTCATGATAAACAATCTGGTATCTATCAAATTGATAAAAAATTAACCAACTATCTCTCTATTCTATCAGCAATCTGCTGTAAGCCACAAATTGATTCAATGGATTTTCCCATTTTAACAGCATGTCCTGCATGTCTTAAGTGTTCCCATAATATAGATGATAAAGGAAGTCTGAGCTTCTTGTAATAACTACCAAATGTGATAAAATAATGAAAAACAACTTGTGCAATGGTGCGTACAAGTTATACATTGATAGTAAGAGGATGTTTGATCCATCTTACGGAAAGAGCAGGAGGTAAAACTTATGAGATTTTTCGTAGACACAGCCAACATTGAGGAAATTAAAAAAGCCAATGATATGGGCATTATCTGCGGTGTTACCACCAATCCATCTTTGATTGCAAAAGAGGGAAGGGATTTTAATCAGGTGATCGAGGAGATTGCTTCTATAGTAGATGGTCCGGTGAGCGGTGAAGTAAAGGCCACCACTGTGGAGGCCAAAGCTATGATAGAGGAAGGACGTCAGATTGCCTCCATTCACCCAAACATGGTAGTGAAGATTCCTATGACGGCGGAAGGGTTAAAGGCAGTAAAGGTTCTTAATTCGGAAGGGATTAAGACTAACGTGACGCTGGTCTTTTCCGCAGCCCAGGCGCTTTTGGCTGCAAGAGCAGGAGCTTCCTATGTTTCCCCGTTTTTAGGAAGGCTTGATGATATTTCCATGCCGGGAATTGATCTTATTAAGGATATTATGGACATCTTTACGGTTCATGGGATTGAGACTGAGATAATCGCAGCCAGCATCCGTAATCCTGTCCATGTGATAGACTGTGCAAAGGCAGGTGCTGATATTGCAACCGTACCTTATCCGGTATTGGAGCAGATGACGCATCATCCTCTCACAGATCAGGGAATTGTTAAATTCCAGGATGATTACCGTAAGGCATTTGGCGAATCATAAATGGAAGCAAATAGAGAAAGGTTGGAAGAACAAAATGGCGTACAGCAAAGTTAAGATGGTAGTTGATAAGGAATTTCGCATTGCAGAAATAGATGAAAGGATTTACGGCTCATTTATTGAGCATCTTGGACGTGCCGTATATGACGGTATTTACTCCCCAGAGCATCCCACTGCCGATGAACACGGCTTTCGTGAAGATGTAAAGGATTTGATCCGGGAGCTTAATGTTCCGATTATCCGGTATCCAGGTGGTAATTTCGTATCCAGCTTCAATTGGGAAGACAGTGTGGGACCTTTAAATGAACGCCCCAGACGTCTGGAACTTGCTTGGAAAAGCATTGAAGAAAATAAAGTAGGCTTAAATGAGTTCACCAAATGGACCAGGAATGTAGGGTCTGATGTAATGATGGCAGTGAATTTAGGAACCAGAGGAATTGCAGATGCCTGCAATATTTTAGAGTACTGTAACCACCCAGGCAATACCAAATACAGTGATTTAAGAATCAGCCACGGCTATAAGGAGCCACATAACATTAAGACATGGTGTCTTGGCAATGAGATGGATGGACCATGGCAGCTGGGACATAAGACCATGGAAGAGTATGGCCGTCTTGCAGAAGAAACAGCCAGAGCCATGAAAATCATTGATCCTACCATTGAGCTGGTATCCTGCGGAAGCTCTTCGCTGACCATGCCCACCTTCCCTGACTGGGAGGCAGTAACACTTCAGCATACATACGACCACGTGGACTACGTTTCCATGCATCAGTACTATGGAAATCAGAAGGGAGATACCGAGGATTTCCTGGCTTGTTCCGATGATATGGACCAGTTTATTCGTACTGTAATCGCTACCTGCGATTATGTGAAGGCAAAAAAGAGAAGCAAAAAAGAGATTAAGATCAGCTTTGACGAATGGAATGTATGGTATCACTCCAACGCGGCTGACGATGACATTACAAAAAATCATCCATGGCAGATCGCACCTCCTATGCTAGAGGATATCTATACCTTTGAAGATGCCTTATTGGTAGGACTTATGCTGATCACTATGATCAAGCATGCAGACCGTGTGAAGATGGCGTGTCTGGCTCAGCTTGTCAATGTCATTGCACCGATTATGACTGAGGCTGGCGGCGGTGCTGCATGGAAGCAGACAATTTTCTATCCATTTATGCACGCATCCAAATACGGAAGAGGAACGGCTCTTCTTCCAGTTATCAGTACTCCTAAGTTTGATACAGCGACCCATGAGAATGTAACCGCTGTTGAGGCTGTTCCTGTTTACAATGAGGAAAAGGAAGAAGTTACTATTTTTGCAGTCAACAGAAGCATCAAGGAAGATGCCGAGATGACCATTGATGTCAGAAGCTTTTTAGGATACCGTGTTCTTGAGCATACAGTTTTGGAATGCGATGATCTTCAGGCTGCGAACGGACCATTTAATCAGAAGGTGGCTCCAAAAGAGACCAGTCAGTCTGTTCTTGATGGTGGAGTGGTTACAAGCAAACTGAATAAAGCTTCCTGGAATGTAATTCGTCTTGGAAAGTAAATAAAAGTAAGGGGGTAATCTTATGGTAAGTAAAGAATATAAATTCTGGTTTGCAACTGGTTCCCAGGATCTCTATGGGGAAGAGTGCCTGAGAAATGTGGCAGAGCATTCTGCTATTATTACAGAGCGTTTAAACGCCTGCGGTTTTCTGCCATTTCCGGTGGTATTAAAGCCCGTACTCATTGACAACACTTCCATCCGCACCCTGTTTCATCAGGCCAATGACGATGAGACTTGTGCCGGAGTTATTACCTGGATGCATACCTTTTCTCCAGCGAAATCATGGATCTTAGGACTTCAGGAATACAGAAAGCCGCTGCTTCATTTACATACCCAGTTCAACCAGGAGATTCCTTATGACTCCATTGACATGGATTTCATGAATGAGAACCAGTCTGCCCATGGAGACCGGGAATTCGGACATATGGTAACACGAATGGGAATGGCAAGAAAGGTGATTGCTGGCTTCTGGGATGAGGAAGGTGTCCAGAGACGAATCGGTGACTGGATGCGTACCGCAATCGGAGTGATGGAAAGCAGTCATGTCCGGGTGGTCCGGGTGGCAGATAACATGAGAAATGTTGCTGTTACCGAAGGAGATAAGGTAGAGGCACAGTTAAAGTTTGGCTGGGAGATTGATGCCTATCCGGTCAGTGAGATCACAGACTTTGTAAAGGATGTAAAAGAGGGCGAGGTATCTTCTCTGGTAGAAGAATATTACAGCCGTTATGAAATCCTGACTGAAGGAAGAAGCCCGGAGGAGTTTAAAGCTCATGTGGCAGCTCAGGCAAGGATTGAGCTGGGATTTGAACAGTTCCTGAGGGAAAAGAATTATCAGGCCATTGTCACCCATTTTGGGGATCTTGGAGCATTGCAGCAGCTTCCGGGCCTTGCCATCCAGCGTCTGATGGAAAAGGGCTATGGCTTTGGAGCGGAAGGTGACTGGAAGACTGCTGCCATGGTACGCTTAATGAAGCTTATGACCTCTGGAATAAAGGATGCCAAGGGTACCTCCTTTATGGAGGATTATACCTACAACTTAGTTCCTGGTAAGGAAGGAATTCTACAGGCCCATATGCTGGAGGTATGTCCAAGCATTGCAGACGGCAAGGTTGGAATTCGAGTAAATCCCCTTTCAATGGGCAATAAGGAAGATCCGGCGCGCCTTGTATTTACAGCAAAAGAGGGGAAAGGAATTGCTACCTCCCTCATTGATCTTGGAAACAGATTCCGTCTTATTATCAATACCGTAAACTGCAAAAAGACAGAAAAGCCGATGCCAAAGCTTCCAGTGGCAACTGCCTTCTGGACTCCGGAGCCAAATTTAATCACCGGAGCAGAGAGCTGGATTCTGGCTGGAGGTGCTCACCATACGGCATTTTCCTATGACCTGAAGCCAGAGCAGATGGGAGACTGGGCAGAAGCCATGGGAATTGAAGCTGTTTTCATTGATGAGAATACAACCATACGTGGTTTAAAGAACGAATTGAAATGGAATTCGGTAGTGTACCGCTAAGAACTTGATGGGGTCCGCCTCCTTAAGGGGGCGGGCCTATTTTAAAGGAGGGGTCCAAAATGAAAGGAAACGATATCCAAACAGCAATCAGGGAAGGCAAAACAGCACTTGGAATTGAGCTTGGTTCTACCAGAATCAAAGCAGTATTAGTGGATGAAGACCATAACCCCATTGCTTCTGGCAGTCATGATTGGGAAAATAAGTATGAAAATGGAGTATGGACGTATTCCATACCTGATATCTGGCGTGGAGTACAGGACAGCTACCAGAAGATGGCAAAGGAAGTAAAGGAAACCTACGGGGAAACCCTCACCACCATTGGCGCGATCTGTTTTTCTGCCATGATGCATGGATATATGGCTTTTGACAAGGAAGGGGAAATACTGGTTCCTTTCCGTACGTGGAGAAATACCATGACTGGAGAGGCCTCCCAAAAGCTGACTGATATTTTTTCCTATCATATTCCTCAAAGATGGAGCATTGCCCATCTCTATCAGGCGATTCTAAATAAGGAAGACCACGTTTCAGCCATAGATTATCTCATTACCCTGGAAGGCTACGTTCACTGGAAGCTTACAGGAAAGCGGGTGCTTGGTATCGGAGACTGTGCGGGTATGTTTCCTGTTGACAGCACCACAAAGGATTATTATGAGCGGATGGTGGAACAGTTTGATTCCCTCATTGAACCGGAAGGACTTCCCTGGAAGCTTAGAGATATTATGCCAAAGGTCTTAACCGCAGGGGAAGAAGCCGGTACATTGACCGAGGAGGGAGCTACCCTTCTTGATGTCAGCGGCAATCTGAAAGCAGGAATCCCTCTTTGTCCGCCGGAAGGAGATGCAGGAACCGGAATGACGGCTACCAACAGTGTCGCCAGAAGAACGGGAAATGTGTCCGCAGGAACCAGTGTATTTGCCATGGTCGTACTGGAAAAGGAGCTTTCCAAGGTTTATGAGGAAATAGACCTTGTTACTACACCGGCAGGAGATTCTGTGGCAATGGTACACTGCAATAACTGTACTTCAGATTTAAATGCCTGGGTTTCTCTGTTTGAGGAGTTTGCTGAGGCTATGGGAATGAAGACCGATAAGAATACTTTATTTTCCACTCTTTATCAAAAAGCTTTGGAGGGAGATAAGGATGGAGGCGGTCTCTTATCTTACGGCTATTTATCCGGGGAGCATATCACCCATTTTGAAGAGGGAAGGCCATTGTTTGTCCGTACACCTAACAGCCGTTTCAATCTGGCTAACTTTATGAGAGTACATCTTTATACTGCTCTTGGAGCATTAAAGGTAGGCATGGAAATTCTCTATGAGGAAGGTGTTAAGCTTGATGTGCTTCTGGGCCATGGAGGTTTATTTAAGACAAAAGGCGTAGGGCAGAGCATTATGGCAGCAGCCATGAACGTTCCGGTCTCGGTTATGGAAACAGCAGGAGAAGGCGGTGCCTGGGGAGCAGCTCTTTTGGCTTCCTACATGATCCGAAAGGATGAAGGAGAGACTTTAGATCATTACCTGGCCCAAAAGGTATTCCATGGGGAAACTGGTACGGTGATAAAGCCGGATGCACAGGACGAAGCCGGATTTAATGTATTCATGGAGAGGTATAAAGCCGGGCTTTCCATCGAGCGGGCAGCCCTGGATTATATGAAATAATACCACAGACAGAAAGGCGGAGAGAATATGCTGGAAGAATTAAAACGTGTTGTGTACGAAGCAAATATGGAGCTGCCACGAAAAGGGCTTATTACATATACCTGGGGAAATGTCAGCGGGATTGACCGGGGGAGGGGGCTTTTTGTAATCAAGCCCAGCGGAGTGGATTATGAAAAACTGAAACCGGAAGATATGGTAGTTATGGACCTGTTGGGAAATAAGGTGGAGGGAGATTTAAATCCCTCCTCTGATACCGCCACTCATTTGGAGCTTTATAAGGCTTTTGAGGCGGTAGGAGGGATTGTTCATACTCATTCTCCTATGGCAACCTCCTGGGCTCAGGCTGGCCGGGCTCTGCCCTGTTATGGAACTACTCATGCCGATTATTTCTACGGCGAGATTCCATGTGCCAGGAATCTGACCGAGGAAGAGATTGAAGAAGGGTATGAGAAAAACACGGGAATGGTAATCATTGAGACCTTCCAGGGGAAAAATCCCATGCACGTACCTGGGGTCCTCTGTAAAAATCATGGTCCATTTACCTGGGGAACGGATGCAGACAATGCGGTTCATAATGCAGTGGTCTTAGAAGAAATTGCAAAAATGAACCTGATGACAGAACTTTTAAATCCCAATATCATTCCTGCACCTCAGTGCATGCAGGATAAGCATTTCATGCGCAAACATGGCCCTAATGCCTATTACGGGCAGAAAAAATCGTAAGGAGCTTTCTATGGCAGAGGACAGTGGTAAGACAAAATACTATGTATTGATGGAAGAATTAAAGCAGGATATCATATCCGGGAAACGAAAGCCAGGAGATCGTCTGCCATCTGAAAATGAATTATCTGCCTCCTGTCACGTAAGCCGCCACACGGTGAGAAAAGCACTTTCCATTCTGGAGCAGGAAGGCTTTATTGAGGCGGAGCATGGCCGGGGCACCTTTGTCTCCAGAAAGGCAGGAGGAAAAAAGGGCTCCGGCAATGTAGCGGTCATTACCACCTATTTGTCGGACTATATATTTCCCAGGCTGATTCAGGGAATTGACAGCGTGCTTACGGCAGGGGGATACAGCATTATCCTTAAGAATACCGGAAACAGCAGGTTAAAAGAAAGCAAATGTCTGGAGGAAATACTGGAAAAGGATATTGACGGCCTAATCATTGAACCCAGCAAAAGTGAGATCATGTGCGGTCATAAGGGGCTTTACGACAAGCTGGATTTCTATCAGATTCCATACGTGTTCATTCAGGGGTATTACTCCCAGATGAAGCATAAGCCCCATATTCTTATGGACGACTGCATGGGGGGATATCTGGTGACGAAATACTTAAGAGATCTGGGGCATGAGCATATCCTGGGTATCTTTAAGGCAGATGATATTCAGGGCAGGGACAGGCATAAGGGATATGTAAAGGCCCTCCAGGAAACAGGGATCTTCTATGATCCTGATATGGTAATCTGGTTTCATACGGAAGACCGGACGGTGAAGCCTTCAGAGGTATTAAAATATTTGCTGGAAGAAGGAAGAGTGATAGACGGAATCGTCTGCTACAATGACCAGATCGCTCTGGAGATTATTAAGACACTTGAAAAATGCGGATTGTCTGTGCCAAAGGACATATCAGTAACTGGCTATGATAATTCCTTTATTGCAGAGAATGGAATGGTAAAGCTGACTACCATCGCCCACCCCCAGGAGCGGCTGGGGGCTATGGCAGCAGAACTTCTTTTGGAGAAGATTGACGGCATACCAGATGAGGAAAGCCGGGTAGAGAGGATATTAAAGCCGGACCTTGTGATCCGTGAATCCTGCAGGGAACGAAAGGGTTGACTCAATGCGTGCGAAGCTTTCCCATGTAAAGGACACATCCTATAATTAAAGTCCCGGATAATAGAAACAGCATCTGCATCCCTCCCATGGGAAAGCCAAGTATCTTCATGGAGGGAAGGACTTTTAGAAGAAATGCGCCAATCAGGGTTGCAAGGAATCCGCTGAGTCCGGCATAGGATGAATTGGCACTGACATAAGGAACCCTTTTCTCTGTGGGAGCATAGTGGTATTGCAGGTGGAACACGGAAATTGCAATTCCTCCCCAGGCGATGCCTGATAGTGCCTGCAGCGGGGGCTGGAGGACGTAACAGGTTTCCGGCGTCATAAACAGCCAGCTTGCGTGAATCAGTCCTAGAAGGCCCATAGAGGCTCTTGTAACAAATAACCAGGAGGTTTTATCCGCCAGCTTTCCCCAAAGGGAAGAGGCGATAATCCGAAGGGTAGAGGAAATCAGTCCCAGGAAGGTGATATAGGTATAATCAAGCTTTAGTCCTGTCACCATGTAAACGCTGAAAAAGGGGCCTGCTACCTGGAGAGCCACGTTCCAGAACATGTAGGAAAACATGACTTTTCTATATTCTTTATCTGCCAGGGGGGAAAGTATGGAATCCCTGAGCTTTTGGACGTGGGGCGTACTTTCTGGCTCCTTAATGGAGGAGAGGCACCAAAAGTCCAGGCATGCCAGGGTGAATACCACGAAGCCTACCACGTAAAATCCCTGCTGTTCCATATCCCCGCTCCGAAACCAGTCCATGACACGGCCCATGATCAGGCTGATGGCTGTGGACATACCAAAGGCAAAGGAGTCTTTCTTCCCAAGATATTTTCCCCGAATGGTGGAGGGGACCAGCTGGAGAATCCAGTTACCGATGCCGGTTCCGATAAATGCACCGAAAAAATGAGCTGTTCCATAAATTCCAACCAGCGCAAGCAGGCGGAGGCCCGGATTCTCGATAAATAACGGTACAAAGAATACGGAAGACAGCAATAACCGGTGAATCAGGGAAAAGGCTGTAAGAATGTTTTTTCTCCGGCTCATGCTTTCTAAGAGGACTGCGGAAAACATCTGAAGCAGACAAAGCAGCAAGGGCAGAGAACCGATGATTCCATTGATGGAGTCGGTGGCTCCCAGTGAGCTTGCATATCCGGACAGAAATGCGCCCGTAGTCAAGGTGACAATGCCGTTTGCGCAGCATCCTTCTGCAATAAAGTATCTTCTGCCACTTTTATAATCTAAATCCGTCATAAGCGCTCCCTGAGAGCGGTTAGGAAACATTTTTTCTTTTATCTGTAATACGATGTCCATCATGTTAAGTCGGCAAATCTGCCGCGATCCCCTTTTCATTTTGCTGATTTTCTGCTATGCTTTTATTACATGAAGCAGCGTAGATTAAGAATGCTGCTGCTTTTTACCTTTCTCTATATTGCCAGTAGAATGAAAAGGATACAAGAGGAAAAAGAAGCGAAAAACTGGAGAATTCCGACTCGGGGTGACAGGGGGATGTTATGGAACATTATTTACAGCTAAAAGCGGTACTTCCGGTAAAAGCGCTCAATGCAGGATACTTAGTAACAGGGGGAAATGGCCGTCATGCAGACCGGGTCATGGATTCTTTTGAAATTATCTATGTAAATTCGGGAGTTTTGGGGATTGCCGAAGAAGAAATATCTTACAATGTGGAAGAAGGGGAGGCACTGATCCTGTTTCCAGGCAGGCACCATTGGGGAACCAGGGAATTTGATGAGGACCTGACCTTTTACTGGCTTCATTTTCATCTGGAAGAGGAAGCGGTAAGGACAGGGCGGGATGTGATGTCCCTGCCTCAGCTGATACGGGTGAGAAAGCCGGAGCAGTTTGAGGATCTATTTCGCCGTTTTATCAAGCGGCAGAACGTTTGCAGAGATGATAGGACCATCTTAAATCTGGTGCTTTTGGAGCTTCTTTGTGAACTGAGTGATTCTCTTTCGCCTATGGAAGTCAATGGACAGAAGGTGCTCCTGGCCAACCAGGCAGCGCAGTATATCAGAAATCATCTAGAGGAGCCGTTATCTTCCTCTATCCTGGCAGAAAAGCTGGACTGCAGCGCGGATTATCTGGGCCGTGTTTATAACGCTGTGTATGGGAAGACCCTGACAGAGGGGATTCATGAGGTGAGGTTAAATAAGGCCTGCCGTATGCTGGTAGAGACAAGTCTGACCGGGAATGAGATTGCTTATCAGTGCGGTTATCAGGATGTGGACTATTTTCGCAGAATCTTTAAAAAGTATATGGGAATTACGCCAAAGGAATACCGCCAGACCTACAGCCTGGTAGGAAGAAAATAAAGGAAGCGGCAGGAGAGGAAACTCATCTTGCCGCTTTTCTGTATTCTGCCGGGGAAAGTCCGGTCTGTTTTTTAAAAATCCGGCTGAAATACAGGGGATTCTCGTATCCGATGATAGTGCCAATCTCACCCACGGTGTAATCCGTGCTTTCTAACAGCTCCTTTGCCTTGTTGACTCGTATGGAGGTAATATATTTTCCTGGCGGCATTCCAGCGTACTGTTTAAAGCTTCGGATAAACCAGCAGGTACTCATATGAAGTTTTTTTGCATATTGCTCAACTTGTATGTCTCTGGTAAAGTTTTCGTGGAAATAGTGGATGGCCTGTTCCATCTCTTCTTTGATCTCAGTTTTTTTATAGCCTCCTTCTTCTTTTAACCGTTTGAGGGTAAGGAAAAGTTGTCTTAAATAAAGAGAGGACAATTCTTCGGAGCAAGGCCGTGGAAGCTGGAGTTCTTTGATCATGGATAGAAAAAGGTCCTGATACTTTGCCGAGATTCCGGTATACAGGATATGATCTCCTGAAAATCCCGCTTCTTTTATGAGTGTTTGTGCATCTTCTCCTGTAAAATGAAGCCAGTATACTTCTGGTTTATCCTCCAGGTAATACGCGTACTGCTGAAGACTGCGGGGGTGATAGATGACCATGTGTCCGGCCGGAACCTCCCTGGGTTCTCCGTTTATGTAAAAGGTAGCTTTTCCGGATGAAATGTACAGGATCTGATAGTCCGGCCGGCCCAGAGGGCGTATGGTGGACATGACTGGGAGGGTAAGAAGGCGATATACTCCGCAGCAGTTGGTCCTTAATGGGATATTGTAATCTTCCAGTTCTTCATCGGTTAAATCCATATAGCCTGTATTTGCGTACATAGACATGGCTCCTTGGGGTATTATTTCTTTTTTTATTCATCAAAGAATGCATCGTCGAATTGTTTCATCTCATCCGTTACTTCTATATCGGTACGCTGGTGAGCGGCATTGACCTGTAAGTGGGCGCGGTCCCTTTGCGGGATTGGAGAAATCTTTGATTGTTCTTGTTCACAGCGGTTGTATTCCATTTGAAGGATAGTATCTACGGTATGTCTTCCTTTGTCATCGATGGAGCGGTATTTCAACAGATGTTCTTCTTCTGATTTTGTCATAAGAATTGGCTGATTCATATTGGTATCTTCACTCCAGCCCATGAGATATGCCGGGCTGCATTCTAGAATGCTTGCCATGTGAGCGATGACAGAGCGCTTAATGTTTTCCACCCGCCCGTTTTCGTATTTTGCAATAGCAGATTTTTGAAGTCCAAGTTTTTCGGCTAATTCTTCTTGAGTATATTTCATGATAAGTCTACGTTCTTTTATTCGTTCTGCCATTCCCATGACTTTTATACCTCTCTTTTCACTTGTTGTGTCTTAATTTTACTATATTATTAGAGGATATGCAAGGGATTATGATAAAAGTGTCTTAAAATTCATATTCGTGATTGACAGAGGAAGAGATACGTGATATATTTTAAGTGTCTTAAAAAGATACAATAGTTTTGGTTTAAATTATTATATTGTACGATGCGTGAGGAGGGTATATGGGGATATTGTATTGATAAGCTGATGGTGTGTTTATGGGGGAGGGTATTTTGTTAGATACCTGTTTACTTTGAAAAGTATTAGGATTTTAAAATCTAAGAATTGAATAATTAAAAATTTTAAGTATCAAATCGTTAGATGAACATATACAAAATCTGATTTTATTAGTGGTGAAATGATTGGCTTTAGAGTCGAGTGAAATAAGATATAGATTATAAGCAATTTTTTTTACAATAAATGTGTCTTAAAAAGACTCTAAAATAGCATGAGGTTTATATTCATAGATAGTAAGTATGAAATGCATTATTCATTTGACTGGGAAGGGTTTATATTTCCCGATAAAAGGGAGGAGCCGACAAGATTGGGGGATCCTGTCGGCTGAGTATGAAAAAAAGTTTATTTAAATGCTGTCTCTTTACATTTACTAATATACTGGGAAATTGTGACGGTATTTTGATGAAACTGTGAAGAGTCTGTGAAAGTATTAAGCAACGTTGAAAATTAAGTATTGGTACTTGGTATTTTATTGTCCAAAGCAGAGTGGCGATACAATTGTTGGTAAATAAATTGAGGTTAATAAGAGCTTTTGAAAGAGATGTCAGTTGTGGAGGGAAGGGATGGAAAAGGTTAACTTTTGTGATGTTAAAAAGAAATGCATGTATTGTGGGAAATCGTATCCTTCCAATTCACTTAAAAAGAATTGCTCGTGTAAGGATCATGGGAGATTATTTGCAGTAGGAAACTATTTTGAAAGAAAAGTAAAAGGAGGAATCAGCAATGAGTAAGGAAGTTAGAAAAATATATACCTTATATGACAATGGCTGCAAGATGGGGCAATACAGTGCATTAGAAGCATCAGCACTTTTAAAAATCCCCTGCGCGTCAATCTCATCTTATGCAAGCTCAGGGGCAAGGGCATTTGGCAGGTATACGTTTGAACCTATGGAATCTGTGGAGGTGCAGGACCCACTAGCAGTGGAATGGGATAAGGTTAGAAATGAAATTTTGGCAGCAGGGAGGTGTAAGCATGGATCAGGCAGTGGCAGAACAATTAGTAAAGTCAGCAGCACTGGAAGCGGTTCAGTTGTTTGAGAAGTCTCAGAAAAAATGCAGCAGGACAAAGGTTTTTCACAATGCCAAGAAACTGATGGAGAATTATAACCGGATACATCAGGGGATGATAGAGGGCATCTCTGAACTATCATATTTGGATGACCGCAGCAGTTCTCAGAAATCCTCAGAAGAGGACATTTATATTAACAGTATCCTGAAAAGTAAGCTCCGAAGCATCGTAATGATTGCACACCTGGATAAATGTATGAAGCTTTTAAAAGAAGAGCAGATAAGAAAAAATGCGCCGGAAAAGTTTGAGGCCTTTAAATTGTACTATCTGGACAATGTGACTCAGGAGGAAATTGCTGAAATTCTACATAGTACAGACAGAACCATACGAAGATGGGTATCCGAAGCAACAGAAATACTGAGCGTTTACTTATTCGGAGCGGATGCCATTGTTCTTGAGTAGGACATTTAATGCTTATCCAAATCGTGTCCTGTCTAAGACGATATAGCAGATTTATAATTGTATTATTCCAGAAAGAAGAATCTGGATAAGTTTACAGAGGAGGACGTGGTGTGTGGATAACAGATATTGTTTACAGAGAATAAGTGATGGTGATTGGAGCTCCATAGTAGGAAAGGAGGAGGTTAAATGACATTTACGCTTGATAAATTAATAGAATCCATAGCTGAGGTTTTGAAAGAACATTTTCCCAATACTCAGGTATCTGTTAATCAGGATCAACAGGAGTCAGAAGCTTCTGAATTCTGTATTTTTTATACAGATGTTGAAATAGAAAGCCGTATTGGTAGTCGTCTTATGAAAAAGATTGGCTTTGATGTGGTTTATAAGGCTGAAAAAAACAGTGGAGATACATTTGATCTGCGTCCGTCTGTTGCGGATAAGCTGGATTTCATACTTGAATTTATTCCTTATGAAGCTGCTAAATTACGAACCTACAACCGGAGCTTTAAGATTGTAAATGGAGAGCTGCACTATGAGTTTACTGTTAAAGTCACTATGTCTTATCAAAACGACACACCAATGATAGAATCCCTGGAATCTTATAGAGGAGGTGTAAATCAGAATGGCTTCAAATAAAAAAGGAACAGTAAAGTATAAAACAGAAGCTCTCATCAGCAGTAAGGAATTTGATTCATATCAACAGGATTTTGCCAGGGCATTACTGCCTGAAGAGGAGTATACCGTGGAAGAAGCAAAAGAAATTTTAAATAGATTTTTCAACGATAAGATGGAGGAAAAATAAATGGCCGGAGGAAATTGGAGCAGTCAGAATAAAAAACAGCCTGGTGTATACATAAATGTTAAATCAAATATGGAGCAGGCTGTCAGTGTGGGAAATAGAGGGATTGTAGCAATCTGTGAACCGTTGTCCTGGGGACCAGAGGGTGAGATTATGACCATTCATGCGGGGGATGATTTAACGCCGTATATTGGATACGATTCCATTCATAGCAAGGCTCTGTTTTTAAGAGAGATTTTTAAAGGATCAGATCATACCAAGGGACCAGTAAAAGTCTTACTTTATCGTCCCAATACGACCGGTGCCACAAAGGCATCTGCAGCTTTAGAGCCGCTTACAATTACAGCAAAATATAGCGGTATTAGAGGAAATGATATTTCTGTTTCTGTTATTGCTGATCCAGATGATGAAGGTAATTTTACCGTTCAGACGGTTGTTGATGGAATGGTGAAACAT
The DNA here is from genome assembly GCF_026723765.1 of Lacrimispora xylanolytica. NCBI lineage: Bacteria > Bacillati > Bacillota > Clostridia > Lachnospirales > Lachnospiraceae > Lacrimispora > Lacrimispora xylanolytica. The sequence continues at coordinate 787,992 of NZ_CP113524.1, forward strand.
TCCCAGACAGGAAAGGTGGTTGCAGATTTAAAGGGAAATGACTGGGTTGTATTTGCCGGAACTGGTAAATTAGCAGCCAGTGCGGGGAAATATCTTGCAGGAGGTACCGATGGAACTGTGAGCAATGCTTCTCATTCTGCTTTTCTTACCGCTTTGGAACCACTTAGTTTTAACATTGTAATTTATGATGGCTCCGATAGCACGGTACAGGCCGCGTATGTAGCTTTCATAAAACGTATGAGAGACAATCTTGGTAAAAAATGTCAGGCTGTTATGGCAGGTGCAGAAAGCAATACAGATGCCGTTATTTCAGTAAAGAATGGCGTGATTTTGTCTGATGGAACTATTCTTTCTCCACAGCAGGTAACCTGGTGGGTTGGTGGATCCCAGGCTGGTGCGAATTATAGTGAATCCCTGGTATATGCACAGTATCCGGATGCAGTAAATGTTTCACCTCGCTTGAGTACACAAGAAATTGATGAAGCTCTTAACAAAGGGCAGATTGTATTTTTTGAAGAGTTTGGCAGTGTAAAGGTGATGTCAGACATAAATACTTTGACCACATTCACTTCAGACAAGGGAGAGGCATTTTGTCTGAATCAGGTTATCCGAACACTGGATACCGTATCAAACGATATTTACAAGAATTTCTCACAGAATTACATTGGTAAAATTCAGAATAATGCTTCAGGCAGAGACCTTCTTAAGGCATGGATCGTAGGATATTTAAATGAGATTCAGGCAAATGGAGGAATTCAGAACTTTGTTGCAGATGATGTGGTTGTAGGGGCAGGCGAGGCAATCAATGCCGTTGTAATTACACTTGCAATTCAACCGGTGGCAGCTGTTGAAAAAATTTATATCACAGCAACCCTTACAGATTAAAAGGAGGTAGAGTATGTCATTTTTATTAGAGCGTGATGCGTTAAACGGAAAGGCTGGTCGTGCTTTTGCCGTGATTGATGGCCGTAACGTAGAAATGTTTGGCTTAAAGAAATTCCAGGCGGATGCAGAATTTCAGGAATCAGATTTTAAGGTGGTAGGTACCAATCTTGTACAGAAAAAAACTTCTGGTGTGTCCCTTACCGGATCAGCAACTGTTTATTACGGAACACCGGAATTCTTAAATATGTTAAAGACTTATTTAAAGACAGGAAAGCTTCCGTACTTCACATTCCAGATCACAAATGAAGACGAAGGAAGCACCATTGGGTCTCAGACAGTAGCTTTATATAACGTGAAGCTGCAGAAGCTTCCAATTGCTATTCTGGACGCGGATACAGAATTTTTAACCATGGATATTACATTTAGTTTCACAAATGTTGAAATCCTTAACGCATTTACAGCCCCGACTCAGTTGGGAGAATAGGAGAGATTATGAGTGCATTAAAAGCATTTTTACAGCCAGTCATGGCAGGTGTAACCAAGGAAGTCGTTGTATCCAATCGTTTTAAAGATGAGGAAGGAAACGCAGTTCCATTTGTGATTAAAGCAATTACTCAGAAAGAAAATGAGAAACTGGCACGTATGAGCAGAAAAACAGTTAATGTCAATGGTTCACCTGTTGAGAAGCTGGATAACCTGCTGTATACAAAGAGACTCGTTCTTGCATGTGTTCAGGAACCAGATTTCAGCGCACAGGAAATGTGCAACTATTATGGAACAGAAGATCCTTTGGATGTGCCATCTCAGATGCTGAGTATCGGAGAGTATAATCGTCTGTCAGAAGCGATTCTGGAATTAAACGGAATGAAGGATGCGGAAGATAAGCTGGAAGAAGCAAAAAACTCTTAAACGGGGGAGACATGGACGTGCAGCTTGCTTACTATATGTTAGTTAACCACGGCCGCTTCCCCGGGGAGATTGCGGATCTTCCAGAAAAAGAAAAGATACTTATGTATCAGATGGCAGTCAAAGAAATTAAAAGTCGGCCCCAAAAGTAAGGAGGAACCATGGGAGAGATAAAAGAAAGCTTAGCAGTAAGTGATCAATTCAGCGAGTCTTTTTCCAAGTTCCTTGAGCTTGGGAATGCCGCTGTTAATCAGATGAAGCGTGTTGATCATGCAGTTGTGAAAACAGAGATGACCATGCGTCGGTCCATTGGAGGAGCGACTGGTGCTGTTATTGCAAATATAAGACAAATTGGAGAAACGTCCAACAAGTTCCTTGATCTTGGTAACTCTGCGGTAAAGCAGATGAAACGGATTGATCAAACCATGACCAAAACGGATATGACCATGCGCAAATCGATTGGAGGAGCGACTGGTGCAGTCATTGGAAATATGAGAGAAATTGGACAAGCCTCTAACAAAATCTCATCTTCTGGGTTTGATCGTATGGAAGCGCAGCTGATTAAAATTGCAGACAATACCTCAAAAGCAGCAACTGCCCAGGACAAACATAATAATAAGGTGAAAGAAACCAGTAAATCAGCAGTAGGCCTCTTTTCAACCTTGAAAAAAGTGGTGTCTGTAGCTTCTAACTTTAAGATGGGAAAAGAATTATTTAGCTTATCCGATCAAATGACACGTTCCACCGCCCGATTAAGTGTTATGAATCAAGGGTTTAATCCCCCCTCGATTGATGCAGGTGGTCAAGGAAATGATAATACAAATAGCAGTTTACAGGAAACAGAGCAGCTACAGGAAAAAATCTACCGGTCTGCACAAAGATCCAGAACCAGCTATCTTGATACGGCTGATGTTGTAGCCAAGCTGGGCCAAACTGCGGGAAACGCTTTTTCAGGAAGTGACGAGGTGGTTGCCGTTGCAGAAAACATAAGTAAACAGTTTAAGATGGCAGGAGCCAGTCAGGAGGAAATTGGTTCCGCTACCGAACAGCTTGGCCAGGCTATGGCAAAAGGCGTCATAAGTGGAGAAGAATTAAACACTGTTTTTAAAGGTGCTCCTAATGCGATACAGGCAATTGCAGATTATCTTGGTAAGCCGGTAGAAGAAATCAGTGGATTGGCGGATAAAGGTGTTATCACAGCTGACGTTGTAAAAAATGCCTTGTTAAGTGCTACGGATCAGATTAATGACCAGTTTAAAAACATGCCTATGACTTGGTCGGATTCCTGGAATCTGATTAAGAATGCTGGCATTCACTCTTTAGACGGTGTCCTGGATAAAATGAGTGAGTTCTTAAACAGTGATACCGGTAAGACGGTGATAGAGGGAATTATAGGTGCTGTTGAAATTCTTGGTGATGTTGCTTCCGGCGCTGTTGATGTATTGGTTGCTGGAGCCAATGCGATTGTTGAAAATTGGGACTATATATATCCGATCTTATTAGGGGTCGGCTTGGCTTTGGCTGCAGCAGGGACGATCGGATTAGTGTCTGGCTTATTAACTGCATCAGGTTGGCTTGCGGCAGCAATGCCATTTATCCTCGTAGGACTGCTGATAGGAGCAGCAATTATGGGAATATTGCAAGCTGGTGTCACATTTGAGCAGATAGGAGAAAAAATTGGCTATGTGTTCGGCTTCATCTATGCCGTTGGATATAACATGGTTGCAGACTTGTGGAATTTAATCGCAATCTTTGCAGAATTTTTTGCCAATGTAATGAATGATCCGGCTTCCGCCATTGCTCATCTTTTATTTGGATTATTTGATTCTATATTAAGTCAGATAGAAACCGTAGCAGATGCCATTGATGCTGTGTTTAAAACAAACATGGCTGATGGTGTAAAAGGCTTTAGGGAGAAGTTAAGTGAATGGGTCGATGACAAGTTTGGGGAACAAGCTATAACGATAGAACGCATGACTAAATTGGATACTGGGGATACCGCAGATGAATGGAGCAAATATGGTGCTTCTCTTGGAAACAAAATAGATAACACAAACTTTAGTCTTGATAGCCTAATGGATAAAATGCCTTCTGCTGGCGCTGGCGGTCTGCTTGGAGGAGCTGGTGCTATAACGGGTGATATTGGCAATGTTGGCAAAGTTGGTAAGGTAGATAAGATTGAGCAGGATGTCAATATTTCTGATGAAAATATTAAACTCCTTAGAGATTTATCAGAACGCCAATACGTGGCTTTGGTAAACCTGACGGTTCCACAGACCAATGCGACTGTAAATCAAAACAATTACGGTGGAGGCGGCTCTGATATTGATGCTATGGTTAATGTGTTAAATAATGTGTTGGGAGTCCAGCACGCATCAAGCAGTAATGTTGTTACAGGATAGGAGGTATCATGCGAAATAAGTATAAATTTTTTGCAGATATCGGTGGCGATACAATTGAATTTCCAGTTAACCCGAAAGAATATACAATTTCTTATCCAGCGGATCATAAGACGTACGATATTTTAGATATTGGGGAAATTGTTGTTCCCAGGCTGCCCTCCTTAATGGAGGTGTCCTGGGAATCCTATTTCCCTGGTGATAGCGATGATCCACTTATGTGCGGGCACGACTGGACCGAACCAGGTGATCTCGTGGAGGCAATACTGGATGCCCGGGATAACAAGGAAGTATGTGATATTGTAATCAGCCGGTACGATGCAAGGGGAAGCCGCATGTATGATACAAACATCAGTGCGGTAATTGACAGCTTTGAGACAACAGAAAAAGGTGGGGAAGCTGGAGATATCTATTATAAAATCAAGTTTAAAGAATATCGGAACTACGCGCCAATCAGGATAACACTTCCTCCGGCAGAACAACCGGCAAATGGTACTACTCAACCAGAAGATCAGGAACGTTCTACATCTGCTGTTCCAGAACTTAGAGTAGGTGCTTCCGTTATTGCAAATGGTACATATTTTAGCAGCAGTTATGGAGATAAACCAACTGGAACCGCCAACAATTTGGCGACTACCGTTTCGAGAATCGTTCCTGATGCTTCCAGGGCCTATCCCATATTAATAGGCGGCAGTCGTGGCTGGGTGAAAGCAGATCAATTGCAGGTGACAGGATGAGCTACAAACTTTTAATTTATAATGACGAGTCATATTCCTTGTACGATTATGCCCCCATTACACAGAAGGTAACTTATACCACAAACAGAGGTGGAAGTGCAGGCAAGCTTACATTTACGTTTCTTCAGGATAAGCCAATTAATCTGACAGAGGGTGCTAAAGTACTATTTTATGTTGATGGAAAAGAAATTTTTCTGGGATTCGTTTTTATTATAGAACAGAGTCGCTCTGGCGAGGTTTCAGTCACCGCCTATGACCAGCTCCGTTATTTAAAAGCGAAATCCAGTTATAGTTTCAACAATAAAAAGCTGGGAGAAATAATAAGTCAGATTGCAGGCGATATGCAGCTTCAAGTAGGAGAAATAGAAGATACCGGACAAGGGATCCCCTATCTGACAAAGGAAAATACAGAGTGCCTGGATATTATTGAATACGCTCTCATGGTAACTCAGAACAGTACTGGCAAAACATTTGTCTTTTATGATGATTTTGGTAAGCTGTCTCTAAAAGAGGCTAAGAATATGATGTCTGATGTATTAATTGGCAATGGCAGCATCATTACAGACTATTCTTATAAGTCTGATATAGATTCAGACACTTATAATCAGGTAAAGCTGGTCCGGTCCAATAAAGAGACGGGCCAGGGAGATACCTATATATTCAATGACCATTCAACAATTAAAAAATGGGGACTCCTGCAGAAGTATGACAAAGTAGATGATAATCTTAACGAAGCACAAATCAATGAGCAGGGAAATATGATGATGGCGTATTATGACCGAGTGCTAAAAACGTTATCCGTGAGTGGTTTAGGGGGAGTACCAGGGCTCAGAGCAGGAGCAATGGCAAAGTTTAAAATAAAGGAAATACCAGAACTCTCCAATGGATATTATTTGCTTCTGGATAAAGTGAATCATACTTTTTCAGACGGAGAGCATACCATGAGCGTCGATGCAAAAATCATCAATAAGGAGGGCCAATGGAACTCATAGAGCGACTTAAGTATATTATTAGTGATACTGTAAAAGCCATGGATCTTTTGGATACTGGTTACGCTACAGTCGTATCAGCAGCTCCATTAACATTAAAAATTCAGGCGACTCAATTGATAGTGACGGAGCCAGTGGCTGTTCTAACCGATAATTTAAAATACAGAGATATCAATATACAGGGAGAGAAGATTGTGTTAAACCCAGGCGTTAAACCAGGAGACAAGGTTCTGGTATTGAAAGCCAATGCCGGACAGAATTATATCGTAATGTCGAAAGTGTAGGTGATACGATGGCAACATTACCAAAATCAGCTAGTGCAGTTATTTATGAAAATGAGAACAGGGAGTACCCTACCGAAACTTATCTGGTGGATAAAAGTACCGGTACAATTAAAAAAGTAGGCGGTGGATTGGAAGCCATGAAACAGGCTATAGAAATCATTCTAGCTACGGAAAGATATCAAAACCAGATCTATACGTCGAATTTTGGCAGGGAATTAAAAAGGCTAATTGGTAAGCCCCCGGAATATGTAGCAAGTATGATAAAAAGACGTATTCAAGAGGCTTTTTCTTCTGATAAACGAATTCTTTCAGTGAACGATTTTTTATTTGATACCTCAGACCAAGGGACATTAAAATGCACATTTGAGGTTAAAACCGTATATGGAAATATCCCCGGGGAGGTGGAAATTTGATTGATTTTAGTAACAAAACATACGCGAATATATTGGCATCACAGTTAAAAAGGGTACCAGATACCATTGATAAAAGGGAAGGCTCCATGATCCAGACGGCGCTTGGACCGGAAAGCTGGCATCTGGAAGGGTTATATCTTGACTTGGATTCTGTGCAGAAAAATGCTTATGCGGAAACGGCTGGAGGCAATTGGCTTAATATGCTGGTAGCAGAGCGTGGAATAGAAAGAAAAGCAGCTACTAAGGCAGTTAAAAAAGGTTATTTTAATATAGATGTGCCAATTGGCTCCCGATTTTCAGCTCTTACAGGGAGTGGATATTTAACATATAAGGTGTCGGATTTTATTGACCATTCTGAGAATGGATATAGTTATCGAATGGAATGCGAATCTCCAGGTGAGATTGGTAATAATTATTCTGGTCAGTTGGTTGCCATTGATTATGTGACTGGTCTTACATCTGCACAGCTTACAGAGCTTCTTTCAGCCGGAACAGAGGAAGAAGGAGATTCTTCCCTGAGAGAGCGGTATTTAGCTACCTTTGACGTTGCCACGTTTGGAGGAAACATTGCTTCCTACCGAAATGCAATTCTTGCGATTGATGGAGTTGGAGCCGTTCAAATCTACCCGGCCTGGCAGGGAGGAGGAACTGTGTTGTGCAGTATTCTTGACGGAAATTATAAGCCGGCGGGGAATACTCTTATTACTAAGGTACAAAATGCGATTTGCCCTCTGGAAGGAGATGATTTAGAACCATCCCCCAATGGTTATGGAATGGCCCCTATTGGAGCAGCCGTTACCATTGGAACTGGTAAAGAACTGAAGCTTGATTTTTCTCTCACCGTTCAATTTTTATCCAGTATTCAAAACGGAGAGACAGCCTATAAAAACCAGATTATGGACAAGATAGAAGAATACTTAGAATCTGTTCGGCAATCCTGGGGTACCGTGCTGAAAAGTCAAAAGCTAGAGTATGCAGTGATAGTCTATGTGTCCAGGGTGATATACGCAATTCTAACTATTCCTGAAGTTGTCAATGTGACGGATGTAACTATTAATGGAATCGCATCTGATGTAGTGTGCGTAGAGACTTCTACTGAGCAGCAGGTGCCAGTTTTGGGGGCGGTGACAATCAATGGCGGTTGATCTAAAAATGCTGCTACCGGAGTGGTTTAAAAATATTCTGGAATTCAACCAGCTCTTGGATACAGAAGAGGTGGAGCTGGAAGCAGTGGAAGACAGTATTCGGTCTGTTCGAGATAATTGCTTTATACAGACGGCTGATGAGAATACGATTCTTCTTTACGAGAAGCGCTTTGGAATTTCTTATCAGGGAGAAACGTTAGAATACAGAAGAAGTAGAATCCTGCAAAGATATAATACGGTAGTTCCATTTACAATCGGATTTCTTAAAAATCGTTTGTCAGAACTTTTTGGAGCAGATGGGTATGTTTTGTCAGTGAATAGCAAAACTTATTTGCTGACAATTAAGGTTACATCTGATCGGTACGGTGCATTGAATCTCCTTTATGACCTGCTGTGGGATATAATTCCGGCCCATATTAAGATCCTGGCAAGCCAGGAAGTGAAAAAGGATATGAAAGGCGGTTATTACATAGGGACTACGGTGAGCAGCACGAAAATAACAACAATTTAAGGAGGTAAAATGGGACAGTATAACAAAGCGATTATAACGGCAGCAGGAGAAAATTTGATTGCCAGAGCGGTTGCAGGAGAACTGAAATTAAACATAACCAAAGCAAAAATTTCGAATCATAGGTATCCAGATGGGACTGACTATAAAGCGCTAACTGATATGGATGGGGTTAAGCAGATTTTAGAATATCCTGAAACGAAAGTATTAGATAATAATATGATTCAGACGAGAGTGCTTTTTAGCAATGAAGAAATTCAGGTTGCTTATTACATACAAAATATTGGTCTATATGCTAAAGATGGTGAAGAAGAGATTCTATTTTGTATTGTAACTGCAGTGATACCGGATGAAATGCCTAAGTATAATGGTGTGGCTTCTACTTCGTATATCTATAATATTCAGAATGTAGTACAGGATGCGGCTGAAATTAATATTGAAGTTGTCCCTTCTGGGACGGCTACGATTCAGGATGTGATGGAAAGGGTGGATGCCACGGGTGGAGATATTTCAGAGACTGTGATTGAAACACTGGAGATGATTGATGCAAAGTATCCGGTTCCGGAGGTTGGGGATTCAACAAAGGTTTTTATGGGGAAAGTTAAAAAGTATATTAAGGATACGAAGCCACTTAATAATGATATGTTTGTGTACGTAGATAATAATGGTTCTGATATCACTGGTGATGGTACAAGCTCTAATCCTTATAAGACGATAAAAAGCGCGTTAAATAATATTCCAAAGGATTTAGGCGGTCATAGTGCAACTGTCAGGATAGCCGATGGTACCTATAATGAGGCTGTTAATATATCTAATTTTCATAGTGGAATGCTTCATATTACACGCGCTAATAATTGGGAATCTTTAAATATCTCGTGTAATATAGATACTATTACCTGTATAAGTTCAACTGCTAGAATAATAATAGCAGGAATCAATTTTACACAAACAAGTAATCATTCTTTCATAGGAATTGATTGTTCCAATCTAGTATTATGGTATTGCCAAGCATTAGGTGACAGTCAGTATGCTGGCTTTCATTTTGAATCTTGTAATGCTAGAATAGATGCCTGCAGGGTAAATAATAAAAAGTGGGGTGTAATTGCAAGTTACTTTTGTAGAATACACTCTGCAAGTTGGTATATTGGGTCAGCTGCTACAGATAATGGAATTGCATCACTCAGTGGTTCTACTGTTACCCTAATGGGAAATCAGCCTACCGGGGCATGGCAATTTTATTCAGAATATGGTGGGGTGTTTTTACAGCAAAATGGCACTCAAATATCTAATCTAACTATTTCTGGTTTATATTGTCCATGGGGAAATATTAATAGTGGGTATTATAGAAATGGAAATATTAATGGACCCTCCCAAATTAATATTCAGACAAATATTACAACTACAGTAACTTTGAATGCAAATAAACCATATTTAATTGCCGGTTACCCACTGAGGCGAGATCAATTTGATACGGTAGTCCACACTGCCATACCGTCCAGAACACTTTTATGTTTTCTTAGAAATACTAGCACATATAGTGAGATTTACTTCACGTCGTTAGTTGATTTACCTGCAGGCTCAAATTTACTATTTAGTGGAACATACACAACAAATTCATGAGATAAATTTTAGTAAAATTAAAATATAATAAATAAAAGACCGACTATTGTCTGTTTCAAATAGTGGGTCTTTTAATATATTAATAGTTATTTTTCATAAATGGTATCAAACATTACTGTTTATCTTTCTTGACCGAATCAATCAAGTCATTCGCCTTCTCAGCAATACTTTCCTTAATATCTTCACCGATTCTGGCAGCTTTTTTCTTAGTTTCTTCCGCCTTCTCCCTGGCCTCGCCAGCAAGTTTCTGCAGTTTTCCATCCAATTCCAGCTGTTCAGATTCTATGGATTTACCGATATTTTCCTTCACGCTGCCCACTGCTTTATCTATTTTACCTTTTACTGAATTGTTCATAAATAACGCCTCCTTATTTATAAATTTATTCTCAAGTTTACAAACATATATTTTTAAACTTAGATGTCTTACCAATAAAGACACCCAGTCATTTTTCCTTTAAAGACTTTTACCAGCTATTGTTTTTATTTTCGGATTTTATTAACAATAAACAATAAAACACAAGAACCTATAAAGGCTACTAAAAGACTCCAAAGATTAAATCCGGTAACGCCAGCTCCTCCTAGCAGATTCATAATAAATCCACCCAGAAAGCCACCGATGATACCGACGCATATATTTGCGAATGCGCCCATCTTTTTATCATTTCCTGTCACCATGCTTGCAAGCCAGCCTGCTAAAGCACCTATAATAATCCAGCCGATAATTCCCATTGAATCACCTCGTTTCTTAATTGATTAATTAACTAATTTATAGCATGATTTGGTAAAAAGTGTCAATAAACTCAAAATAAAAATTTATAAATTCTGTGTTATGAGAAGCGAAACTTATTATAAATTGAAATCAGTTCGTTTGTATTATTCCCTTTGTCAATGAAATTGATTCTATGAATTACGATCAAAAAAAATATGAATAAGCCAGTTGACTCATTTTAAAACCAGCTTTTTTTAATTAAAATTCCAGGTGAAAAGCTACACGATAATGGGAATGATTAATAGTAACCGTATCATTTTGTGCATATATTGGCTAATCAATGATATGGATTTTAATCTGGTTCATTCTATAATAGTTTATATAGAAATATTAGGAGGTAGAAACCATGATCGTCCCCAAACACTATGAAAATCTGCATCTGCTCCATGAAAACACCATGCCAAACAGAGCTTACTATATCCCGGCTTCCATGGCACGCTTTGATCTAGTCGAGCAGAGAGAAAATTCCGACCGCTTCCAGCTTTTAAACGATACCTGGAAATTCAAATATTTTGATAGTATTTATGATGTAAAAGAAGAGTTTTTCCTTGAAGACTATAATACCGAAAGCTTTGGAGAAATCCCGGTTCCAGGCTGCTTTCAAAATTACGGCTATGATAAGCACCAGTATACCAACACCAGATACCCATTCCCCATGGACCCACCCTATGTACCGGCAGAAAATCCTTGCGGTGCTTACGTCCATCATTTTGTATATGAAAGAGATGCCAATGCTCCGAAAGCATTTTTAAATTTTGAAGGCGTGGATTCCTGCTTCTACGTCTGGTTAAATGGCAGCTATGTAGGATACAGCCAGGTTTCCCATGGAACCAGTGAATTTGATGTAACAGGACTGATCCGGGAGGGGGATAATACACTTTCCGTTCTTGTTTTAAAATGGTGTGATGGAAGCTATCTGGAAGATCAGGATAAATTCCGTATGACCGGAATTTTCCGTGATGTATATTTATTAAAGCGCCCAGAGGAAGGCATCTTTGATTACTTCTTAAAAACAGCCTGTAAAGATGGAAAGGCCCACATCACCGGAGAGGTGACCTTTACTGGAAATGAGGTTCCTGTAAAAATTACAGTACTTGATAAAAGCGGAAATGTAATATCTGGTATGGAAGGGTATTTAGATGGTGGAAAACTGGATCTTACCATAGAAGAACCAGTTCTTTGGAATGCGGAGAACCCTTATTTATATACCATTATTTTAGAGACCCAAAATGAGGTCATTGTAGACCGGTTGGGAATCAGAGAAATTTCTATCAAAAATGGAGTAATCTATTTTAATGGCCAGAATATTAAATTCCACGGGGTTAACCGCCACGACAGCGATCCGGTGACAGGCTTTGCCATCAGCCTTTCCCAGATGAAAAAAGATATGAAGGTAATGAAAGAGCATAATGTCAATGCCATCCGTACCAGCCATTATCCCAATGCCCCACAGTTTTATCAGCTTTGTGATGAATACGGCTTTTACGTCATTGATGAGGCGGATAATGAAAGCCATGGAACGGCCTATGTATACATGAAAAACCGCGCCACAGAAGTTTGGAGAGACCGCTGGAACCGGGCCATTTCTGATAATCCAGAGTTTACTAAAGCAACGGTAGACCGTGCCCAGCTTTTGGTAGAGCGGGATAAGAACCGTACTTCTGTTGTCATCTGGTCCATGGGAAATGAATGCGCTTATGGCTGCACCTTTGAGGCTGCTCTTAAATGGACGAAGGAATTTGACCCCACAAGACTGACCCACTATGAAGGCGCTCGTTACCGGGTTCTGAGTAAAGAATATGATTTCTCCAACCTTGATTTATACAGCCGTATGTATCCAAGCCTGGAGGAGATACATGAATTTGTAGAACGAAAATCTGGAAAGCCGTTTATTCTCTGTGAATACAGCCATGCCATGGGCAATGGACCTGGGGATCTGGAAGATTATTTTCAGGTATTTGAACAGCACGATGAGGTGTGTGGGGGATTTGTGTGGGAATGGTGTGACCATGCCATTTACCAGGGAAGAAATACCGATGGAAAGCCCATGTATCTCTATGGAGGTGATCATGGAGAATATCCTCATGACGGTAATTTCTGTATGGATGGACTGGTGTACCCAGACCGCAGGCCCCATACAGGACTTAAGGAATTTAAGAACGTGTACCGTCCATTAAGAATGGTATCTTTTGACCAGAAGACAAAGGAATTAGTGCTCCATAACTATATGGATTTCTTAAGTCTTAAGGATTATGTACGCCTTTCTTATGAGGTCACCTGTGATGGAATTGTCATTGATACAGGAGTACTTTCTGATGAAGCAGTGGAAGATATCCTTCCTCATGAAGAAGGTAAGCTAGTGATGCCTGTTGCTGTACCAGAAGCTGGCAAATGTTATTTAAAGATAAATTACCTGCTAAGAAATGAATCTGCATTCTTAAAATCAGGAAGTATGTTAGGCTTTGATGAAATTCTTCTGGAAAATAAAGATGGAAGAAATAGGACGGCAGCAGGACTCTTAGAAAATCCGTCAGAAACTGCAGATTTAAAAAATGATTTTAAATTAGAAGAAGATGACCGTTATCTGATGGTATCGGGTATGAATTTTTCCTATACCTATCATAAATTTACCGGTTGCTTTAAAGATATGTTTTTTGAAAATGGAAGTCTTTTAGACCGCCCCATGGAAATAAATATCTGGAGAGCACCGACGGATAATGACAGTGACATAAAAAAAGCCTGGATGGAAGCACATTATCATAAGGCCATATCAAGAGCTTATGAAACTGCTGTTGAGGTCAAGAATGACAGGGTGGAAATTAAAACCGTAATGTCAATCACTGCGGCACCAGTGCAGAGAATGATGAATATCAATGCTCTGTGGACGATCTGGCAAACAGGAGCCGTTGATGTGAAGCTGGACGTTAAAAAAGACGGGGAGTTCCCTGAGCTTCCAAGATTTGGCCTTCGCCTTTTCCTTCCAAAAGAAATGGATCAGGTAACCTATTACGGAATGGGTCCATTTGAAAATTATGCGGATAAAAAGAGAGCCAGCTATCACGGGCTGTTCCGTAATCATGTGACGGAAATGCATGAAGATTATCTGCGTCCACAGGAGAATGGAAGCAGAGGAGACTGTGATTATGTGACAGTATCAGGTGGCAGGAACCATTTGTCAGCTGTATCCTTACAGCCATTTTCTTTTAATACCTCCATCTATACTCAGGAGGAGCTGACGAATAAAGCTCATAACTTTGAGCTGGTTCCGTCAGGCAGTACAGTCCTTTGTCTGGATTATCGTCAAAACGGCATTGGCTCTGAAAGCTGTGGACCAGATTTAAGAAAAGAGTATATATTTGAAGAAGAAGAATTTACATTTGAAATAAGGCTGGTTCCAGAAAAGAATGAAACCATAAAATAAGTTGAAATATAAAATATAGCAATGAGTGCTGATAAGTCAGAACCATTGCTATATTTTTATATTTGAGTATGATAGGATGTTCGTAAACTTCTAAAGTCATGAAAAGGTGATGCGATGAAAATACGTAAGGAATATACATGTCCATTGGAATTGACCCATGATATTATAAGGGGAAAATGGAAGCCGATTATTTTATGGACGCTTGGGAAAGAGCCGTTATCCTTAGCCCGTCTTCAGCGAGAGATAAATGGAATTACTCAGAAAATGCTTTTAGAACAGATCAGTGAACTGCTTCCTTTTGGATTAATTACAAAAGAGACTTTTGAAGGTTATCCATTAAAAGTTCAGTATTCTCTCACCGACCGGGGAAGGAAGCTGCTTGAGGCGATTACAATTATGCAGGCAATTGGGTCCGATCTTTTAACGGAAGAAGACATGGGAAATATTCCATAGGAAGAGGTTTACAGAGCTTTCGATACCCACAAAAAAGTGGGTAATTTACAAATTTCTATTCCAGTTTTATCATTGATGATATAAGGAGGACAGGAATATGAGAGATGTTGAAAAAACCATTGGAAACTTCATTGAAAAGCGCAATGTTTCATTTATCAGTTCTATAGATGAACAAGGATTTCCTAACACAAAGGCAATGCTTCCACCCAGAAAGATGGAAGGAATCAAAACATTTTATTTTACTACCAATACCTCGTCTATGCGGGTATCCCAATACAGAGAATGTCCAAATGCCTGCATCTACTTCTGTGATACCAGATTTTACCGTGGAGTGATGTTAAGAGGTACTGTAGAGGTATTAGAGGATGAGGAAAGCAAGAAGATGATCTGGAAAGATGGGGATACCATGTATTATCCTCAGGGCGTGACAGACCCGGATTATTGTGTCCTTAAATTTACTGCAAAAGATGGCAGATATTATAGCAACTTTCATTCAGAGTCTTTTGAAGTGTAATGGCGGTAGATAAAAACAGCAAGGAATCTAAATAAACCAGATTTCTTGCTGTTTTTCATTTTGTTTCATGATGGTGTAAGGGATATCCGTTAAGGCTGCCTTAAGTATCCTTAAACCCATGCCAGATAGGGCCGTTGCCATTACCAAGCTCCAGCCCAGCCATTAAAGCCCCGGTTAAATATTCCTTGGCAAGTAATATACTTTCTTCCAGACCTTTTTTCATAGCAAGACCGCAGGCAATGGCAGAAGATAAGGTGCACCCGGTTCCATGGGTGTTTGAAGTCTCTATCCGTTTTCCATGAAACCAGGTAATGATTCCATTCTGGCACAGCACATCATTGGCCTCCATACTGCTGTGACCCCCTTTTAATAGAAAGGCAGTTTTGTATTTTTTACATAATTCCATTGCAGCCTCTTCCATGTCGTTTTTGGATAGGAGAGGCTTTTTTGTGGATAAGAGTACCTGCGCTTCCGGAATATTGGGGGTAACCAAAGCAGCAAGGGGAAAGAGTTTATCTGTTAAATCCTTAAGGCCATTCTGTTCAAACAAAGTTCCTCCGCTGGTCGATACCATAACTGGATCTAAGACAACAGGAATCATAGGAAACTTCGATAGCTTTTCCGTTATCACTTTAATAGAAGCAGAGGAGCCAGCCATACCGATTTTAATTGCCTGAGGAGTTATGTCAGACAGAACTGCTTCCAACTGATCGGTGAGCATGAGTATACTCACGTCTTCTACCTGATAGACTCTGGTTGTATTCTGTGCGGTCAGTGCAGTGATAACACTGGAGCCGTAAAGACCCAGGGCAGCAATGGTTTTTAAGTCAGCCTGGATTCCAGCGCCTCCGCTGGGATCAGAGCCGGCGATGGTTAAAACTGAGGGAAGGGTAAAACTCATAATGCCACCACCTTCCGGGCTTCTTCCTTTAAAGAACGGACTGTATCAGAAATATTTGCTTGCCCAAAGATGCCAGAGACCACAGAGATTCCGGCAATCCCAGTTCCCTGTAATTTGGTTACGTTTTTAAGGGTGATACCACCTATGGCAGTAACCGGAAGTGGGGTGGCGGAGCAGATGGCAGAAAGCTGTTCCCTAGTCATAGGAAGGGCATCTGCTTTTGTGGGACTTGGAAATACGGCCCCTGCCCCGATATAGTCCGCCCCGTCTTCATAGGCCTTTCTGGCCTGCTCTGGTGTTTTTGCAGTCACTCCCAGAATTTTATTGGGACCGATCCTTTTTCGGACTTCACTGGCAGACATATCGTCCTGCCCTACATGTACTCCGTCGGCTTCGCAAGCAAGAGCAATATCCATATCGTCGTTTATAAGTAAGGGAATGCCATAGTGACGGGTCAGGGCTCGAACTGCTTTTGCTTCCTTTAAAAACTCCTCTTTGTCCATATCCTTTTCCCGAAGCTGGAGCAGAGTGATACCAGAACTTAAAGCCTCCTCAACTTGCTCCAGTAAAGTTTTCTCCCCCCGATAGGCCTGATCGGTGACGGCATATAGAAGTAGCATATCTTTATGGAAGTTCAATTCTAAGTCCTCCTTTTTTTAGAGAATGGGAGGATAGATTGATTTCATCCATAAAATAACGGTGAAAGCTTCCGCTACCTCCTCCACACTCCTTTGTTTTTTTGTCAGCGTTTTCTCCGCATAAGCCGTAGATTGCTGTGGCGATAGTCATTGCCTCAAAAACTTTAGCGGAAGAAGCGGCATAAGCAGCAAGAAAACCATCCAGCATACAGCCACTCCCTGTGATTTGGGACATCTCCGGGCAGCCATTTTTCACCAGCCGGATCTGATCGTGATATGCGATAATATCCGTGGCTCCTGTCATGACGACTACAGCTGATGTAATATGGCTTAAGAGATTGGCTGCTTCTATAAAGGAAGATACATTATCTTCTGTGATCTGATCTTCCCCTGAGGCGTCCACCCCCCTGGGGAGGTGAGAAGTATTATTTGAAGATTCATTTATAAGCTGCCTTGTTACACTGGATAAAAGGGTCTTGATTTCAGAAGCATTCCCACGGACTACGGTTGGTACCACCTTCTTTACCAGCTCCTGAATCAGTTCTGTTCGAAAGGGAGTGCTTCCAATGCCAACCGGGTCAAGAATCACGGGAATACCCAAACGATTTGCTTCCATACCAGCCGCTATCATGACGTCCAGAGTAGATTCTCTAGGAGTTCCGATATTTAAAAGAAGGCAGTCAGAGAGCCTGGTCATTTCCTTAACCTCTGCCGGGTGATCTGCCATAATGGGAGAGCCGCCGCAGGCTAGAACAACATTGGCTACGTCCTTGGCTGTGACATAGTTTGTAATGCAATGGATCAAAGGGTGTTTTTCCCGTACTGTCTGAGGCAGAGCAGTATAGTCTTCCAGATTCATTTTCATTTTAATATCCTCTTCCTTTCTATTCCTTGATCAGCCGGTTAAGATGAGAAACCAGGCCAAGACGGCGGAAAATTTCGAATAAGGCAGCTGCCATCAGCGTCCCGCACACCGTGCTCAATAAAAATGGAACGACAAAAAAGAAGACAGCTATATCCTTACCCATAAAAAAGACAGCCAGGGGATAGGAAACCAGTGCGCCAATGATGCCCGTTCCTCCAATTTCGCCAAGACAGGAAAAGAGAAGCTTGCCTGTTTTTTGAAACAGGAGAGCGGAAAGAAAAGCACCTATCATACTGCCTGGGAATGCCAGCAGGCTTCCGGTACCAATTAAATTGCGAATCAGGGAAGTGCAAAACGCGGTCAAAACCCCATAAAATGGGCCAAGGAATATTCCGGCCATAACATTGACCAGATGTTGAATGGGAAAGCATCTGGAGGCACCGATGGGGATAGAAAAGCCGGAGAGCGCCACGGTAACAGCAGCCAGCATACCACTTAGTGCCAATTTTTTTATTCTGGACCTTTGGTTTATGTAAGAGCCTTTTCGTATCACTGCTTTTGTATTTTGATTCATGATAATTCCTCCATTTCCGATTGTTTAGAAAAAACCATCATTCATCAAAGATCGTAATTTTTTCCCCTTCCAGAATTCGGTTCATGTTTTTCATGGCGCAGAAATTTCCGCACATGGAGCAGGTATCCTCTTTTTCGGGTTTTGATGTTTCCCGGTAACGTCTTGCTTTTTCCGGATCAATGGCTAGCTTAAACATGGTTTCCCAGTCAAGACGCTTTCTGGCATCGCTCATCTGACGGTCCCATTCCTTTGCTCCCTTTATTCCCTTTGCAATATCAGCCGCATGGGCCGCGATCCTAGCAGAGATGATTCCTTCCTTCACATCATCCCCGTCAGGCAGCCTTAAATGCTCCGCTGGGGTGACATAGCATAAAAAGGCAGCTCCTGCGGCAGCGGCTATGGCTCCTCCGATGGCAGAAGTAATGTGGTCATATCCAGGGGCAATATCAGTGACCAGAGGACCAAGAACATAAAAAGGGGCTCCCTTGCAGATCGTCTCCTGAATCTTCATATTGGCAGCAATCTGATCCAGAGGCATATGTCCCGGCCCTTCAATGATAACCTGTACATCTTTCTCCCAGGCTCTCCGGGTCAGCTCTCCAAGTGTAACAAGCTCTTCAATCTGAGAAATATCAGACGCGTCTTCAATACAGCCCGGACGACAGGCATCTCCAAGGCTTAAGGTGACATCATGCTCCTGACAAATTTCTAAAATACGATCATAATGCTCGTAAAATGGATTTTCTTCCCCGGTCATTTCCATCCAGGCAAAGATTATGGAGCCGCCTCTGGATACGATGTTGGTCAGCCGCTGGGCATCCTTAAACCTGCGGGCGGTCTGCTTGTTGATGCCGACATGAATGGTCATAAAATCCACTCCGTCCTTTGCATGCATTTCTACAATATCAATCCACTCCTTGGCAGTAATCTCACCAAGGGCCTTGTGGTAATAAACAACCGCGTCGTAGATGGGAACGGTGCCAATGATGGCGGGACATTCCTCGGTCAGTTTTCTGCGGAATTTTCTGGTGTCCCCGAAAGAACTTAAATCCATAATGGATTCTGCTCCCATGGAAACGGCGTCCTGAACCTTTTTAAGCTCCAGGTTCAAATCATTTAAATCCCTGGAGGTGCCAAGGTTTACGTTGATCTTTGTCTTTAACATGGACCCGATTCCATTGGGGTTTAAGCAGGTGTGATGCTTATTAGCCGGTATGGCAACCTTGCCTTCTGCCACCAGGGGAAGAAGCTTTTCTGGCTCCCATTGCTCTTTTTCTGCGACCGCCATTAATTCCTTTGTCCGAATGCCTTTTCTGGCAGCATCCATCTGTGTGGTGTAATTCATTTGTGATCCTCCTTTTATTTTGCCGGAGGGACTGACGAGAACATGTGCAAATAAAAAGAGCCCATACCAACAGGCACAGGCTCAGAGAATAGATTCGTCTCGTATAAATCCCTACGTTGGCATTACCCAAATCAGGTTATAAAGGTCGAAGTTTGATTACTTCCTCTCAGCCCGCTTACGAGCTCCCTCTTGTGGCATTAGTGTAACACCGGGGCAAATCATTGTCAAGATGAAAAAGGGGATTATGATATGGCAGCTTTCATTTCTCTCACATAGGAGCAGATTGGCTCGATGCAGTCAGCACCGTATCTGGCAGCCAGTTTAACAATGGCACTGCCAACGATCACCCCATCTGCATACCGGCTCATTTCCGCTGCCTGCTCCGTGGTGGATATCCCAAATCCGATGGCGCAGGGAATGTTCTTAGTCTCCTTTACCAGAGAAATCATATCTCCAAGATTCGTGGTGATTTCTTTTCTTACTCCGGTAACGCCCATGGAGGAGACGCAGTAGACAAAGGCTTCTGCCTCAGCCGCGATGGTCTTTATTCTCTCCTTAGAGGTAGGTGCGATCAGGGAAATGAGATCGATGCCGTACTGATTGCAGTAGGGTTTTAATTCCTCTTTTTCCTCAAATGGCATATCAGGAACAATAAGGGCATCAATGCCGCATTCAGCCGCATTTTTTATGAACCGTTCACTGCCGTAAACGAAGATTGGGTTTAAGTAAGTCATGAAAGCCAGTGGAACGCTGGTCTTCATGCGGATTCTTTTTACGGACTCAAAAATCTTATCCGTTGTGGTGCCGGCCAAAAGAGCACGGGCATCCGCTTCCTGAATTACAATGCCTTCTGCCACCGGATCGGAAAATGGTATCCCGATTTCAATTAAGTCTGCTCCGGCCTTGGCCATGGCAGGGATCAGTTCTTCTGTGACAGAGAGATGGGGATCCCCTGCTGTGATAAATGGGATAAATGCTTTTCCTTTTGAAAATACGTCTGTAACTCTACTCATAAATTTGTACCCCCTTATAACGGGCTATGGCAGCGACATCCTTATCGCCACGCCCGGATAGATTAATGACAATGACTTCATCTTTTCCCATGGAAGGCGCAATTTTCCTGGCATGAGCAATGGCATGAGAGCTTTCGATGGCAGGGATAATTCCTTCCACCCGGGATAAATATTCAAATGCCTCTACCGCCTCATTGTCAGTAACTGGAACATATTGTGCACGTCCGGAATCATGGAGATTTGCGTGCTCCGGCCCGATACCAGGATAATCAAGACCTGCGGAAATGGAGTATACAGGAGCAATCTGTCCGTATTCATCCTGGCAGAAGTAGGATTTCATGCCATGAAAGATACCAAGAGTCCCTTTTGATATGGTAGCCGCATGTTGATCGGTATCAATGCCGTGTCCAGCCGCCTCACAGCCAATCATCTTTACAGAAGATTCTTTAAGGAATTCATAAAAAAGTCCCATGGCATTGCTGCCGCCGCCCACACAGGCGATTAAAAGATCAGGCAGCTTCCCCTCTGCTTTTAAGATCTGAGAGCGGACTTCCTTGCCAATGATGCTTTGAAAGTCCCTGACAATGGTAGGGAAAGGGTGAGGGCCCATAACAGAACCAAGGACATAGTGAGTATCCTCCACTCGGTTGGTCCATTCCCTCATAGTTTCATTGACGGCATCTTTTAAGGTCTTTGTTCCGCTGGTTACAGGGTGGACTTTGGCACCTAAAAGCTCCATGCGGAATACATTTAAGGCCTGGCGCTCTGTGTCCTCTTCTCCCATGTATATCTCACATTCCATTCCCATGAGAGCCGCAGCGGTAGCAGTCGCCACACCGTGCTGTCCGGCACCGGTTTCTGCAATGACTCGGGTCTTGCCCATTTTTTTAGCAAGAAGAACCTGCCCCAGGGCGTTATTGATCTTATGGGATCCGGTGTGGTTTAAATCCTCTCGTTTTAGATAGATTTTCGCTCCACCTAAGTCCTTTGTCATTTTTTCTGCGTAGTAAAGCAGGGAGGGACGTCCTGTGTAGGTCTCGTGAAGCGTTTGAAGCTCTGAAAGAAATGCTTCGTCATGACTATATTTTTCATAAGCTTCTAAAAGTTCTTCCACTGCGTTCATCAGCGTTTCCGGGACAAATTGTCCGCCGTGCTGTCCAAATCTTCCTTTTGACATTTTCATTCACTCCTTAATATTTGTATGATTTCTTTTATTTTCTCCGGGTCTTTTCTGCCCTCTGTCTCAAGACTGCTGCTTAAATCGAGACAAAAAGCATCCGTAGCTGCCGCTTTTAGAATGTTCTCTGCCCCAATTCCACCCGCCAGGAACCAGGGCTTTTTTATGACAGGAATGGAAGACCAGTCAAAGCTTTTTCCGCTTCCTCCGTATACCTCTTTTGAATAAGTATCAAAGAGCAGATAGTCCGAAGGAAAGCTTTCCGCTTTTGCCATATCGTCACCAGACCGGACTCTGATGGCTTTTATAATGGGCACCGGAATCTCCATTTGTTCTTTCAAAGTAGTGGTGTAGTCCGAATCCTCATCTCCATGAAGCTGCACCATTTTAATGGTCCCGTCCTTTATGAGAGCTAAGATATCCTCTGTGGGACTATTTACAAAAACACCGACTGACGGGATTTCCGGCAGCAGGGCTTCTCTTAGCTGCCTTGCTTGCCCTTTCGTGAGCTGTCTTTTTCCAGGGGCAAATACAAAGCCTGCATAATCTGGTTTCCAGAGATTAACAGCTTCTATATCCTCTGCCCTGGTGAGCCCGCATATTTTAATCCGCCTTTTCCTGTCATTCACCTGCAAGCCTCCTTAAAATGGTGGAGCAGGGCCTGCTTGTTGAACGCGCGCATCAGGCTTTCTCCTAAGAGGATTCCATGAACACCTGCCTCGGCCAGAGTCCGAATCTGCGCCTGGGTACTGATTCCGCTTTCCGCTACAAAAAGTACTTCCTCAGGCACCATGGCTCTCAGCCTTAAAGAGGTTTCAAAGTCCACCTGAAATGTCTTTAAATTCCGGTTGTTCACACCAATGATTCTTGCACCGGCTGATAATGCGGAATGAACCTCTTCTTCATTATGGGCCTCCACCAGTGAACTTAAGCCAAGGCTGTCACAGATTTTTATATAGTCCTTTAACTCATCCGTGGAGAGGAGAGCGCAGATGAGAAGAACGGCTGAGGCACCAATCACCTTTGCTTCATAAATTTGGTAAGGGTCAACGGTGAAATCTTTTCTTAAAAGGGGAAGAGATACGGTCTTTTGTATGTCGCTTAGGTACGCATTGCTCCCCATAAAATAATCCGGTTCCGTGAGAACTGAGATGGCATCAGCCCCTGCCATTTCATACTCCCTGGCAATCTCAAGGTAGGGGAAATTAGGTGCAATCAGACCCTTAGAGGGGGAAGCGCGTTTCACCTCGCAGATAAAGGAGATACCGGGAGCCTTCAGCTTTTTTTCCAGTGGGAAAATTTTGGTTTCTTCCTGAGAGGCCAGACACGCTGCCTCCGCCTGTCTTTTCATTTCCTCAAGGGAAATAATTTCTTTTGCTGCCTCTGCTCTTTTTTTAGAGGCAGCAGCCAATGTATCTAATATCATAACTCAACCTCCGTAGTGGCATTTACAAACTGATTTAGCTTCTCCAATGCCTTTCCAGAATCAATTAAGTCCTCCGCCTTTTTGATGCACTGGGAAATGGTACAGTCATCAATGCCAAGATACAGGCTTAAAGCTGAATTTAAGATGACGATATCACGCTTTGGACCTTTTATGGCTCCGCTTAATATATCTCTGGTGATCTGGGCATTTTCTATAGGGGTTCCTCCCAGAAGATCAGACAGTGAGGAACGGCTTAAGCCGAACTCCTCTGGAGTGATATCGTAAGGAATCAGTTCTCCAAACCGGATTTCACAGACATGGGTAATTCCCGTGACCGTGGCTTCATCAAGCCCATCATCGCCGCATACCACAAGTCCGCGCTTCACACCAAGGTTACTTAAGACCTGTGCCAGCGGCTCCACCAGCTTCCGGTCATAGACCCCTAACAGCTGCATGGTGGCTCCTGCTGGGTTGGAAAGAGGGCCGAGAATATTAAAAATGGTACGGACACCAAGCTCTTTTCTCACCGGGCCGGCGTATTTCATGGAAGAGTGATACGCCTGGGCAAACAGGAAACACATGCCGGTATTTTTAAGAATTTCTCCTGATTGTTCTGCCGATAAGTTTAAATTGACGCCCAGACATTCCAAAACATCTGCAGCACCGCTTTTACTGGATACACTGCGGTTTCCATGCTTTGCAACAGGAACGCCTCCAGCGGCTACTACAAAGGCACTGGTGGTGGAAATATTAAAGGTGCCCACTTCGTCGCCTCCTGTGCCTACAATATCAATCACTGGAAAATCAGGTTCCAGCCGCAGGGCTTTTTCCCTTATAACCGTGGCGCAGGCTGTGATCTCATCAATGGTTTCCCCTTTCATCCGGAGTCCTGTTAAAAATGCTGCCATTTGTGCCGGAGTGGTTTCCCCGCTCATAATTTCGTTCATGACTTCCCTTGCAGCTTCAAAGCTTAAGTTCTGTCCTTCAATTACTTCATGAATTGCTTGCTGGATCATTTTGATTACCTCCTTTTAGTGGCCAATGGATATGGATAAGAAATTTTTCAGTATGGTTTCTCCGTCGGGGGTAAGTATGGATTCCGGGTGAAACTGCAGTCCATAAACTGCACAATCCTTATGTTTCACTGCCATGATTTCTCCCATATCGTCGGTACCAATGGGAGTAAGACAGGCAGGAAGGGTTTCCTTTTTTGCAATGAGTGAGTGGTATCTGGCAGCAGGTATCTGCTTTTCTAAGCCCAGAAACAAGGGATCCGAGGCATCAATGGTGATGATGCTCTGCTTTCCATGCATCAGCTTTCTGGCATGGGTGATTTGTGCACCAAATACCTCACAGATTCCCTGATGACCGAGACATACTCCAAGAATAGGCACTTTTCCTTTTAAGGCACTGACCACGTCTTCACAAACACCGGCATCCTTTGGATAGCCAGGACCGGGAGAGAGAACGATGTGACTTGGAGATAATGCCTCAATTTCGGCTACGGTCAGTTCGTCGTTTCGAATTACCTTAATGTCTGGATTTAATCCCCCTATCATCTGAACCAGGTTGTAGGTAAAGCTGTCGTAATTATCAATAAAGAGAATCATAAGTCATTCACCTCCCCGGCTCTTAAAAGAGCAGTGATCACTGCCTTTGCCTTATTTTCCGATTCCTCGTATTCCCGTTCCGGTATGCTGTCGACAACAATACCGCCTCCTGCCTGGACGGAGACAATCCCGTTTTTTCTCACCGCCATTCGGATGGCAATGCAGGTATCCATATTTCCGGTAAAATCAACATATCCCAAGGCTCCGCCGTAAATGCCTCTTGGTTCCGCTTCCAGTTCGTCAATGATCTGGCAGGCCCGAATCTTCGGGGCACCGGAAAGGGTTCCGGCAGGGAGAACAGATTCGATGGCAGAAAAGGCGTCACAATCCTTACGGATATCCGATTCCACCTGGGAGCAGATGTGCATGATGCGGGAATAGCGGTGGATCATCTGATATCCGGTCACTTCTACGGAGGAAAATTCTGAGATTTTTCCAAGGTCATTTCTTCCTAGGTCCACCAGCATATTGTGCTCCGCCAGCTCTTTCTCATCGGCCAGAAGCTCCTTTTCCAGTCTGATATCCTCTGCCTCGTCTTTTCCTCTTGGCCTGGAGCCTGCCACCGGGAAGGTGGTAAGCCTGTGATTCTTTAACCGCACCAGGGTTTCCGGTGAGGTGCTCATGATTTCCATATCCCCGGTGCTTAGATATACCATGTAAGGAGATGGATTGGTGGTTCTTAAGATTCGGTAGGCATTTAAAAGACTGTCTGGATAAGGACTTTCAAACTTCCTCGATAGGACCGCCTGGAAGATATCACCGTTTACGATGTACTCCTTTGCTTTTTCTACCATCTGGCAGTAATCCTCTTTTGTCACATTGCAGTGAAAGGAGGGAGTATTTAAAACCGCAGATTTTTGAAGAGGAGCCATATCCCCGATCATTCGGGCGATGCTTTCCAGCTTTGTACAAGCCTTTCCGTAATTTTCCATGACCTGATCCGTTTTCATGTTGACAACAATGCTGATCTTCTGGGTCAAATGATCATAGGCAATGACCGTGTCAAACAGCATCAGGTCAAAATCATTGCAGTCGCCCTTTTGGATGGAAAGTACCGGCTCTGCGTATCCGATCATGCTGTAAGCAAAGTATCCTACAAATCCTCCGGTAAATGGTGGAAGGCCGGGAATCTTAGGAGAGCGGTAGTCTTTCAGGATATTCCTTAATACCTCATAAGGCTGGTCTGTTACTATGGTTTTGTCCTGGGGACCACCTTCTTCCAGTCTGTAAGGATGGATAGATACCTTCCCATCTTTACAGGAGACGCTCATGACCGGGTCATATCCCAGAAAGGAGTAGCGGCCCCAGGTCTCACCGCCCTCAATGCTTTCTAACAGATAGTATCGGCTGCTTAAGGCTGCGATTTTACGC
Organism: Lacrimispora xylanolytica; assembly: GCF_026723765.1. Classification (NCBI taxonomy): domain Bacteria; kingdom Bacillati; phylum Bacillota; class Clostridia; order Lachnospirales; family Lachnospiraceae; genus Lacrimispora; species Lacrimispora xylanolytica. The sequence continues at coordinate 813,955 of NZ_CP113524.1, forward strand.
AGCAGGGTAATGGGGGTAACAATGTCTGCAAATATTTCCCTGCAGACCGGGATTACGGGATAAGAGGCAGCCAGCGCCCCGATTTCCCGGCAGTCCGGTGTAAGATTCATGGTATAGACTCCTTTCTTCAAATAAACTGAAATAAAATAAAAAAAGCTCCCGTCCCTCCTTCCATACAAATATGGAAAAGAGGGACGGAAGCTATAATTACGGTTCCGTGGTACCACCCTGATTGGAAAAGTTAGACTTTTCCCACTTATAACACACTAACATGTGCCTCCCCTTGGTAACGGATAGGAACCCCGTCGTCATCTACTCCCAGAATCTGGTTTCAAGCCGCCCTCGCAGGTCCATTCAGATCAGACATCAACGCTTCCTCTCACCAACCGGAAGCTCTCTGTGCATGATATAGAGATCTTACTTACTCCTGCTCATCAGTTTATCACTTTGTTTTGCTACAGTATATGAGATAGAAAATGAAATGTCAATACATATTTTTAAAATTTCTCACAACATTGACATTTTAAAAAAGGATGGTTAGAATGGTCCTAATTGATTGCAGTATTTTAGTGAGAATGAGGAGGAATATTTTATGGCGAAAATAGGGATCATTGGAATTGGAAATATGGGCTATGCCATATTAAAAGGCTTACTGGGTGTATACGGTAAGGAAGATATTATATTTACAGATGTGAACCTTGATCGGTGCCAACAGATTACAAAGGAGCTGGGAGTGGCTCACACAGAAAGTAACGGTCAATTGGCAGGAGAGGCAAAATATATTGTCCTGGCTGTAAAGCCCCAGTATTTTAATCCGGTCCTTGCAGATATCCGTCACTGTGTTACAGAGAAAAATGTAATCATTTCCATTGCGCCGGGAATTACCACCACTCAGCTTAAGGAAAAACTGGGAGATGAAAAAAGAGTGGTCCGTGCCATGCCAAATACTCCGGCTCTCTTAGGAGAAGGAATGACAGGCGTCTGCTATGAGGAAAAGGCATTTACCCAGGAAGAGAAGGACTCTATCAAAGATATTTTCAGTTCTCTTGGCAGAATGAGGATTGTGGAAGAACGGCTTATGAATGCGGTGGTATGTGTCAGCGGCAGCTCACCGGCCTATGTATATATGTTTATTGAAGCCCTTGCAGACAGTGCGGTCAAATACGGACTGCCAAGAGATGCGGCCTATGAGATGGCTGCCCAGGCAGTGCTTGGAAGCGCGAAAATGGTTCTGGAAACAGGGGAGCATCCCGGAGCATTAAAGGATAAGGTCTGCTCGCCTGGAGGAACTACCATTGCAGCGGTATCCGCGCTGGAAGAGTCAGGCTTTCGCAGTGCAGTCATAAAAGCAGCCGATGCCTGCTACAAAAAATGCACGGAAATTTAAGCAGGAGCCGGAGGTACTACCATGAAACAACCACCAGTCGTTCGATTGGACAGAACATTCAAATACCAGGGGAGCATCTTAAAGTTTTATGAGGATACCATCCTTGCAAACGGTCATATCGCCCATTGGGATTTTATTCACCACATTGGTGCCGCAGCAGTGGTTCCTGTGACAAAGGAAGGCAAAATCTTAATGGTACGCCAATACCGAAACGCCCTGGACCGTTATACTCTGGAGGTCCCAGCCGGAGCACTGGACACAGCAGATGAGCCAAAGATTGACTGTGCCCACAGGGAACTGGAGGAGGAGACAGGATTTAAGACAGAGATAGAAAATCTTGAATTCCTGGTCAGAGTCAACACCACGGTGGCATTCTGTGATGAAGCCATAGATATCTTTGTGGCAAGAAATCTGGTGCCCTCAAAGCAGAATCTTGATGAAGAAGAATGCATCGAGGTGGAGGAGTGGACGGTAAAGGAATTAGAGGAGAAGATTTTTCAGGGTGAGATTACAGATGGAAAGACCATTGCCGCTATTTTAGCCTATGCCCGTAAATATGATGTGAAATAAGTATTGAATAAATATCCCCCGAAAGGCATAAATTGTGACAAGACCTGTAGGGGGATTTTTTTATGGCCAGTTTATTACATCAAATAAGATTTCGTTTTGGCAGAAGAACGGAGAACAATTATTGGAAGGTTTACCGGAGCACCAGGACTTGGGATATCTACCTGATCTGCTTTTTTATCGGTCTCACCACAGGAACGGTCATGGCAAATTTGTGGTATTCTTCCTTTGCAGATGAGGCAGGATATTATTTAGGGCTGCTTAACCGGAATGTGAACCTGGGAAAAGAAGAACGCATGCAGCTTTTTGGACAGGTCGTAAGCCAAAGAGTGATGGAGGTATGGATTATCTGGCTTATAGGCATGACAGCTTATGCACTTCCGTTATTTTGTACCTTCATGGGCCTGGCAGGGTTTTCCATGGGATTTGTCCTTTCTGTTATAACCGTTCAAAAAGGGCTTATGGGGCTTCCCATTTTCTTTATGACAATCATGCCACAAAGCCTGTGTTACCTTCCTGTTTTTGGGATTTTACTGTTTTGGGGAATCCAAAAGGAGAGGCGTTTTCGGATTCCGGCATTGATTCTGCTCCTGCTCCTGACAGCGGCCGGGAGCGCGTTTGAAGCATGGATTAACCCGTTTTTCTTAAAATTTGTCCTGTAGACTGGAAAAATTAATGGGAAAATAACATCAACAGAATTACCACATCTTGCGAATAGAACCATAAGGCGACCAATATCTTGTATGTATTATGTAAATTGAAGGAAGAACACTGGTAAAGTGGGAAAAATGTGTTTGATTTTATCGAAAATAGTCTATATAATGGTAGGAAGAAGCCTTATTTTAGGGCATTTTTTAAACCGAACGGTTAGGGAGTATAGAAATGGTAGTTGAGATCAATCACTTTATTATTTATTTAAGAGAGATAAAAAAAACTTCAAAGAACACTGAGGTTTCTTATCAGCGGGATTTGTTGCAGATGGCATCCTTTTTAGGACAGCAGGGAATTATGGAGGTTGGGAAGGTAACAAAGACCAGCTTAAACTCCTATATCCTATACCTGGAAAAAGAAGGAAGGGCGACTACTACCATTTCAAGAACACTGGCATCCATGAAGGCATTCTTTCATTATGAATGCGCGCAGGGCAACATCGGCAAGGATCCGGCAGAACTGATTAAGGCTCCCAAGGTGGAAAAGAAGGAACCTACCATATTGACGGTGGATGAGGTCAACTGTCTTTTAAGCCAGCCGGACGGGGAATCACCGAAAGAGCTTAGGGACAGGGCCATGCTGGAGCTTCTCTATGCCACAGGAATCCGGGTATCTGAACTCATTAATTTGAGAAAAGCCGATGTGAACCTTACGGTAGGCTATATCACCTGCCGGGACGAGCATAAGGAGCGCATGATTCCCTTTGGCAAGGTGGCTAAGCTGGCACTTTCTGCCTACATGGAACGAGGAAGAGAGTATCTTTTAAAAGAACAGGACTGCGAATGGCTGTTTACCAATTGTAACGGAAAGGCCATGAGCCGTCAGGGATTTTGGAAGATTGTCAAATTCTACGGAGATAAGGCTGGGATTAAGGCAGATATCACGCCTCACTCCTTACGACATTCCTTTGCTGCCCATCTTTTACGAAACGGAGCAGACATCCATGTGGTACAGGCCATGCTTGGACATTCGGATATGGCTACCACCCAGATGTATATGAATTACGCTCAAAAAGAAGCAGTTCGCCGGGCCTATACGGGAGTCCATCCCAGAGGCTAGGTTTTTTGGAACATTCCTATGCCTTCCGCCATATAATGCGGAAGGCATTCCTTTTGTAAAAATATGAAATTGGGAAAAAACAATATTTGCCTGGAAACAAGGTTTGCGCTATAATAGGTAAGGTTGTGCTTTAACACTGATGAAAACTATAAAACATGAGGTATAAGAAATGAAAAAATTAGAAGATTATGTCGCTAGTATTCCGGATTTTCCGGAAGAAGGAATCATATTCCGTGACGTGACTACCATACTGGAAGATCCCGACGGACTCTCCCTGGCAGTCGATGGTGTTCGCAAGATGCTTGAAGGAGTAGAGTATGATTCTGTCATTGGACCAGAATCCAGAGGCTTTATATTCGGCGTTCCAGTGGCATATGCAGAACATAAGGGCTTTATTCCCGTACGTAAAAAAGGAAAGCTTCCAAGAGAAGTGCTTTCCATGGATTATGCGCTGGAGTACGGCACTGCAACCATTGAGATCCACAAAGATTCCATTAAACCGGGCCAGAAGATCGTTATCATTGATGACCTGATTGCCACTGGCGGAACCATTGAAGCAATCATCAAGCTGGTGGAAGAGCTGGGCGGAGAGATTGTTAAAATCTGCTTTATCATGGAGCTTGCCGGATTAGAAGGAAGAGAAAAACTTAAGGACTATGATGTGGAATCACTGATTGTCTACGAAGGAAAGTAAATAGATAGAAGGTAAACAGGGAATGCGAAAGGCTGCGTGTATCATACACCTGCTTTTGGTATTCCCTGTTTATGAATAGAATGACAATTTTATCACACAATTCAGGGTTATATCGATATATTTTTATCAAAATTTATTTTTTTCGATACATTTTGTGTGGCTATTGATTTTATGATTTTTACTATGTTATAGTATGAATTAAAACACATGCTGACCATATTGCAGCAATTTCATAAACACAGTTAGAGAAAGGAAAACTCCAATGGCCGTACATGTAATTGATGAAGCAAATAGATGTTTAAATTGTAAGAAACCTTTGTGCCGTCAGGGCTGCCCCATTAATACTCCAATTCCTCAGATGATTCAGGCTTTTAAGAACGGAGATCTTAATGATGCAGGAGAGATGTTATTTAGCAACAATCCTCTGTCTCTCGTATGTTCTCTGGTGTGCAATCATGAAAAACAATGCGAGGGCCACTGCATTCTTGGAAAAAAAGGACAGTCGGTTCATATCAGCAGCATTGAAAATTATATATCGGATACTATTTTTGATAAAATCAAGATCGAATGCAAGCCAAAGAACGGGAAGAAAGTAGCAGTCATCGGTGCAGGTCCTGCAGGAATCACCATTGCCATTTACTTGACCAAGGAAGGCTACAGCGTAACCATATTTGATGCAAAGGATAAGGTTGGAGGCGTTCTCCAGTATGGAATCCCGGATTTCAGACTGCCAAAGACAATCCTGGAACGTTATAAAAAGAAACTGGTGGATATCGGAGTGAAGATTCGCCCCAACACAGCCATCGGAACCGCCTTGGAAATCAAAGACCTGGTTCGGGATGGTTACCAGAGTATTTTTATCGGAACCGGAGTATGGAGACCAAAGACCCTGGGTGTTAAGGGAGAATCCCTTGGTAATGTTCACTATGCCATTGATTATCTGGCAAATCCGGATGCTTATGATTTAGGAGACAGGGTGGCCATCATTGGAATGGGCAACTCTGCCATGGATGTGGCCAGAACCGTTATCCGTCATGGAGCAAGAAAGGTGACACTTTACGCCAGAGGTCTCCACAGCAATGCCAGCGAACATGAGACAGCCTATGCAAAGCTTGACGGAGCTAATTTTCAGTTTGGTAAGCAGATTGCTGAAATCACAGATGACGGTCCTGTATTTGAGACAATACTTTATGATGAAGAAGGAAAACAGATTGGAATGGAAGAGGAGCGGGATCAGGTTTATGCGGATTCCACCATCATCTCCATCAGCCAGGGGCCAAAGAGCAAGCTGGTGAGCACCACAGAGGGCTTAAAGGCCAGCCAGAACGGTCTACTTATGACCGACGAGGATGGACGTACTACAATACCAGGTGTTTTTGCTTCCGGTGATGTGGTTCTGGGAGCCAGAACGGTTGTTGAGGCAGTGGCTTATTCTAAGAGAGTCGCGCAGGCCATGGACGAATATATGAAATTTAAAGAAGAGTGACAGGAATGGATTACAGCAGTCTAATGAATCTCCAGGGAATGCTATTTCTGCTTGTGGCAGCAGGCATTATTCTTCGGAAACAAGGGATTCTTCATGAGGAAGCAAAGGCAGTGCTTACGGATCTGGTGATTTACCTTATCCTGCCCTGTAATATTATCAGCTCCTTTTTGATTGAATTCAATATAACGGTTTTAAAAAAGTTTGCTGTCATACTGGTGATTGCGACCTTGATTCAGGTGGTGTGCCTCTTCCTTGCGAATGTACTATATAACAAGGAGGAGGAGGGACGGAAAAAAGTACTCCAATACGGTACGGTCTGTTCCAATGCAGGATTTATGGGCAACCCCATTGCCGAAGGTGTTTACGGGGCACAGGGACTTATGTTTGCCTCTATATTCCTAATCCCCCAGAGAATAGTCATGTGGTCTGCCGGAGTATCCTATTTTACAGAGAGTCCGGATAGAAAGACCATAGTGAAAAAGGTTATGACCCACCCTTGTATCATAGCAGTCTATATCGGAATGTTCTTTTTAATCACCCAGATTCAGATGCCTCTGTTTCTGGAGCATACCATAAGAGGCGTGGGTGGCTGTACTACTACAGTTTCCATGGTATTAATTGGAACCATACTGGCAGAGGTGAAGCTTAAGAGTATCCTGGACTGGGGAATTGTTAAATATACGGTAATCCGTTTATTTTTCATTCCCCTCCTTGTGTTTCTTTCCTGCCGTCTCTTTTCCGTTGATCCAATGCTACTTGGAGTATCTGTATTGTTAGCTGGAATGCCTGCGGGAAGTACCACTGCTATATTGGCAGCAAAATACGGCGGTGATTATATTTTTGCTACAAAGTGTGTTGTCGTAACAACTCTTTTATCTTTAGTGACCATTCCTTTGTGGTGTATGTTTCTATAGCTGGCAGGCGGTTAAGACCGTCTGCCATTTTAAGTAATAAATAAAACTAATTGTTGCATGGACGGGAATATGATAAAATGTTTCCATTGAAGGAAGGAGGAATCGTTATGAAACGACTGGAAACTGATCTCCATCTGCATTTGGACGGCTCCTTATCAACAGATGTGGTGAGGCTGCTTGCAGCAGAAATCGGATATGATTTTGAAGGACGGAGTGTAAAGGAAAGTATTTCCGTAGGAGAGGATTGCAAAAGCCTGGTGGATTACTTAAAATGCTTTGATCTTCCAGCACAGCTTTTGCAGACAGAGGCTGCACTGGAGCTGGCATCAAAGGATCTGGTGGTACGTCTGGCGAAGCAAGGTCTTATTTACACTGAGATCCGGTTCGCGCCTCAGCTTCACATGAGAAAAGGGCTGACAAAAGAAAAGGTTGTGGAAGCCGTAATCCGTGGAGTGGATAAGGGCGTAAAGGAAGCGGGGTCTATAAAGGCAGGTATTTTACTTTGCTCTATGGTCAATGGCTCTGATAAAGAAAATGAAGAGACCTTTGATATTGCAGGTGGGTATTTAAACCGTGGAGTGGTTGGCGTAGATATTGCAGGACCTGAAGGTATGGTGCCCATGGCTCACTTTGAACCTCTCTTTAAAAAGGTTTATGAGAAGGACATTCCTTTTACCATCCATGCTGGAGAATGCGGGGATTGTGAAAATATAATCAAGGCAGTGAGTTACGGTGCCAAAAGAATCGGCCACGGCTGTGCGGCCATACAGTCGGATGCATGTATGGACCTATTAAAAAAGGAAAAGATTACATTAGAAATGTGTGTGATCAGCAACCTACAGACAAAGGCAGTGGCTTCCATTGAGGAGCACCCTTTAAAGGCATTTTATGACAGAGGGATTCGTGTGACTTATAACACCGATAACATAACGGTTTCCGACACAAGCCTTTTAAAGGAAGCAGAGCTTATGAAAAAGCACATGGGCTTTACAGAGGCAGATTTAAGGCAGATGAACCGGTATGCTTTGGAAGGTGCCTTTTTAAACCAGGAAGAGAAAGAAAAAATAATTGCATTTTTCGACAATAATAATTATAATGAATGATAACTACGTTTAAAAAACGATGAATACTGGGAATGCTAGAAAAAAGGTGATGGCATATGGCAGATTATCCAATGATGGAAAATAATAATAAGGCAGCTTTGGAGAGTGCAAAGCGGGAGAAGCGGGGACTTGATACTGAATTGGAGGCTCCTGCAGATTTTACGAGCCCTGAGGTGCTTTATGAAGAGTTGGTAAAAAGTATCAAACGATACCATCCTTCCGATGATCTAACCATGATCAAAAAGGCATATCAGATCGCTTACGATGCACATAAAGACCAGAAACGAAAATCGGGTGAACCTTACATCATTCACCCTCTTTGTGTTGCAATTATTTTAGCGGATCTTGAGATGGACAAAGAGACCATTGCCGCTGGGATTCTACATGATGTGGTAGAGGACACCGTAATGTCCTTAGATGAGCTGAAGGCAGAGTTTGGCGAAGAAGTGGCCCTTTTGGTGGATGGCGTTACAAAGCTGACCCAGATATCCTGGTCCATGGATAAGATGGAGCTTCAGGCAGAGAATTTAAGAAAGATGTTCCTTGCCATGGCAAAGGACATCCGTGTAATCATAATAAAGCTTTCTGACCGCCTCCATAACATGCGTACCCTTCAGTATATGAAGCCGGAAAAGCAAAAGGATAAGGCCAGGGAGACCATGGAAATCTATGCTCCCATTGCCCACCGTCTCGGTATTTCCAAGATAAAGATCGAGCTTGACGATCTGTCCTTAAAGTATCTTCACCCCGAAACTTACTATGAACTGGCAGAGAAAATATCACTAAAAAAGGATGCCAGGGAATACTTTGTAAAGAGCATTGTAGATGAGGTTTCGGAGCATCTTAGTGCTTCCGGGATTGAAGGCAAGGTGGACGGCCGCGTCAAGCATTTTTTCAGTATCTATAAAAAGATGGTAAACCAGAATAAAACCCTGGATCAGATCTATGACTTATTTGCTGTCAGGATTATAGTGGAAAGCGTAAAGGACTGCTATGCAGCCCTCGGTGTGATTCACGAGCTTTATAAACCCATTCCAGGCCGTTTTAAAGATTATATTGCCATGCCAAAGCCCAATATGTACCAATCATTACACACCACTCTGATTGGCAATAACGGTCAGCCGTTTGAAATTCAGATCCGTACGTATGAGATGCACCGCACTGCGGAATACGGTATTGCGGCCCACTGGAAGTATAAGGAGAGCGGAAGCGGTCAGGTGGCTGCGGCGAAAGAGGAAGAGAAGCTTAGCTGGCTGCGCCAGATTCTGGAATGGCAGAAGGACATGTCCGACAACATGGAGTTTTTAAACATGGTAAAGGGCGACTTAGACTTATTCTCTGACAGCGTTTACTGCTTTACCCCTTCCGGCGACGTAAAGAACTTACCAAGCGGTTCCACCCCCATTGACTTTGCATACTCCATCCACAGTGCGGTAGGCAATAAGATGGTAGGCGCACGAGTGAATGGGAAGCTGGTGAACATTGAGTATGTGATCCAGAACGGAGATCAGGTTGAGATCATTACTTCTCAAAACAGCAAGGGTCCCAGCAGGGACTGGCTGAATATGGTGAAAAGTACTCAGGCCAAGAATAAGATCAACCAGTGGTTCAAGACGGAGCTTAAGGAAGATAACATTCTCCGTGGCAAGGAAATGGTGGACCGTTACTGTAAGACAAAGGGAATTAATTATCCTGACATCAACAAGCCGGAATATCAGGAAAAAGTAATGAAGCGTTATGCCTTCCGTGACTGGGAATCTGTGCTTGCTTCCATTGGACACGGCGGCTTAAAAGAAGGCCAGGTCATCAATAAGATGATTGATGAACGGGATAAAAAGCTGAAAAAGGACGTAACGGATCATACCATTTTAAATGATATTGAGGACATGAGCAGTAAACTGCCCATTAAGAGACGTTCTGGCAGCGGAATTGTGGTAAAGGGCATTCATGACCTTGCGGTTCGTTTTTCCAAGTGCTGCAGTCCGGTACCTGGAGATGAGATCGTAGGCTTCGTAACCAGAGGAAGAGGAATTTCCATTCACAGAACTGACTGCGTGAACGTGTTCAATCTTCCGGAAGATGAAAGAAACCGTCTCATTGATGCAGAATGGCAGGAGCAGGAAGGCGAGGCAACGAAAGAGCGTTATTCCTCAGAAATCAAGATTTTTGCAAACAACCGTATCGGTATGTTCGTAGATATTTCAAAGGTATTTACGGAACGTCAGATTGATATCACCTCTATGAATTCCAGAACCAACAAGCAGGGCAAGGCTACGATTACCATGACCTTTGACATTCATGGAGTGGAGGAGCTTGGAAAACTGGTAGATAAACTGAGACAAATCGAAGGAGTTATAGACATTGAGAGGACTGCGGGATAGCGCAGTTTTCTCTATTTTGGCCGATGTTTCTTGATCGAAAGGAGAATCTTATGATTCAGGGTGTTTATTACAATCCATTTACGATCAGACAGGCGACGGTGTGTCCGCTGCCGGTACCAGGAACAGACAAAACGTTTCCCCTTTTGCAGCTGGATATTGACAGCTACATTGTAGGTGCTGAGATCCAGTCTGGAATTAATTTTAATTATGCAGAAGGTGTACATTGTATACAAATCGGTAAATACTGCGCTCTCGCAGAGAAAATCACATTCCTCGTCAATTTAAACCATGATTATAAATCCGTATTTCAGGGAAGCCCTTCTCTTCTTCAGGAGGCAAGACCCAGCAGGCTGAAACGAAAGGGCAGTGTGCTCATTCAAAATGACGTCTGGGTGGGGCATGGCGTTACCATTATAAGCGGCATCACCATTCATAACGGTGCCATCATAGGCGCGGAAAGCGTGGTGACAAAGGATGTCCCGGCTTACGCCATTGTGGCAGGGAATCCGGCAAAGATCATTGGATACCGGTTTCCCGAAGAACAGAGAGAAGCTTTTAGTGAGATCGGGTGGTGGAACTGGGATCAGGAAACCATTCAGTCCCGGAGAGAGGATTTCTTTCAGCCGGTGGAGACCTTTATCGGCAAATGGCATCAGAATGCCAGAGATTCCTGGAATCAGGTGATTCCTGTTTTTGAGAAAGAGGAAAGAAAGAACATACTTTTTATTATGGATCATAAGGAGCCCTTCTCTGTTTGGCAGAAGGTCTTAAAGGAATTTTATGCCTATCCAAAGACGCCTCACAGCTTAAGGCTGATTCTTTATCTTCCCACAGTGCCAGAGGGTGAGGGAGACAAAGCTGCACTCTTAGATGCGTTAAAGGATTATAATGGCTGGGAAGAGGATATCATGATAATAGACTCCGTACCCCAAGGCGATGTAAGAGGCCTGTTTACCAATGCAGATTATTTTATAACCACCAGACAGGAGAAGAACCTGCTATGGACGGAATATGCAGATCATTATGGGGTTAAGCTCTTATACGGCACAGACATTCCGGTATTATCCTTATAAATAGTTACATACAGACAATTTAAGTCAGGAGAGAGAACATGAGCGATTTCAGAATAAAAACCTATGCGGTGGGACAGATCGGCACCAACTGCTATATCCTGTTCCTTGAATCACGTAAAGAAGCAGTCTTAGTCGATCCTGGGGCACAGGGCGGTTATCTGGTTGAAACATGCAAAGAGCATGGAGTTACGCCAAAAGCGATATTCTTAACACACGGACATTTTGACCACATACTTGGAATAGATGAAGTAAAACGCTGGTATCCGGATATCAAAATCTACGCGGGAGAGCATGAAAAGAACACGCTCATGGACCCGTCTGTTAATTTATCCGGCGGATTTGGCGGCAGCGGGTATACCGTTCTGGCTGATGTTTGGTTAAAGGACGGAGAACAGGTAACGGTAGCTGGAATTGACTTTAAAGTCATTCACACACCCGGCCATACCACAGGCTCTGTCTGCTTCCTGATCCCAGAGGAAGAGGTGCTCATAAGCGGAGATACCTTATTCCAGGAATCGTTAGGAAGAACAGACTTTCCGATGGGAAATCAGTCCCAAATTATTCAATCCATCAGAGAAAAGCTATTTGTGCTGCCTCAGAACACCCTTGTCTATCCGGGACATGGAGATATGACAACCATTGGCCATGAATTAGTTTATAATCCGGTGGCATTATACAGAGGATAGGAAAACACATGATAGGATTATTTTTAGATGACCAGTCCTTTGAACAGGATATCAGAGAGTTATTAATGGCCTTTTATCCAGGGGAAAGCTTTGCCCATGAGGAAACAGAGGGAGAAGATTACCGTCTCAAGGTGCAAAGCCAGACCCGGGAGGACAGCTTTTTACTTAAAATCAGGGATATGGAAGGCGATGAGGAAATTGCGGATTTTGTAAACGTCCATTATCCCGACCGTTTCGAAACAAAGAACCGGATCAAGCGAATGCTTTATCAGATGGCAAGGAAACTGACGGGAATGGAGCTACCCTGGGGTACCCTGACCGGAATCCGGCCGACTAAGATTGCAATGACAAAGCTTTTGGAAGGACATTCCAAAGAGGAGGTTAAATCTCATATGAAAGAGACATACCTTGCAAGTGATGCCAAGACCGATTTAAGCATTGAAATCGCAAGCCGGGAAATCAGCCTTCTTTCGGAGATTGATTATGAAAATGGCTACAGTCTTTATGTAGGAATCCCATTTTGCCCCACTACCTGCCTCTACTGCTCCTTTACGTCCTTCCCCATCGGACAGTGGGAAAAACGTATGGAGCTATATCTGGAGGCATTGTTTCGTGAGATGGACTATACTGCCGAAAAGATGAAGGGCAGAGTCCTTGATACCGTTTATATCGGCGGCGGCACTCCTACGTCTCTTTCCGCCCAACACCTTAATGTACTGATTAAGAGGCTATATGATACCTTTGATTTTAGTACGGTCAAGGAATTTACAGTGGAAGCCGGAAGGCCGGACAGCATTACAGAGGACAAGCTGAGAGTATTAAAAGCTCATGGAGTGACCCGTATTTCTATCAATCCACAGACCATGAAGCAGGAGACCCTTTCCATCATCGGAAGAAGGCATACCGTTGATATGGTAAAGGAACAGTTCCATCTGGCAAGAAAGCTTGGATTTGATAATATAAACATGGATTTAATCATCGGTCTGCCGGAAGAAGATATGGAAGACGTGAGAAATACCATGGAAGAAATAAAGGCCTTATCCCCTGACAGCATCACCGTTCATTCCCTGGCAATCAAGCGTGCGGCACGCCTTAATATGTTTAAGGAAAAGTATGGCGATTATAAGATGGTGAACACCCAGGAGATGATCGACTTAACCGCAGAGTATGCCAGGAAGATGGGACAAGAGCCGTATTACTTATACCGGCAGAAAAACATGGCAGGAAATTTTGAAAATGTGGGCTATTCCCAGCCAGGCAAGGCATGTATCTACAACATTCTCATTATGGAAGAAAAGCAGACCATAATTGCCCTAGGCGCAGGAACCACCACAAAGGTGGTATTCCCCAGTGAGAATCGACTGGAACGTGTGGAAAATGTCAAAGATGTGGAGCAGTACATCACAAGAATTGACGAAATGCTGGAAAGAAAAGAAAAAATGCTTGCAAAATTAGAAATGTAATTTAAAATAGAGGCAGGATTCATCAATTAAATTTAGAAAAACGGAGTGAATGAGATGGCATTGAAAAAGAAACCGGTTACCGGAATGAAGGATATTCTGCCCGCGGAAATGCAGGTGCGTGAATACGTAATGAACCAGATACGTGAAACTTACGGTGGCTTTGGCTTTCATTCCATTGAAACTCCCTGCGTGGAACACATTGAAAATCTGTCCAGCAAACAGGGCGGAGACAATGAAAAGCTGATCTTTAAGATTATGAAGCGGGGAGAAAAGTTAAATGTGGAGGAAGCTAGGGAAGAAAATGATTTGACAGACAGCGGGCTCCGCTACGATTTAACTGTCCCCTTATCCAGATATTATTCCAACAATGCAGCTTCCCTTCCGGCTCCTTTTAAATCCCTTCAGATGGGAAGTGTCTGGAGAGCTGACCGCCCTCAAAAAGGACGTTTCAGACAGTTCGTTCAGTGCGATATCGACATCCTTGGAGATGCCAGCAGACTGGCGGAAATCGATCTGATTCTGGCTACCACAACCCTTCTTGGTAAGATTGGTTTTAAAGGATATACGGTAAGAATCAATGACCGTAACATCTTAAAGGGAATGGCAGCATTTTGTGGATTTCCGGAAGAGTCCTATGACCAGGTATTTATTATTCTGGATAAGATGGACAAGATCGGCATGGATGGCGTTGAAAGAGAGCTTAAGGAAGCTGGCTATGAAGAAGAAAAGGTCAAGAAATATTTATCCCTGTTTGAGTCTGTAACACGGGATGCATCTGGAGTCAGAAGCCTTGGGGAAACTTTAAAGGGCTCCATGGACCCAGAGCAGGCAGAAAATCTTGCGGCTATCATTGATAGTGTGACTGGAATTTCTACTTGCCAGTTCTCCATTCAGTTTGACCCTACCTTAGTACGAGGCATGTCCTACTATACCGGAACCATTTTTGAGATTCAGGTAGATGGATTCCCAGGCTCAGTAGGCGGCGGCGGACGCTATGATAAGATGATCGGTAAATTTACGGGAATGGATACTCCGGCATGCGGTTTTTCCATTGGCTTTGAGCGCATCATCACCATCTTAATGGATGAAGGCTTTACCGTACCCGGCAGTCAGGAAAAAATAGCATTTCTTCTTGAAAAAGGCGTAAGCGATGAGGTGACCAATCAGGCCATGAAGGAGGCCATGGAAGAGCGGGCTAAGGGAGTGACCGTACTGGTTTCCCAGATGAATAAAAATAAAAAATTCCAGAAGGATAGTCTTTTAAAAGAAGGCTATACCCAGTTTAAAGAATTTTATAAAGAAAGTTTGAAATAAGGATAAGCAGGAGGAAAATATGGCAGAGTCAATGCTGGGATTAAAAAGATCCCATAGGTGTACAGAGGTTACCACAGCTGATGCAGGCAAAGAAGTGACTGTTATGGGCTGGGTTCAGAAAAGCAGAAACAAAGGAGGAATTATCTTTGTTGATTTAAGAGATCGTTCCGGAATTCTGCAGATTAT
Organism: Lacrimispora xylanolytica; assembly: GCF_026723765.1. NCBI lineage: Bacteria > Bacillati > Bacillota > Clostridia > Lachnospirales > Lachnospiraceae > Lacrimispora > Lacrimispora xylanolytica. The sequence continues at coordinate 828,979 of NZ_CP113524.1, forward strand.
TTTTGAAGAAAGCGAATGCGGAGCGGAAAGCTTTGCAAAAGCAGAACGGTTAAGAAGCGAATTTGTAATTGCAGTTACCGGTGTTGTTGAGAGCCGGGCAGGTGGTGTCAATGAAAACCTGGCTACCGGTGCCATTGAAGTGCGCGCAAAGAGCTTAAGAATCCTCTCTGAATCCGAGACTCCGCCATTTCCGATTGAAGAGAATAGTAAGACTAAGGAAGAACTGAGATTAAAATATCGTTACCTGGATTTAAGAAGACCAGATCTTCAAAAGAATATTATGGTAAGAAGCCAGGTGGCTACTCTCGCAAGAGCATTTCTTGCAGAAGAGGGATTTTTAGAGATTGAAACACCTACCATGATTAAGAGTACACCAGAAGGCGCCAGAGATTATCTGGTACCTAGCCGTGTACATCCAGGTTCCTTTTATGCTCTTCCCCAGTCTCCACAGCTTTATAAACAGCTTTTGATGTGCTCTGGCTATGACCGTTACTTCCAGCTTGCCAGATGTTACAGGGATGAAGACTTAAGAGCCGACAGACAGCCGGAATTTACTCAGATCGATATGGAGCTTTCCTTTGTTGACGTTGACGATGTATTAAATGTCAATGAAAGACTGTTAAAGAAATTATTTAAAGAAATCTGCAACTATGACCTTTCCCTTCCAATCACAAGACTGACCTGGAGAGAGGCCATGGACCGCTTTGGTTCCGATAAGCCGGATATGCGATTTGGCATGGAGCTTACCAATGTTTCTGATGTGGTAAAGGATACAGAATTTGCTGTATTTAAGGGCGCTTTAGAACAGGGCGGCTCTGTTCGTGGAATCAATGCTGAAGGCCAGGGAGCTATGCCTCGTAAGAAGATTGATGCCCTGGTGGAATATGCCAAAGGCTTTGGAGCCAAGGGACTTGCTTACCTTGCTATTGGTGAAGACGGAACTTACAAATGTTCCTTTGCAAAGTTCATGACAGAGGAAGAGCTAAAAACTCTGGCAGCAGCCATGGGCGGAAAGCCAGGAGATTTACTCCTGTTCGCAGCAGACAGAGATAAAGTAGTATTTGATGTATTAGGAAATTTAAGACTTGAGCTTGCAAGACAGCTTGAGCTTTTGAAAAAAGATGATTTCAAGTTCTTATGGGTAACTGAATTCCCACTGTTAGAGTACTCTGAGGAGCAGGGCCGTTTTACCGCTATGCACCATCCATTTACCATGCCTATGGATGAGGACTGGGCTCTGATCGACAGCGATCCTGGCGCAGTGCGTGCCAAAGCATATGATATCGTTCTTAACGGAACGGAGCTTGGCGGTGGTTCTGTCCGTATCCATCAGGCAAACATTCAGTCCAAAATGCTTGAAGTTCTTGGCTTTACCAAAGAGCAGGCTCAGGAGCAGTTCGGATTCCTCCTTGATGCATTCAAATTCGGTGTCCCACCTCACGCAGGACTTGCCTATGGACTTGACCGTGTGGTCATGCTCATGGTAGGAGCGGACAGCATTCGTGATGTAATGGCATTCCCGAAAGTTAAGGATGCTTCCTGTCTCATGTCAGAAGCTCCGGCTCCGGTTGATCCAAAGCAGCTGGAAGAACTTCGAATTGGAATTAGTAAAGAAAATGAATAAGAAATAGAAGATAAGATGTTCTCTCCGTATGGAATAAATAAAGGGGGGAACATCTTTTTTTGTTGAAATGAATGGATTTAGATGGGTTATACAAGGGTATTCAGAATAAATTAAAGTTTTAATAAAATTATATAGTCTTTTTACATGAATCTGGTATAATAAGGTAAAAATAAGCATTTCCAAAGGAGGATTCAAGCAATGAAAGGAAGTATGAAAAGAAGGTTTCTGTCACTGTGGATAGCTCTTTTAATGGTACTCTCTCTTACTACGGGCATATCCATCCCTTCATTTGCCGCGGACAAGGATATTGTGGTTTTATACACCAACGATGTCCATTGCGGGGTGGATGACAACATTGGATATGCAGGACTTGCTCTCTATAAAAAAGAGATGCTGGCCCAGACTCCTTATGTTGCCCTGGTAGATGGTGGAGATGCCATACAGGGTGCCCCCATTGGAACACTTTCTGATGGTGGATATTTAATCGACATTATGAATAAAGTCGGTTATGATTTCGCGGTTCCAGGCAACCATGAATTTGATTATGGAATGCCCCGTTTTCTGGAGCTGGCAGAAAAGCTAAACTGCGGCTATTACTCCAGCAATTTTATGGATCTTCGGACAGGCTCTGCTGTATTTGCCCCTTATAAGATGTTTACCTATGGAAATACCAAGGTTGCATTTGTAGGAGCCACCACGCCAGAAAGCTTTACAAAGTCAACTCCAACCTATTTTCAGGATGGAAACGGAACCTACATCTATGGGTTCTGTGAAGATGAAAGCGGTAAAAAGCTCTATACCCAGATTCAGGCTTCTGTAGATCATGCAAAAGCAGAAGGTGCAGAAATCGTTGTTTTAGTCGGCCATCTTGGAGAGAACGGAACCACAGACCAGTGGACCTCTGACAACGTCATTAAAAATACGGCAGGAATTGATGCTGTCATCGACGGTCATTCTCATGAAGTCTACAATAAATACGTAAAGAACAAAGATGGTAAGGACGTGCTTCTTACCCAGACAGGAACAAAACTTAAGAATATCGGCAAGCTTACCATTAAAACAGATGGAACCATGACCAGTGAGATGGTCACCAAGGTACCAGAAGGAGTTGTTACAAGTACCTATACTGTGAAAAAGGGAGATTCCTTAAGCCGAATTGCGAAAAGAGAATTAGGCTCCTATGACCGTTACCGGGAAATATATAATTCCAACCGAGCCGTATTAAAGGACCCCAACGTGTTAACCGTCGGTTCTCAGCTTATAATTCCGGCAAAGAGTGCAGTAACAGCCGATGGAAAAGCCATTGATTACGATACAGACCGTTTCATAAAAGCAATCCAGTCCCAGTATAACGAAACCTTAAAAACAGTCATCGGGCGCACGGACACAGAACTTACCATTAATAATCCGGCTACGGGAAACCGGGCAGTCAGAAGCGGAGAAACAAATCTTGGAGATCTTTGCGCAGATGCCTACCGCGTGGTGCTTGGAGCTGATATCGGCCTTTCAAACGGTGGTGGAGTCAGAGCCAGCATAAAGCCGGGAAATATTACATATAACGATACCCTTACCGTATTCCCCTTTGGAAACATGGGCTGTGTAGCAGAAGTAAAGGGACAGCAGATAAAGGATGCACTTGAAATGGCTTCCAAGAATTATCCCAAGGAAAGCGGCGGCTTCCTTCAGGTATCCGGTCTTACCTATACCATCAATTCTCAGACTCCTTCCAGTGTCCAGGTAGATGAGAAAGGGAACTTCCTTAAGGTAAATGGAGCTTACCGGGTTTCTGATATTATGGTGGGGGGAACACCTCTTGACGTAAATAAGACCTACACCGTTGCTTCTCATAACTACATGCTGAAATCAGGCGGTGACGGAATGACCATGTTTAAAGGAAGCAAAATAATCCGTGATGAGGTCATCACTGATGTTGACCTTTTATCCTCCTATATCCGCAATCAGTTAGGCGGAAATGTAGGCAGCGATTATGCAAATCCAGCAGGCCAAGGCAGAATCACCACAAAGTAAATGTATATAGGCAGCCTGTTCCGGTTTGACCGGGACAGGCTTTTTGCTTGTTTCTTCCCTCCGGAAATGGTACACTAAAAGGAGAATTCATATATGATTAGGAGATAATTGTTATGCTGTTAAAACACCCGAAGTCCCGATTTGAGGAAATATACCAGGTTTATGAAGAAGCTTTTCCAGCTATTGAGCGGCGAACCAGAGAGGGACAGGAAAGAGTCTTTGATCATCCTCTTTACCGTATCCGCATCGTGGAAGAAGAGGGAAGGGTTTTTGCCTTCTTAGGATACTGGGAGCTTTCTGGCTGTATTTTCTTAGAGCATCTTGCCACCTTAAAGCAGTCCAGAGGCAAGGGATATGGAAAACGCCTTGTGGAGGAGGTTTTAAAAGAGACAGAAAAACCAGTATTTCTTGAGATAGAGCCTGTGACAGAAGCTGACCCAATGACTGGCCGCAGAGCTGGTTTCTATGAAAGACTAGGGTTTCACTTAAATCCATTTTTCTATGAGCAGATGCCTCTAAAGCCAGAAGACAATCCCCTCAGGCTCATGATCATGAGCTATGGGGGCCCCATGACGAAAGAGGAGTTTCTGCCCTATAAAAAGGAAATATATGAAATGGTCTACGGAGTAAAAGTAACGGATTAACCCTATCGTTTCACAGAACAAGTCCTATCTGCATATACTTAATTTAGCAAATAAAATGGGGGCAGGAATCCGGTTATCTGGAGGGAATAAGGTACGTATAATGAAATATAAGTATGGATCCCCAAAAGGAGTTGGTCAAAGTGAATCGATATAAGGTATGTGTATACGCAATCAGTAAGAATGAAGTAGAATTTGTGGACCGATGGATGGACGCGGTATCAGAAGCAGATGAAGTGATTGTAACTGATACCGGTTCCACAGATAAAACCGTGGAAAAGCTTCGGCAACGCGGAGCCATTGTTTATGAGGAAACCATTTCTCCCTGGCGCTTTGATACCGCCAGAAATGTGGCCATGAACCATATTCCAGAAGATGCAGATATCTGCGTTTCCAATGATCTTGATGAAGTATTTGAACCAGGGTGGAGACAGAAGCTGGAGGCTCAGTGGAAACCGGGACAGACAAGAGCACGCTATTTATTTTCCTTCAGCTGCAATCCTGACGGAAGTCCGAAGAAACAGTTTCCCATGGAAAAAATTCACGCAAGAAACCATTACAAATGGATTCATCCCGTACATGAAATTTTAGAATACAGCGGGGAAACACCGGAAATATCTGGCTGGATCAGTGGTATGGTGCTGAATCATTTTCCGGATGAATCGAAACCAAGAAGTCAGTATCTTCCCCTCCTGGAATTATCTGTGGAGGAAAATCCCTTAGATGACAGAGCCACGTTCTGGCTGGGCAGAGAGTATGTATTTCATGGTCAATATGAGAAAGCAATCAGTACTTTAAAACGTCACCTTTCCCTTCCAACTGCGAAATGGCTGGAGGAGAGAAGTGCTTCCATGCGTTTTATTGCTCACAGCTTTGAAGAGCTTGGCAATAAAAGAGAAGCAAGGTCCTGGCTTTTTAAAGCGCTTGCTGAGGACCCTGATGTAAGAGAACCTTATCTGGCCCTTGCAAAAGCCGGATACTTGGAAGGCGACTGGCCCCTTTGCTATGCGATGGCAGAAAAAGGTCTCACAATTACAGAGAGCACGGGAAGTTATCTGGTAGATCCAGTGAGCTGGGGCTATGCGTTTTATGATTATTGTGCCATCAGCGGATATCGGATGGGCATGTATGAAAAAGCAAGGGAACATGCAAAGAAAGCCCTTTCCATGGATCCTGACAATGCAAGGCTTAAGAGCAATCTTGCCTTAATCGAAGACCGGTGCAAGAAAGAAACCAGTGAGGAGGTATCCTCATGAGCGGATTAAAGATATGTGTCTATGCCATCTGTAAGAATGAAGTTGCCTTTGTGGATCAATGGATGGATTCCATGAACGAGGCTGACCTTATTGTTGTGACGGATACAGGTTCTGATGATGGCACCGTAGAGAAGCTTCGGGAAAGAGGCGCTGTGGTTTACGTGGATATCGTAAAGCCATGGAGATTTGATGTTGCCAGAAACATTTCTCTGGATCACGTTCCGGAAGATGTGGACGTTTGCGTCTGTACAGATTTAGATGAGCTTTTTGAACCCGGCTGGAGAAAAAAACTGGAGGAAGCATGGTTAAATCACAAGCCAGTGCACCAGGGAGATATTTCAAAGACCGGCCGTTATCTTTATAACTGGAGCCTTAAGGCAGACGGAACCCCGGATATTCAGTTCTACTACTTTAAGGTGCATGAGCGTAAGAACTTCCGCTGGAAATGTCCTATCCATGAATTCGTTCAGTATGTGGGAACTCAGCCTCTGGAAACCGTATATATCGAAGGTATGGTACTCAACCATCATCCCGATCCTACAAAATCCAGAGGGTCTTATCTGCCCCTTTTAGAGCTTGCTGTGGAGGAAACGCCTGAGGATGAGCGGATGCGGTATTATCTTGGCAGGGAATATATGTATAAAAGCCAGTGGCAGAAATGCATTGATACCTTAAATGAGTATCTGAATCTTCCGTCCGCTAACTGGCCGGATGAACGATGTGCAGCCATGCGCTGGATTGCAAGAGCCTATTACCGGCTTGGAAAGACGAAGGAAGCATACAGCTGGTATTACCGCGCCATAGCCGAGGTACCCACCATGAGGGATCCTTATGTGGAATTTGCAAGAATGTGCTACGAGCTGAAGGACTGGACCATGAGCTACTATATGGCAAAGGAAGCATTAAAAATAACAGAAAAATCCAGAACGTTTGTAAATATGGGCTATTCCTGGGATTATACCCCGGATGATCTTTGCTCCATAGCTGCATACCGTATGGGAATGCTTGATGAGTCCGAAGAGCATGCGAAAAGAGCATTAGAGCATGCCCCGGAGGATGCCCGATTAAAGAATAATCTGCAAATGGTAATTGCAACAAAGAAAGGTTAAATCTTTCTTAAAATGTGCCTTGAACCCAACAAGCCTTGGGTCAGGGCGCATTTTTTCTTTTGTGCTATTTGATTGTAAGAGCAGATAATGAATTCCTGCGCTTTCAACTGGTGTGGATTATTGATGGTTATAAAACAGAATAAACCTATATTTTTCGCAGTTTTTTAGTATCTGTTCTATATTTGTCTGAATTGTGTATTGTAAAGTCTTTTGTGTAAGAAAACAGCTTATATTGATGGTGAAGCTTAAATTATGATACAAGTATAGAATTATAATTTTTATAAAAAGATAAAATAAGACATAAAAGTAAAAAGTTATACATTATTACACCAAACTCGCGTTGCACTTGTCAGATATTGGATGTATCATAATGAATATTATTAAGTCTATGCAATCATGGAGGAATACATAATGGAGACGCAAAAGAAGAAACGATTGCAGGTCAGGGGAAAACTGATTTTATTTGTCAGTGCCATGTTGTTCACTACAATTTTTGTATTAACAGTAATTTCCTACATCAGCTTGGACCGTGCATATCAAAACTGGATTAAGTCCAGTTATGAAAGCTATGATCAGAATATTAAGACGGCAGTTGAAAATCTTGTCAGTGTATTGGATGACAACTATAAGCGCTATGAAAGCGGTGAGCTTACGGAGCAGCAGGCGAAAAAGAATGCAGAAAGCATAGTCCGTAATGCCAGATACGATGGAGGAAGCGGTTATTTCTGGGCAGATACGTCGAACGGTCTTTGCGCCGTGCACATGAATCCTGAATATGAAGGAAAAGAACGGTTCGATGAGACGGATAAAGCAGGCAATTATTATATCAGAAGCTTTATTGAGAATGGCGCAAAATCAGGAGGCGGATTTACTGATTTTTATTTCACGAAGCCTGGTCAGGATGGAGTGTACGCAAAGAGAGCCTACACACTCAGATTCGCGCCTTATGACTGGAATATCAGCACCGGAAATTACATTGACGATATCAATGACGCGGTGGCTGCTCACCAGAAGGAGAAGCTGATGGAAATGGCTTTCCTTCTTTTGGTTTCGCTTGGGATTTGCGCAGCAGGCCTTTTCATTCTTACTGGCCGTCTGAGTAAGATTACCGCACCCTTAACCCCTGTTGCTAAACGTCTTAAGCTATTGGCAGAGGGAGATGTTCATACACCCCCTGTGACCATCAGCGAGACAAAAGATGAGCTGGAAGTCCTCTCAAAGGCAACGGATGAGCTGATAGGACAAATGGCAGAGGTAGTTGCAGATATTACCAATCACATGGAGCATATGTCACGGGGAGATATGACCCTTCCTGTGGAAAAAAGATATGCAGGAGATTTTGCACCGATCCATAATTCTCTGACTCTTATTTACCAGCAGTTAAACCGGACGCTGAAAATCATACGTCAGTCAGCTGACCAGGTAAATGCAGGTTCTACCCAGGTGGCAGATGCCGCTCAGGCTCTGGCTGCCGGTGCCACAGAGCAGGCTGGAACCATAGAAGAGCTTTCTTCCTCCATAACAGTGGTTTCCTCTCAGGTAGAGCAGAATACCACTCATATAGAAGAAGCTGTTGACTATGTGGAGCAGACCGTATCTCGTGTGGAAGAGAGCAATGATAAGATGAAGCAGATGCTAAATGCCATGGATGAAATCAAGATTACCTCAGATGAAATAGGAAAGATCACGAAGGACATCGATGGAATTGCTTCCCAGACAAACCTCCTGGCTTTAAATGCTGCGGTGGAAGCTGCCCGGGCAGGCGAAGCCGGAAAGGGATTTGCTGTGGTAGCTGACGAGGTAAGAAGTCTTGCGGCAAAGGCAGCCGAGGCAGCAAAACGTACAGCACTTCTGGTTGAGAATGCGACCCGTGCCGTAGAAGACGGACTTACCACGGCAAAAGAAAATGCAGAGCTTCTCTCCGATGCGACCAATCAGGCCAAGCATGTCAAAGAGCTTATGGAGACGGTAGAGCAGGCTTCCAGGGAGCAGTCAGTGGCTATGGAGCAGGTTACCTCTTCAATTAATCAGATATCCGCTGTGGTGCAAAGCAATGCAGCTACGGCAGAGCAAAGCTCTGCTTCCAGTGAAGAGCTGTCGGCACAGGCAAATCTGCTGCGTGATGAAGTGGCTAAATTTCACATTCTTTAAATAAGTGAATGATTTTACTTCATGGAAAACAGGATTTGTTGTTGGTTTTTCACAATAAATCTAAGAACCGGTTGAATTAAAAACCTGCTTGTGATACCATGAGAGTGGTCAGTTATTTCTAAATACAACAAGGAGGGTTTTAATAAATGGATATCCGTTACTCAGCAAATCAAAGAGATTTCAAGCGCTACACAACAGAAGAAACAAGAAATGAATTTTTAATTGAAAATTTATACGTTGCCAATGAAGTGGTAGCTGTATATTCCCATGTAGATCGTATGGTTACATTAGGTTGTATGCCTACAACAGAATCTGTTTCTATTGACAAAGGTATTGATGTTTGGAAAAATTTTGGTACAAGCTATTTCCTTGAGAGACGTGAGATCGGTATTTTTAATATCGGTGGAGCAGGAACCATTGTTGCAGATGGGGAAGAGTTCAAGATGAATTACAAAGACTGCTTATACATCACAAAAGGAACAAAGGAAGTTACCTTCTCCAGTGCAGATGCAGCAAACCCTGCCAAGTTCTATATGGTAAGTGCACCAGCTCACAAGGCATGCAAAACAACCTTTATTCCTATTGAAAAGGCAGCGAAAAAGCCTCTTGGAGCAATGGAAACAGCAAACAAGCGTGTCATCAACCAGTTCATTCACCCAGACGTACTGGAAACCTGTCAGCTTTCCATGGGTATGACTGTTTTAGATGCAGGAAGCGTTTGGAACACCATGCCATCCCACACTCATGAGAGACGTATGGAAATCTATATGTACTTCGAGATTCCGGAGAACAATGTAGTATTCCACATGATGGGAGAAGGCAATGAAACAAGACATATCGTAATGCAGAATGAGCAGGCAGTGATCAGCCCATCCTGGAGCATCCATTCCGGAGCAGGTACCAGCAATTACACCTTCATCTGGGCAATGGGTGGAGAGAATCAGGCATTTGACGATATGGATACCATTCCAACTACTGAATTAAGATAATATTTATATATAGAAGCAGATGCACCTTTGGTGTATCTGCTTTTTTATGGAATATAACCCTGTAATTGGGGGAATTATTCCATGGACAGTCATTTCTCGCTTATTCGTGTGAAATCTCTGTGAAAATGTAGAAATTCCTCTTTTCATTTGTTACAATATGCTCAGAAATACATGAAAAGAAAAAGGATCTGATTTCAGGAGGTTGCGATGGAACAGCTAAAAATATTAGTGGTTGATGATGAATCCAGAATGAGAAAGCTGGTAAAGGATTTTTTGAGTGTGAAGGGATTTACCGTAGTAGAGGCTGCCAATGGAGAGGAGGCTGTGGACGTATTCTTTGAACAGAAAGATATCGTTCTGATTATCCTTGATGTTATGATGCCTAAGATGGACGGTTGGGAAACCCTTAAGACCATCCGCAAATATTCTCAGGTCCCGATTATCATGCTGACGGCAAGAGGAGAAGAAAGAGATGAGCTTCAGGGCTTTGACCTTGGTGTGGATGAATATATCTCAAAGCCTTTCAGCCCTAAGATTTTAGTTGCAAGAGTAGAGGCCATCTTAAGAAGAAGCAATGCAGTTCCAGCCGATGAGGTGGAGATCGGAGGAATCTGTATTGATAAGGCTGCCCATCAGGTAACCATTGACGGAACCTACATTGAACTAAGCTTTAAGGAATTTGAACTGTTAGCTTATTTCCTTGAAAATCAGGGAATCGCCCTGTCCAGGGAAAAGATTTTAAATAATGTATGGAATTACGATTATTTTGGAGATGCCAGAACCATAGATACCCATGTAAAGAAGCTTCGAAGCAAGATGGGGGAAAAGGGAGATTACATCAAAACCATATGGGGAATGGGATATAAATTTGAGGTGAGTCAATGAAACATTCCATAAAAGCACGATACGCCATTATTTTTGTAGGACTGATGGCGTTTGTGCTTATTTCTACCTGGTGCGTCAACAGCTGGTTTTTAGAAAGCTTCTACACCATAGATAAAGTGCACATTCTGGAACGCGCCTATAATGAGATTGACCAAGTGGTAGCAGAAGCCAATGAAAGCGGAAAAGGAATTATTGGGTATTATAAGGATACCTATGATAAGGACTTTAAAAATGAAGGTCCTGTCCAAAAGATGTTCCGCATCATGGGAGAGAAATATAACCTTGCCATGGTCTTAATCGACAGCTCCACAGATGAAGCTCTTATGTCAACCAGCGGAGACCGCCAGTTTTTAACCAATCGTGTGGAGGATTATATCTTTGGAAAAGATATGCCGCACACGAATATAATGAAGAAGTACGACAATTACGTAATTCAAAAGACCTATGATACAAGGTCGGATTCTTACTATCTGGAAAGCTGGGGATATTTCTCCGATAACAGGACTATTTTCCTCATATCCATACCCCTTGCCAGCATCCGGGAAAGTGTGTCCTTATCCAATCGGTTTCTTGCTTATGTGGGCGGCGTCGCACTTTTGGTCGGAAGCATTATTACCTATTTTACCACCAAAAGAGTCACTTCCCCCATACTTGCATTGTCTAACCTGTCGGAAAAGATGTCCGGCCTGGATTTTGATGCTAAGTATACGGGAAAAGAAGAAGATGAAATCGGCATTTTAGGAAACAGTATGAACAAGCTTTCTGACCGGTTAAAGGATACCATAGGAGAGCTGCGGGCTGCCAATGAGGAGCTTCAAAAGGATATTGAAGAGAAAGTCAAAATCGACGACATGCGTAAGGATTTTATTGCAAACGTATCTCATGAATTAAAAACGCCCATTGCCTTAATCCAGGGATATGCCGAGGGGCTCACCGAGGGAATGGCAGATGATCCTGAAAGCAGGGAATACTACTGTGAAGTAATTATAGATGAAGCCAATAAGATGAACAAGATGGTCCGTCAGCTATTAAATCTTACCGCCATCGAATTTGGAAACGACGCTCTCCAGCAGGAACGGTTTGATATAACGGAGCTCATTCGTGGAGTGATAAACTCAGCGGGAATCTTGATTCAGCATAACAATGCAACCGTAAAGCTTGAGGAGTGCGGACCCATTTACGTCTGTGCCGATGAATTTAAAATAGAAGAAGTCATTACCAATTATCTGAATAATGCCTTAAACCATCTGGGCGGAGATAGAACTATTATCATTACCGCAGAAGAAAAAGGAGCGGAAGCCCTTGTAACCGTGTTTAACACAGGTCAGAACATTCCGGAAGAAGACATACCTAAACTATGGACTAAATTCTTTAAGGTTGATAAGGCCCACACAAGGGAATATGGTGGCAGCGGCATCGGACTTTCTATCGTTAAGGCCATTATGGATTCCCATAAGAAATCCTGCGGGGTGCGCAATGTCTTAGGTGGTGTTGAATTCTGGTTTACCCTGGATCTTTATAAAGAATCGTAATTTCATATCAGCCTGTTATCAGAAGCTTTTTATATCCGATATATAATAAGAAGCAAAAGATAATGGGGATTGCAGTTACGACTGCATGAAAGGAGAACGAATATGGATGTTGCTGCATTTAGCATGGATATGAGCATGGCAAGGGTTCAGCAGGAGGCAGGTCTCTCTATTGCAAAAAAGGCCATGAATCAGCAAGAACAGCAGGCAGCCGGACTTCTCGATATGATAAGCCGTGCAGCTCCTGGTCAGATACCTCCTGGTGGTGTTGGACAGATCGTAGATACAAGAGCATAATGATAAGTCTCCCTGTTAAGGCAGAAGATATACTTTCTGCCCTGACAGGGAGTTTTGTTTATTTTGGCTTTGTTGCAAGGACCAGATACCGATTTAGGTGCTCTGACCTGTTTGGCATTAAAATAGACGGCAGATTTGCCTCAAAGATGCCACTCGCGTTGGGCTTCAATCCCTGTTCCATTAGGATTGATACCACTTCGTTTAAAGGAATGAGTGTCATGGAATGCTTTCCATTTAGAAGTCTCTCTTCCTCCAGCTCCCTTTTTAAGCCAAGAGAATAGGGGTTGGTTAAATAAAAGGATATCACCCCTCCAGGTTTCAAGCGAGAAGCACATGCCTTTAACAGTTCCGAATAATCCGGGTAAAGAGATATTTCCTTTCCAATGGAGATATACTGATAGCTTCCAGCCGGGAGCGCGCGGTGCATATCATACCTTGACTCTGCAATAGAGACAGTCCCCTTTAATGGCTTTAAGTCATCAGCCAGATTGGAATCACCAATGGCAAAGGAAAAGGTAACCTTTTTCCCCAACCGCCTTAATCCGGTCATAAGCTGTATCACATCAGCTCCAAAGCCGGGGTCAATGGAAAGAATCGGGGTGTCCTCAGGAAGATCAGGAAAGGTAGTCTCTAAATGAGTCAAAAGGTAAGGATCATAGCAGAAGTTATGCCCCCATGGGTCCACACCGTGTTTCTGAATAAACAGACTTCTTCCATTTTGCAGCGTCCGGTATTTTAACTGGTCTTCCTTTCCGGAAATACTGCCAAAGTGGTAACACCAGGTATCCTTGCACAGTATTTGCTTGTAACCAGCCCTCCGCGCCCGAAGGCTGAAATCATCATCCCAAAATTCCATGGTATAATAAAACCGGTCTGCAAACCCTATGGTATTTACCTTATCAATATCATAAAGGGCAATTACAGGCATAAGCCGGCATTTCTCTTCCCATAAGTAGGGACATTTGACGTTATGGGACTTTGCTTTTTCTTCCGCATTCTCCGGTGTAAATTCATCCGCCATGCCCTGGAGGTTGCTGGTATTTGGCGTACTGGGAGCCACGGAAATGATATCCGGATCGGATTGAATGCAGGTCAGCAGATTATCCAGCCAGTTGCTTGTTAATATGGTATCGTTATTAATAAAGGCAGCATATTTTCCTTCACATACCCGGTACATTAGGGAAAAAATCATGGCTTTTACATTTCGTTTTAAAGTCAGTACCTTACGAATGCCCAATTCCTTGAAATATTCTTCCGTTTCGTCCGTAGAGCCATCATTCAGCAGAATCAGCTCGCAGGAGTGTTTGGCGAAATCTGTATTTCGAAACAGGCTTTCCAGACATTTTTTTGTATACTCTACCTTATTATAAACAGGAATGAAAATAGAGACCAGGTAGTTCTTACCCCTGTCTTCATAGGTGTTCCGGTGATTTGGTATAAACTCATGTTCATAATAATGACTCATTTTTTCTTTATCAGGATAAATCAACAGCCAGAAATAGGTATCCTCCTTCCATTCTTTAAGAAATGGGATCAATTGAAATTCTGCCAGATCCTCCGCTTTCTTTAGCTGGTCTGTCTCTATAAATTCCGTTAATTTGTCAATGGTCCACTTGGAGTTTTCATACATGGCCAGGTAGGAGACTGGAATTTCCAGTATTTTCGGATCATGGCAGATGAATTCTAATCTGGAAAGTCCAATGGAGAGAATTCTTATATGACTTTTGCTATAAGTAAGCTCTTTATTACTTATAGCAGCTGGAAGCTGGCAGGCAATGGAAATAAGAAACTCCTGAAGTTTGACCGCTTCCTCATACTGCTTTTTGGAAGCGTCTTCCTGAGTGGCATCTGCAGTTGAATTTTCTATATTCATTATTACTTCCTCTTTCATTCTAAAATTTGATTTCAGATTTCATAATTTTGTTTATCGTTCTATTATATGAAGACAAATCTCATTTCTTGAATCCAGCTTTTCTCGAAAAAAATTATCTTTTGCTCTTTACTTTTTATGTTTTCACATGGCCTGACAGCTGCATTTTCAAGCGTTTATCCTCTATTCCTGGTTAATGAGTATTAAGATACTGATAAAATGACAAAAATCGACTAAAATCGCTTATTATTTTGACTTAGGTTTCGATATAAATATAGAAAAGTTAATAATTGATAGAAATATAACCAAAAAGTGAAACCAAAACTTATGAGAGGTATCAAAATATATGCCTTTGATACCATATACTTTCTTGGTAACAAAAAGTAAATGTTCCTATTAAAAGAATATATAAAAATTATTGTGGATTCTTCAGATTCTCTTTTTATTGATACAACCAGTATAGGATTGGAGGGTGAAGAATTTACTGAATTTCATAAAAGACACTATGTATCTTAGTCACAATGTGTGGGGTAAGGAAAGCGCAGCAAGAAGGGTTGTGCTGGAGGCGGCTTTTAAAGTAAGGGGGGAGAGGCTTGTACAGAATATTGGCAATTGATGACACTTCTTTTTTTCTTAGGGTATTAGAAGACATGCTCTCAGAATATTATGAGGTGTTTACTACTGTTTCCGGAGAAATTGCATTCCGGTACATGGAACAGATAAGACCGGACCTGATTCTTTTGGATCTGGCAATGCCTAAGATTGATGGCTGGCAGATTATGAAACAGCTAAAAACCAGACCGGACTGTTCTGACATACCAGTTATTTTCATAACATCACAAACGGATAAGGCCATTGAAGCGGAATGCTTAAAGATGGGAGCCTACGATTTCATCTCGAAACCAGTGGTAAAGGAAGTCCTTTTATGCAGAGTCAGGCGGGCTCTGGATACAAAAGATTCTAACAGACAGCTTAAGAGAAAGCTGGAGCAAAAGACAAAAGAGCTGGAGACCATTTCACTGGCTTCTGTCAATGCCATAGCGGCTTTAATAGACGCCAGAGATAACTACACAAAAGGACACTCAGAGCGAGTGGCCAGATATTCTGTCTTAATTGGGGAGAATATGAATTGGTGTAATGAGGAAATCAGGCGTTTATATGAGATTGCCCTACTTCATGATGTGGGAAAAGTAGGAGTGCCGGACGAGATACTTCTAAAAACCACGGAGCTTACAGCGGAAGAAAAGGAAATCATGAAAACCCATACGGTCATTGGGGGAGATATTTTAAAAGACATATCCACCGTCAGAGACTTAGAACTGGGAGCAAGGTATCATCACGAGCGGTTTGATGGGAAAGGATACCCGGAAGGACTGATGGGAGCTCAAATCCCTTTACTTGCAAGAATCATCTGCGTAGCAGATTCCTTTGATGCCATGAGCAGCAACCGGTGCTACCGACCAAAGCTTGACCCTGAGGTAATAAAAAAGGAGCTGCTTAGAGGAAGCGGAAAGCAGTTTGACCCGGAGGTAGTATGGGCATTTTTGAAAACCTGGGAAGACCTGCCTGTCATGGGAGAAAAAAAGCAACGGAGAGTCTAATGGCGATCTAGGTAAACTCATTATACAAAATGCCGGATAGTAAGCAAGATTATAACCAGTATTTGGATATTGGCTTACTAGAACTTTCTTGACAATATATGTAATAAAATGTAAAATAAAGTAAGTTTTGAATTACAAAAAAAATATAATTTTGGAAGAGCTTGTCGAAATTTTAACTACATTTAGAAGTTTACAGCCCTAAAATGTTTTAGGAGCATTTTCTGGAAGAAGTGAAAGTGAGGAACAATCCGATGAATTTAATATTTGGAAACAATATTTCCATGGCGGAGAAGACTCTGGATTATCTGTGGTCAAAGCAGAAGGTTACCCTTAACAACATAGCCAATGGAGATACTCCGGGATACAAAGCCCAGTATGTAACGTTTGAAGATGAATTCCGCAAACGTTTGATGACAGGAAGAGAGGGCACATCTCAGGACATAGGCAATATCATTGGAAGTTCCAGACATTTCATTAGAAATACGGATAATGAATCAGCAAGAATGGATGGAAATAATGTGAATATGGACGTGGAGAATGTGGAATTAGCAAGAACAACGTTGCAGTACCAATATGAACTTAATGCTTTAAACAGCGAGATAAGCAGACTACGTACGATAATTAAAGGTTAAAACAGGAGGTACATAATATGGAACAGATGTTCATAACACCCATCATTCCCTTGGATTCCATAGGAAATATTGGAAGTGACAAGAAGGTAACATCCGGAAATGCAGGAAGTACTGTATTTCAGGATGTTTTTAGAGAGGCCATTCAGAATGTAAAAGCGACGGATAAGGAATTGACCACCCAGGAATATTTACTGTCCACAGGTCAGATCGATGACGCTCATACCGTTCCGGCAGCAGCAGCAAAAGCCCAGTTATCAGTAGAACTTTTAACAGCACTTCGTAATAAGGCACTGGAATCTTATAACGAAATGATGAGAATTAGTATTTAAGATGGATAACGGGGCGGACAGAGGCGATGGAAAAAATTAAGGAATTTATAAACGGTCTTAGCAGTAAGACAAAGAAGATTGCAATAGCCTCAATCGTAGGCGTATTGGTTGTGGCCGGATCAGTGATCCTGGCATTGTCCATGAGAGCTAAGCCTTTTGAAGTAATGTTTACAGGCATTGGCAACGAGGAAGCCAAGCAGATTATAGGTAAACTGCAAGAGGATGGGGTTTCTTATCAATATGAAAACGGAGATATTCTGGTACCGGTAGAGCAGATGGACGTGACCAGAGCCAAGCTGGTTTCAGAAGGGTATCCCAAAAGTGGATTTACATACGATGTATTTAAAAATAATGTTAACTTAATGACTACAGATTCCGATCGTAAGACCTTTAAGCTTTACGATCTGGAGACCAGAATTGGTTCAACCATTCAGCTTTTTGATGGTGTAAAAGAAGCATATGTAACGATAGCCCTGGGAGAGACTTCCAAGTATGCGCTGTCTGAGGATAGTGCTAAGGAAGCGAGCGCCCAGGCTGTTGTTGTGATGAAAGACGGCGGATCACCTTCCGAGGAGCAGGCAAAATCCATTCAGCTTCTTATTTCCAGAAGTATCCCTGGAATGGTCATTGACAATGTTTCTGTCTTTGACGGGAACGGCAGAGAGATTACCGTAGATTCCGAAGAAGAGGATATTAATACAGGAAAAGCAAGCGAGGAAATTGCTAAAGTAATTGAAGACCAGATTTCAGCCAAGGTAATCAATGTGCTGGGACCGGTATACGGCAACGGAAACGTAAAGGTTTCCGCTAAATGTACGGTCAATATGGATAAATTAATCCGTGAGAGCATTGTATATAATACTCCGGATAAGATTGACGAGAAGGACAAAACAGGTATTATTTCAGAAGAGTCCATTAACAGAGAATTCTCCGGAGATAAGCAGACAGCATCTGGCGTTGCCGGATCAGAAGCAAATGCTGATATACCGGAATATAATGCAGCAGGAACAGGAACCGGCGGAGATGGTTCCTACGCTTCCAGTGGTCTAAACAGAAAGTACCTCATTAATCAGATTAAGGAGCAGGGACAGATAAATCCCGGAAGTCTTGAAAATCTTACAGTTTCCGTAGTTGTGAATGGGACTGATTTTGGTACGCTGACAGTGGATGATATCCGTAATCTGGCTGGTAATGCAGCAGGAATTGCCCAGGCGGACAGAGCGGAGAAAATCACTGCAGTCGCTGCACCGTTCTATACGGTTGATGTACCAAAACAGCCGGAAACATCAGAAGTAGCAGGGGCTAAGGGTATGATTGTGAATCAGTGGATACTGATTGCGGCTGCAGTCGGTGTGTTATTGCTTGTATTGATCGTCATATTGGCAATTAGAAGGGCAAACAAAAAGAAAGCCATGATTGTTGAAACAGAGGACAGTCAGGAGGATGTTCCAGTGATTCCCGACATACCAGAAGTGGAAGAAGAAACAGTGGAAGAAGAAGTGGAACCGGTTGAACCTGAGATTTTCGTTCCGGAAGTGGATCGGGGCGCAGAACTGCGTGAAAGCATCCGTGAGTTTGCAGACCAAAATCCTGAGATTTCGGCCCAGTTGCTGAAAGCATGGTTGAACGGAGGAGACAATAATGACAACTAGTCTGAGACCAGAACAAAAAGCGGCAACTGTTATTGTTTCGCTCGGAGTAGAGAAAGCGTCAAAAATATATAAATATCTTACGGAAGAGGAAATTGAAAAGCTTACAGTCGAAGTGGCAAAACTGGGACATGTAGAAGCTAAGGCCACAGAAGAAGTGCTGGATGATTTCTATAAGACCTGTCTGACTCAGAAGGTCGTGACCGATGGTGGTCTTGAATATGCCAGAACCGTATTAGAGAAAGCATTTGGTGAAAGCACAGCAAGCAACCTCCTCCAAAAGGTGACACAGTCACTGAAATCCAGATCCTTTGGATTTATCAGAAAAAGTGATTCTAAGAATCTGTTTTCTATCCTGCAGCATGAGAGACCTCAGACCATTGCTTTGGTGCTTTCCTATACCACAGAGGATATGACAGCAGAGCTTATTTCAGAGCTGCCTCCTGAGAAGAGATTTAAAGTAGTAGAGGCCATAGCCCGAATGGAGAGTGCTTCTCCCGATGGCATTAAGATTGTGGAAGATGAGATCAAAAGGAAGTTCTCCGGTATCATTACCACCGATTACACAACGGTGGGCGGTATCGATTACATTGCAAACGTAATGAACCGTATGGACCGTGGAAACGAAAAGCTTATCTTCGAAGAGCTGGGAAAAAAGGATTCCGATCTGGCAGATACCATCCGCAAGAAGATGTTCGTATTCGAGGATATCGTTACTATGGACAATCGTTCCATTCAGCGTTTCATTCGCGAGTGCGATATGAAGGATATGGTTTATGCTCTTAAAGGAACCAATGAGCAGATTTCTGAATCTATCTTTGCTAATATGTCCAGCCGTATGAGAGAAAGTATTATGTCTGATATGGAAGTTACCGTTAATGTTCGTGTGAAGGATGTACAGGAAGCTCAGCAGAGAATCGTTGCTACCATCAGACGTCTGGAAGAAGAAGGCGAGCTGATTATCAGCAAGGGTGGAAAGGATGATATCATTGCCTAATATTATTAAGGGGATAAAGACAGAAGAACGTGTTCTGGAATATGCATTTGAAAGAACATTTGATGATATCATTAAAGTTGCAAAAGAAGAAGAACATCTGGAAGAACTGGCAGTTGAAGAATTTGTTGATAACATTACAGATAAGCTGAAAGAAGAAGCAGAAATCATATACAAGCAGGCTTCTGATGCATATGAGGAAGCCACAAGGCGTTCGGAAGAGATACTTTTGCAGGCCAGAGAAGAAGCCGCGAGGCTTCTGGAGGAAGCCAGAGAGAATGGTTACCGGGAAGGATACGAAGCAGGTCTTCTTGACGGAACCAACAAAGCATATGAGGATCATAAGAGTGAACTGAATCTTCATATGGATGAGTTTAAGCTGGCTGTAAAGACTACCATTGAAAGCATTACAGTAGAAAAAGACAAGCTTCTTGATAAGTATATCGACGATTTAAAGAAAATCACCCTGACCATAGCAGAAAAGGTGATCCAGACAAGCTTAAAATCAAGCGGTGAAATCATAAAACGAATGATCGTTGGTGCTGCTGGAAAGCTTAAAAAAACCCAGTGGGTCAAGATCTATGTGTCGCAAAAGGATGCAGGAATGATGATACAGGGAGATGTGGGACTTCTCAATGAATTATCCCACATCTCCGGTAATATTAAAATAATTGCAATGGATCATGCTGAGGATGGCAGCTGTATTATTGAGCTTCCGGAAGAGATTATTGATGTCAGCGTCAATACCCAGATTGAGAATATCAAAGGAATACTCAATAATGCCAGACTGTAGCAGGAGGAACCCCCATGTTTAAGGAACTTTCTGATCTTATAATGAAGACAGAGACGATTGACCATATTGGTAAGATTGAAAATATTGTAGGAATGTCCATGGAAGCATCGGGCGGTAAAGCAAGTATCGGTGACATTGCTTATATCTATAACGAAGACAAGCAGGAACAGATACCGGTTGAGGTTGTGGGTTTTAAAGATGATAAGATTCAGCTGATGGCTTATGAAAATATGAATGGTATTGCAGCGGGCAGTTTTGTAAGAAATACGAAACGCCGTTTAAAAATACCGGTTGGTGAATTTCTAAGGGGACGTATCATTGATGCAAAAGGAGAGCCTATGGATGGAAAAGGTCCTTTTGAATCCCCTAAATTTTACTATGTGGAGAACCCATACATAAATCCAATGGAGCGTCCTCCTATTTCTGAAAAACTGGAATTCGGAGTCAAGGCAATTGATGGAATGAATACCATTGGAAAAGGACAGCGTATCGGAATCTTTGCAGGTAGTGGTGTTGGAAAGAGTACCCTGCTTGGAATGATTGCAAGAAATGTAAAAGCAGATATCAATGTAGTAGCTCTCGTTGGAGAGCGAGGCAGAGAGGTCCGGGAATTTATTGAAAAGGATCTCGGCCCAGAGGGAATGAAGCGTTCCGTTTTAGTCGTGGCTACCTCTGACCAGCCAGCCATGCTTCGTATGAAGTGTCCGCTGGTTGCAACCACCATTGCAGAGTATTTTAAAAATCAGGGCAAGGATGTTTTGCTCATGATGGATTCCCTCACCCGTTTTGCCATGGCACAGCGCGAAATTGGTCTGGCCATTGGAGAACCTCCGGTAGCACGTGGATATACTCCTTCCATTTATGCAGAGTTTCCCAAGCTTCTGGAACGAAGCGGTAATTTTAAAGAGGGTTCCATTACTGGAATCTATACGGTTCTGGTAGAAGGTGATGATACCAATGAGCCCATTGCAGATACGGTACGAGGAATTGTAGACGGACATATTGTACTGAGCCGAAAGCTGGCGAATGCAAACCATTTCCCGGCCATTGATGTAAGCGCCAGTATTTCACGATTGATGAACAATATCGTATCAGACGAGCATCGGGAGATGGCTTCCCGTGTCAGGGATATTTTGAGCATTTATGAGAAGAATGAAGATCTCATTTCCATCGGTGCTTATAAAAGTGGCACCAATCCAAAGCTCGATGTAGCAATCGCTAAAATAGATAAAATCAACGAATTCCTGTGTCAGGGAATACAGGAAAACAACAGCTACGAAGAAATCCTTGACAAGATGAAAGAAATTTTAAGGTAAGATTGAGAAAGCAGGCTGCAAATGAAAAAGTTTAATTTTCCTTTAGATACCGTTTTAAATTACAAAGATCAGACTCTGGATAATTTAAAAAGCGAACATGCCATCATCCTGGCTCAGGTCGTTCAACAGGAGCAGACCATTCATGCATTATCAGAACAGAGAATGGCCGCCTGTACCCGTTTCCGGGAGGAGACTCATTGCGGTATGACAGTAAGTGCCATGCGGGAATATGAATCATATATCACTTACATGCAGCAGCGGATTCTATATGAAGAAGTAACCTTAAAAAAGCTTAGGGTGAAAGAAGAGCAAAAGCGCAATGAGGTTGTTGAAGCCAGAAAAGAAAAGACTTCTATTGAAAAGCTAAAGGAAAAAAAGCTGGATCATTATAACAAAGAGGTGCTGCGCAGCGAGGAGCTGTTCATTGAGGAGTTCGTTTCCAATACCATGTCAGTTCGTAACAGCAGGTAATTCTGTCAGAGAAATCTCTGCCAGTTACCATATAAAATCAGCCTTATGGCAAAAAAAGAAAGGAGGCGAAGAGATGAATATCAATACGAGTTATGTGGATCTGATTGAGAAACCGAAACCGGAAGCTCAAAAGAAAGATGGGAAAACGGAAGATAGTATCTCAGGCTTTAAAAATCTGCTGAAAGATAAGACCCAGAAGAAGAGTGCAGGGCCTGAAAAATCCAAGCCGGAAGCAAAAGATAGCGGGGAAGAGGCGGCAATGCAGTACATTGGCAGCAATCCTACTAATAATAAGGTTGTTGATAATAATGCACCGATCCAGGAACAAAAACTGCCGGAAGAATATCTGCAGACCATGTTTTCAACTGGAATCTTTCAGGGGAACAAAAATTCTCTTGAACTGTCAGGAAAAGTTAACCCAGCTCAGCTTTTAAAATCACTGAATCCAAACAATGAGTCAGAAGAAACGGAAGGCCCAGGTGTGACGGCAAACGGATTTGAGAATCTGATTTCAGATGAGTCACAAAAGCAAACGGACGCTGTTTTACCAAAAGGTCCCGGATTACATCTGATGGGAAAGAAATCAGAACTAGATGAAGCCATTACTCCTGATAAGAACCAGGAAGTACTAAAAGGTCCTGGCGTTGTAAAAAAAGATACCTTAACCGGCCCTGGATTTGCTGAGGCTGTTAAGGAAAACGCTGGCCCGGCATTTGTGAAAAATGAAAAGGCAGAAGCAAATGAAGGGAAAGAAGTCAAAGAAGAAGACGGAATCACTTTAAAGGCTTTTGAAAATCTTCAAAGCAGAAATACGCAGCCAATACACGCCGTACAAAGACAAGAAGAAAAAGCTGTGACTATGCCTGTGAATGAAAACGATCCGGAAGAAATGGAAGCCAGATTGTCAAAGCAAATCCTTAGTCAGATTAAGACTGGCAAAGACAGCATGGAGCTTCAGCTGGAGCCTCACAATTTAGGAAAGATCCTTCTTAAGATTTCCAATGAGAACAATCAGGTACACGTATCTATTGTCTGCTCTGAAAGTAAGACGTTAAAGCTTATTTCTCAATCAGCAGCTGAAATTGGAAACATATTGGAATCCAATATGGAACGTCCATTCCAGGTGGTAGTAGATAAATCAGAAGCCGATTATCTCAATAACCGGAACCAGGACCAGCAAGGTGGCGGACAGGATCAACAGCACCAGCAGCAGAACCAGAAACAATCTGATGACGGTATCGATGATTTTGCTCAAAAGCTGAGACTGGGAATGTTTGGCTCCTACAGCGGAGAATTCAAAGAGGCAGAATAGGGATAAGGAGATAAAACAATGGCAGTGGATGGAATAAATTCAGCAGCTAAAACCAACCCGATGACTGGGGAAACGACAACCAAGAAAAACAGTGATCTAAGTACTGAAAGCTTTTTTAAGCTGTTAGCAGCTCAGCTTCAGAACCAGGATATGTCAAGCCCTATGGATAATTCGGAGATGATGACCCAGATGACTCAGATTGCCATGATGCAGGCGATGCAGAACTTCTCAACAGCGATGGATGATTCTGCGAAGGTCAACACCATTAATTATGGAACTTCCATGATTGGTAAGAAAGTGTCGATTTCGTATATGGATAAAGATGGAAGTCTGGTCAAAAAAGAAGGAAAAGTAGAGCGGGTAGATATTTATAACGGTTCTCCGAGACTGTTCCTGAGTGGCGATACGTCATCAGATGGCTATGCTGTCTCAAGTATCATGTCTGTTCATAACAATGAATCTACAGCAATGGATGATTTTTCAAAGATAAACACCATTAATTATGGAACATCTATGGTTGGTAAGAAAATAATGGTGACTGGTAAAGACAGTAATGGCAATACGGTAAATAAAGAGGGAATTGTAGCTAAAATAGAGATTCACGAAGGCGTTCCCAAACTTTACCTGGAGGGAGATACAACAAACAGTTATGCTGTTTCTGATATTGTCACTGTCTATGATATGGACACTGATAAAGGAACGGCTGATGATAACACCAAAAAATAGACAGGTGATGCTACATGATTGAAAAGATAAACCAATATGAAGACGTCAGGCAGCTGAAGCTGCGAAGCTCTGCGGCACTGTCAGAATGTGGCAGCAGCTTTAGTGATATGCTTCATGACCGTATTCAAAAAAGCGGGGAACTTCATTTTTCCCGACATGCGGCAGAACGGGTGAATGAAAGAGGGATTGAGATGTCTGATGCATTTTTAAATGACTTAAAATCCGCAGTTGACAAAGCCCGTGTAAAAGGTGCGAAGGATGTGGTAATCATAAGTGAACGGGGAGCTTTCATTGTGAATGTACCCAACAACACAGTTGTAACTACCATGTCTGGAAATGAAATGAAAGATAATATTTTTACTAAGATTGACAGTGCCGTTTTATTATAGCCGGACCGTTAAGGGGGCTTATCCTGTATGTCCGATTGACATAAGGAGAACGGCGAAGGGAAGAAAGGAAAAAGCATATGGTTAAATCAATGTTCGCTGGTGTGGCAGGACTTAGAGCACATCAGTCAAAGATGGACGTTATCGGTAATAATATTGCGAATGTAAATACATGGGGGTATAAATCAGCCAATATGTCCTTTAAGGATGCTATGTATCAGTCAACTTCTGCTGGATCAGCAGGTGATACAAAGAACGGAGGATACGGTGCGGTAAATGCAAACCAGATAGGTTATGGTGTTACAACTGGTTCTATTGCCTATGATTTTGGTACAGGTGGTATGTCTCCTTCCGCAAACGGACTGGACTGTATGATTGATGGAACGGGATTCTTCCTGGTAGGTCCGATGCTGAATGGTGGCAGCATTTCTCTTGATTCAGAAGATGCAGTAAAATCCAGTGGATTGTATTTATCCAGAGTTGGAAAATTTAAAGTAGATCCCAATGGTTACTTAGTTGATGATAGTGGTAATTATGTTTATGGCTTTCAGAATGGTAAGTATGATGGTGATGCAGAATTTGCAAAAGGTGCACTGTCACCACTAAAACTTCCTACCAATGCTGATATGGAAGCAGTTACAAAAGGTAATAGCAGCTCAGCACTCGCTAATGCAAAAACAGCACTGGATAAGGCCCAGGCAGCAGTAAATACTGCGATTATTGCAGCGGGTACTGCTAGACAGGAATATTTCGAAGCGAAAGCAGTTTATGATAATGCATATAAGAATAATAGCATTGGAAATATAGGAACTCTCATTGTGGAAGCTAATACTCTGAAAGACGCTATGGATAAGTTATATTCAGAGTATAAAAATGATACGACTGGAGATCCGGGCAGCACTAAATTGAAGGCTTATACTCAGGCTAAGCTGGAATATGATGAGAAGAATTTTGAATTGCTCAGGGCGAAATCTAAGGTAAATTTGAAAGACTCCCTTGGAAGTTATACTGAAGTAACATTAGGTGATGTTATTAAAAAATATGCCGAAGATTATACAGCTCTTCAAAACGGTGATCCAACTGATACAGCTGCTTATGCCATCTTAAAAACGAATTTAGCAAATTCAACTGTGGAACTGGAAAAAGCACAAACATTTCTTTCGAAATCAGACAGCGATTCTTTACAAGGAATCATGACATCAAAGGAATTGGATGTTGCTGATAAGGATGCAAAATTAAAAGCCGCTCAGGATGCTCTGAAATCAGCACAAAGTACATATGACACTGCATTGAAAGCAAATTCCAATTCCCAGGGGACTTCTTCCTCTAATCCAGACGGGGTAGCTGAATTTTCAAATTATAAAATTCAGGAAGATGGAACCATTGTCGGAACAACAAGTAGTAATGCACCTGTTGTTATCGGAAAGATTGCTTTAGGAAGCGTACCGAATACGGGCGGTCTTGAAAAAGACAGTGGATACTATTACACCATCGGAGCCAGTGCAGGTAATGTAAGTGTCAATGAAGCGGGTGGTTCTGAGGGAAGAATCCTTGGAAACTACTTAGAGATGGCAAAGGTAGACCTTGCAACTGAAATGACCGATATGATCACCACTCAGAGAGGTTTCCAGGCAAACTCAAAGATTATTACCGTAACAGACCAGATGCTGGAAGAATTAGTTAATCTGAAACGATAAAATTTCATAATGCGGAGAGGCAGGTAATGCCTCTCCTGACATAAGGGGAGGGGACCACGCTGTGATACGTTTGACTAGACTAAATGGGGAAGAGTTTGTGATTAACTGCGTGCAGATTGAGCGGATTGAATCCATACCGGAATCCAATGTCATATTGGTGAACGGAAAGCACTATGTTGTACAGGAGAGTGTGGAGGAAATTATTTCAAGAACAGTGGATTTCAATGCTAGAATCTTGGCCAGCGCACAGAGGCTGAAGGACTGATCCTGGATTAAATGAAAATGGGAGGTTATTCATGGATGTATCTTTGATAGTGGGGTGGATACTGGGAGCTGTCTTAATTGTCTTAGGAATAGGGACAGATAAAGTGGCAAATTTTATACATATCCCCAGTGTGATCATCGTTATCGGAGGAACAGCGGCAGCACTTATCGCCAGTTATCCATTTCGAATGCTTGCCCAGATTCCCAAACACATTGGAATCATGTTTGGAGCTCAGAAATACAATGCTGGCGAAGTTATTTACAAGTTTGCAGACATGGCACAGACTGCCAGAAAAAGAGGACTTCTTATTTTAGAAGAACAGGCAGGGTCTATACGTGATCCTTTTTTAAAGCAAAGTGTCATGCTCATTGTAGATGCAGTGGATGCGGAGCGAATCAGGGAAATCCTGGAAGGTGAAGTAAACGCATTGATTGACCGCCATGAACAGCAGATCAGTATCTTTGAGAGGTGTACCTCACTGGCACCGGCATTTGGTCTTGTAGGAACACTGGTAGGTCTCGTAAACATGCTGAAGGGACTTAATGTAGAGCAAGGTGCAGGAGGCATTGGGGCAGATATGTCCACAGCATTGCTGTCCACATTTTATGGTTGTATCCTGGCCCATATGCTTTTTGCACCAATGGCAAAAAAGCTTCGTATCCGCAATGAGGAAGAGGTTCTTTATAAGCAGATCATTATAGAAGGTGTTTTATCAATACAAGCCGGAGATAATCCCAAATTTTTGGTGGAGAAGCTTTTCTCTTATTTGTCCCAGGACCAGCAGAAAAAATATATGAAACATGGTAGTATCGGGACAGACGACACAGGTGCTGTTTCATAGACCGGTTCCAGCTACAAGATTAAAAAAACAGGTGGTTATATGATAAAGAAGGACAGGAAACAGGAAGAGCCTGGGGGATGGCTGGATACATATGGCGGTATTGTTACTCTGCTTTTATGTTTTTTTATCCTTTTATATTCTGTTTCTTACATTGACCAAAGTAAGTGGAAGATACTTGTGGGGAATGTAAACCCGGACGCAGCCGTAGGAGAGGGACAGGAAACTCCTTCGGCAGGAGCGCAGGGTGAGCCCGCTTCTGATACAGCTTCAGAGGCTGGTACAATCGCAGATTTTGACCAGCTTTCCATCGTGTTAAAGCAGGTGATTGAAGAACGGAATCTGCAGGATTCTATAGAGATTACCCCAGGAGATGACTTCACATTTATAGCATTTCGTGATAGAGTATTTTTTGATGGTGACGGCTCGGTTCTTCGCCAGGAGGGGAAAGAACTGCTTGATCAGTTTGCTGGAGTGCTATCAAGGGCAAACGGAACGATTAAAGAAGTTAAGGTGTTGGGACACACTTCTCAGTTCAATCCGGAGCGGCCTAACAATATCCGAAGTGACAGGATGCTTTCTGCCCAGCGTTCCGCAGAATTGGTCATTTATCTACAGAGCAGGAATGCTGTTTCTCCGGAAAAACTGGTGAGTATGAGTTTTGGTCAGTTTCGTCCTATCGCACCACTTGACACAGAAGATGGGGGAGAGAGAAACCGCCGTGTGGAGATCCTGATTACTCAAAGCAACAAAGTGGAGAGATCCCTGGAGGAATATTACCGCCAGGTATATCATCAGAATCAGCAAGAAACGGACAACAAATAAAAAGCGGGAGTGAAACAGATGGCTGAAGTATTATCCCAAAGTCAAATTGATGCACTGCTCAATTCCCTTCAGGGAGCAGATGAGCCGATCGATGAGATTGATAAAAAAGCAAATGATACAAAATACAGGAAGTATGACTTTTATAGTCCTAAAAAGTTTACCAAAGATAAACTGAAAATATTAAAGAGCATATTTGATAATTATTCCAGAATGGCTGGCTCTCAGATTAACGGTTTATTCCGCACATCAAGTGAATTGTCAGTCGTAACGGTTGAAGAGCAGCGGTATTATGAATTTGCCAATGCTCTCGGTGATAATGATGTACTTACCATCGTTAATGTAACGGTGCCAAATATTTCCCAGAGTCCGCCTCTTTTAATCAATGCCAGCATGAGCCTGATGTTAAGTCTTATTGACCGTATGCTTGGAGGTGTAGGGGAAGAAGCTGATATCGATGAATATTATACATATACAGAAATTGAGATGGCTCTTTACCGCAAGGTAATTCAATACTTAATTGGAGCACTGAAGGATTCATGGTCCAGTTATATCAACCTTAATTTCGTGATGGACAGACTAGAAGAAAATCCAGGCATGTTTCAGGAAATTGGCGTTGATGAAACCATTGTCATTGTGGTGATCGATGTGGAATTAAAAGAATGTACCGGCAGATTGAATGTCTGCATTCCAGGATCATTGCTTATGAACATATTCGAGATTATGGATAAGAAGAAACACAATGCACTGGGAGATGAGCTTAAGAGTCAGGATAACAGACAGGAAATCCTTAACAGCATTAAGAGTTCTGATCTTTTGGTTCAGGCAAAAGTGGGAGATGCTGTTATCACTCTTGATGATATTTATAATCTTCATGTGGGCGATGTCATCAATCTGAATACTCCAAAGGATTCGGATATTCAGCTTTATATAG
The DNA here is from genome assembly GCF_026723765.1 of Lacrimispora xylanolytica. NCBI lineage: Bacteria > Bacillati > Bacillota > Clostridia > Lachnospirales > Lachnospiraceae > Lacrimispora > Lacrimispora xylanolytica. Next base: position 858,123 of record NZ_CP113524.1, read on the forward strand.
AAAGCCAGCCGTGGTTTAAAGGCCAGTTGGGAGTTCATAAGCGGAATGTAGCTGTGCAGATTGATGATCTGATTGAAACGGGAAATTACCAGGCCAGTGAAAACTGAGTCAGGGATTATATAAAGTAACATAGGATAATAAAGGAGATGTTAAAAATGGCAAAAATATTATTAGTAGATGATGCAGCTTTTATGAGAATGATGATTAAGGACACGTTATCTAAGAACGGATATACGGATTTATATGAGGCTTCTGATGGAGTTCAGGCAGTACAGATGTTTTCAGAGATCAATCCAGATCTTGTTATCATGGATATTACCATGCCAAATATGGATGGACTTGAAGCGTTAAAGGCTATTAAGGCAAAATCACCAGATGCAGCTGTTGTTATGTGTTCTGCTATGGGACAGGAAAGTATGGTTATTGAAGCAATCAAATCCGGAGCAAAGGATTTCATTGTAAAGCCATTTAAGCCGGACCGTATTCTTAAGACAGTAACTGGCATTATCGGCTAAAGCTGATATTTGAGGAGGGTACATATGTCATTTTTGAGTTCTATGAACATAAGTGCGTCAGCAATGACTGCACAACGTCTTCGTTTGGATGTCGCATCTCAAAACATAGCTAATATTGATACGACCAGAACAGAAGCTGGGGGTCCTTATCGAAGAAAAATGGTAGTACTTGAAGCCAGAAACGAAAACAGTTTTAAGAAAGTACTTATGAATGCAGCAGGTAAAAGCTGGCAGCAGAGTACAGGGGGTGTCAGGGTCTCACAGCTTGTGGAAGACACTAGTCCTCTAAAGTCTGTTTATAACCCGGAGCATCCCGATGCGGATGAAAACGGCTACGTGCAGATGCCGAATGTGGATCTGATCAAGGAAACCGTGGACAGTATGTCTGCAACCAGGTCCTATGAAGCGAATATTACTGCATTTAATGCCATAAAGATGATGGCTTCTAAGGCGTTGGATATCGGGAAATAAGGCAAAATATGGCATAGAGGGCTAAATGAGTATAAAGGGAGAAAAGTTATATGGATTCGAAGAATTTTAGCGCATTTGAGATTGATGCCATAGGTGAAATACTAAATATAAGCCTGGGTGCCTCAGCCACTGCAGTATCTACCATGCTCAATGCCAGAGTTGACATAACTACACCAGTGGTCAGAGTATTAACAAGGGAAGAATTTGAAATATCAAATCTGGAGCCTGCAGTAGGCGTAGAAATTACATATACTGCTGGATTAAGCGGAAGCAATATTATGCTTTTAAAAAAGCATGATGTAAAGATTATCGTAGATATGATGATGGGAATGGAAACTCCGGAAGAAGAGTTTGAGTTAAATGAGCTGAACATCAGCGCCATCTGCGAAGTCATGAACCAGATGATGGGAGCATCAGCAACAGCACTCTCCGAGTTCTTATCAAAAGCAGTTAATATTTCCACGCCCAGTTCTTTTGAAATTGGGGACCTTGATGATTTTAAGGAAAAGTATTACGACAAAGATGAGGTCATGGTGGTCGTCGGCTTTACATTAAAGATAGCCGATCAGATGGAAAGTGAATTTATAAATGTTATGCCTCCAAGCCTGGCAAAGGAATTGGTAGGTGGATTTTTCACTGAGGACGATCAGGTATCAGAGCCTGAACCAGTGAGTAAGCCTGAACCAGTGCGTGAACCGGAAAAGCCGGCGGCAGGTTCGGGAGGGGGCATTCTTTCTCAGGAGGAGATTGAAAAGCTTTTATCAGGCGGTACAGCGAAGGAACCAGAAGTAGAGCCACAGCCCGTGGAAAAACCGCAGCCGGTTTCTGAATCGTCAGGCGGAGCGTTATCACAGGCTGAAATTGAAAAGCTTCTGGCTGGTAATCAGAATACTGAGCCTGCTAAAGTGGAACAGCCTTTAACAGCAGTACCTACAGCAGTACCTACAGCAGGAGGGCAGATGGCAGGAGCAGATCAAACAAACATGCAGAATCTGATGAATCAGTTACAGATGCAGCAGCAGATGATGAACCAAATGCAGCAAATGATTTCACAGCTTCAGGGTGGACAGCAGAATGCAGCGAAGGAAACGCATGATCCTAAAACAATCAATGTGAAACCAATTCCTCAGAAGAATTTAAATGATAGCGTTGGTAATTACGAAGAACAGGAAGAAAACAGAGAGTTAATTATGGGAGTGCCCCTGGAGGTTTCCGTAGAAATCGGAAGAACCAGAAAACTGGTAAAGGACATTCTTGAATTTACGAAAGGCTCCCTTGTGGTTCTTGATAAACTGGCTGGAGATCAGGTGGATTTATATGTAAACGGCCGCTGTATAGCAAAAGGCGATGTCGTAGTAGTAGATGATAATTTCGGTATTCGAATTACAGAAATTGTAAAAGGGAATATCCAGTAGAGAGGAAGTGGCAGTCGTTGAACAGTATAATTAGTCTGGCATCGGTATTAATTCTCACGATTTTAATTTTGTACTTAAGCTACATATTTACAAAGAGTCTTGGGAAGGGCATCGGGTTAAAGCGCGGGGGTACACATATGCAGATGCTGGACAGGCTTCCGCTGGGGCAGGATAAGGCGGTTGCTATTGTTCAACTTAGCAGTCATTACTATCTTATTGGTATTGCAGCTTCTCAGATTACACTTCTGGCTGAAATACCGGAAGAGGAAATAGATTTAGAAGGGTATGAATCCTCACCGCTTTCCGGCGCTGAGGGTTATCTCGATTTTAAAAAACTACTTAAGAAGTATTCAGACAGACACAAGAAAGATGAGTAAGGAGGAACAGAATGAATACAGATGCCTTGATTAATATCAATGGGGGCCGAATGCCAACGCTTGAGTTGTTTCTCATTCTGACCATCATTTCGTTGATGCCTTCTATCTTAGTGATGATGACATCCTTTACAAGGATAGTCATTATCTTGTCTTTTACAAGAAATGCTCTGGGAATCCAGCAAACGCCGCCAAATATGGTTTTGGTGGGAATTGCATTGTTTTTAACCCTGTTTATCATGGATCCGGTGATAAAGGATATCAACACAAATGCTTATCAGCCCTATCTGAAAGAAGAGATAAAACAGGAAGAAGCCATAAAACGAGCAGAGGTTCCCATGAAACGTTTTATGCTAAAGCAGACAGAGACCTCCACGTTAAATGTTTTTACTGATTTATCCAAAATAGAAAAGCCTGAAAACTTAGAAGACCTTCCAATGACCGTAGTCATTCCTTCCTTTATGACCTCTGAGCTAAAGAGAGCATTTACCGCAGGATTTATGATTTTCCTGCCATTTATGCTTGTGGATATCATTGTATCCAGTACGCTAATGTCCATGGGTATGGTAATGCTTCCGCCAGCAATGATCTCACTTCCTTTTAAGCTCCTTTTATTTGTGACGATCAATGGCTGGGAGCTATTGTTTACGAATCTGGTTAAAAGCTTTCATTACTGACGGGAGGAATTAAAATGACAGAAGTTGCACTTAGCAGTCTGATGTATGAAATGTTTGGGGCAGCGGTAAAGCTTGCAGGTCCCGTTTTAATTGTAAGTATGATCATTGGTATCGTAATATCCATTTTGCAGGCAGCAACCCAGATTCACGAACAGACCATCACATTTGTGCCAAAGCTGTTGGTAATTGGACTGATGCTGCTGATCATGGGAAGCAATATGATGGACATGCTTTGTGATTTTACAATACGTATTTTTAATACCATGCTGGGGTAGGGAAAAGCGACAGAAAGGAAGAATTCAATGCCGGAAATAGGACAGATTATGCTGTTTTCCCTGATTTTTATGAGAATGTCAGGATTCATTCTGCTGAACCCTATTCTGGGAAGAAAGAACATCCCGGTACAGGTAAAAGCCGGAATGGTCATGGTGTTCACGCTTCTTATTTACTCCTTTTCTTCCGCACAAGTACCGGAGCCAGTCAATTCCATTGAATATTCCGTGCTTCTCATGAAAGAGTTTGCTATGGGGTATGCGATCGGATTTGTAATTGATCTCTTTTTCTTAGTCATTACCTTTGCAGGCTCCGTAATTGATTACCAGATGGGACTTTCCATGGCTACGATCTTTGATCCGCAAAGCAATGCTCAGATCGCTTTAAGCGGCAGCCTTTACCATACGTATTTCATGCTGTTGTTTTTCGCAGTTGACGGTCACCTGGCACTTTTTAAGCTTTTGATCACATCGGCTGAATTTGTTCCTTATGGTCAGGTGGTTATAGGCCCTCAGGTAGCATGGGCAATGATTGAGGTGTTTATCCAATGCATGATCATGGCTGTTAAATTTTCATTTCCAATCGTGGCTATTGAGTTTCTGGTGGAAATTGCTGTTGGTATTCTGATGAAGATCATACCGCAGATCAACATATTTGTTGTTAATATACAGGCAAAGCTCATTGTTGGCTTATTAATGCTTATTTTCTTATTTTCACCCATGTCAGATTATTTGGGTGACATTATAAGCCAGATGCTTTTAACGGTGCAGCATATTATCAAGCTATTATAAGTGCAAAGGATGTGAGGAACGAAAATGGCAGATAGTTCAAAGACCGAGAAGGCCACGCCGAAAAAGCGGCGGGACGAACGAAAGAAAGGCCATGTTGCAGTCAGTAAAGATGTGGTAATGATATGTTCTCTTCTTGGAACATTTGTAATGTTAAAGATGCTGTTTCCTCTCATTTACCGAACCATGCGGGACTTTATGATAAAATATATCAGCCTGGCTCCAATGGCTGAAACACTTTCTGACCATACGAAGCGGGCATACTTAGACATGGCTACAGCAGTTTTAAAGGGGGCAGTCCCCATCGTGGTTGTTTCCATGGTGCTGGCAATCCTCGGAACAGCATTGCAGACTAAATTTATATTTACAAAGAAGAATATGGTACCTCAGTTTAGCAGGCTGAGCCCCTTAAAAGGGATAAAGAATATGTTCTCTTTGAAAAGCCTGGTGGAGCTAACAAAGAATTTAATAAAAATCACACTTTTGATTGTAATTTTATATCAGATCATTATGGGAGATTTAAGGGGCGTTGCCAGAACCATTGATATGGATATCCGGGATTCCGCAGTTTTTGTACTTGATTCTGTCATGAGTATGGTATATAAGGTCTGCATTGTATTTATAGCGGTAGCGGCCTTTGACTATTTTTATCAATGGTGGGATTATGAACGCCAGATTAAGATGTCAAAGCAGGATTTAAAAGAAGAATTTAAACAGACAGAGGGTAATCCCGAGATCAAGGGAAAGATCCGAAGCATTCAGAGAGAGCGGGCCAGATCCCGTATGATGCAGGCGGTACCCACTGCAGACGTTATTATCCGTAACCCCACCCACTACGCAGTGGCCCTGCGTTACGATCTGGAAAAGGACAATGCTCCAATGCTGGTTGCCAAAGGCCAGGATGAGCTGGCTCTCAGGATCGTGGCAGTTGGTGAGGAACATGGAGTATACGTACTGGAAAATAAACCTTTGGCCAGAGGTATTTTTGCCAGTACTCAGGTCGGGGCGGAGATTTCTCCGGAGTATTATGGTATGGTTGCAGAGATTCTGGTTTATGTATACCGTATGAATAACAAAATCATCGAATAGAAAAAAGCAGCAGAGATACTTGAAAGAAATGGTGTAAAAGAATGAAGAACTTACTGAAAAATTCCGTAGTAGTATTTGTCATTATGATTGTACTTCTGTTGATTATTCCATTGCCTCCGTTCTTTATGGATGTAATGATTATCATAAATATATCCCTGTCCATGATTATCTTGCTGATAAGCATGAACATTAGAGAGCCATTGGAATTTTCCATATTCCCTTCCCTGCTCTTGATTACTACCCTTTTGCGTCTGGGATTAAACGTGTCTTCCACCAGAAATATTTTGGCGAACCACGGGTCCTCAGGACAGGTAATCAAAGCATTTGGTGACTTCGTTTTACAGGGAAATATTGTTGTTGGTTTTATCATATTCATTATCATTGTTTTGATGAACTTTCTTGTTATTACCAAAGGTACGGAACGTGTATCAGAAGTAGCAGCCAGATTTACTCTGGATGCCATGCCTGGTAAACAGATGGCCATAGATGCAGATTTAAGTTCTGGTTTAATCGATGAGCAGGAGGCAAAGCTCAGACGATATAAAATCCAGAAGGAAGCCGATTTCTACGGAGCCATGGATGGTGCCACCAAGTTCGTAAAGGGAGACGCTATCATGTCTCTTATTATCGCAGCGGTAAACTTTATCGGTGGCGCGGTAATTGGTATGGTTCAGGCTACTATGCCATTTTCCGAGGTAATGACGGTATACAGCATTGCTACGGTAGGTGATGGCCTTGTCAGCCAGATTCCCTCCCTATTAATTGCAACAGCCACCGGTATGATTGTAACCAGAGCGGTATCCGAGGGCAGCTTAAATGAAGATGTATCCTCCCAGTTCACCGCACAGCCAAAAGCAATTATGCTTACCGGATTTGTTATGGTAATACTTATGCTCGTGCCTGGAATGCCTAAGGTACAGCTGGCTCTTATGGCAGTTATGCTTGTTGCTTCCGGTTTTCACCTTGAGAGGAAAGTAAAACAGTCAGCTGTCAGGGACCAGATGCTAGAAGCCACTCAGGCAGTCGAGGAAGCAGCTCAGCAGCCCTCTGATGAGGAATCCTATTACCGTGATGTCAATAATGTTTATTCTTTAATTAATGTTGAACCAATAGAGATGGAATTTGGTTACAGTTTAATCCCGCTGATTGATGAGAGCAGCGGCGGAAAGATGATTAACCGTATCGTTATATTCCGCAGACAGTACGCCCAGGATATGGGATTTGTAATACCATCTGTTAGATTGAGAGACAGTTCCAGCTTAAACACCAATCAGTATGTGATTAAGATCAGAGGAGAAGAAGTGTCTAAGGGCGAAATTCTGGTAGATTATTATCTGGCCCTGGAACCTCCAATGCTATCTGGAGAAGTAGATGGAATTGAAACCGTGGAACCTGCCTATGGAATTCCAAGTAAATGGATTCGCCCTGAGAATAAGGAGATGGCTGAGATTTACGGGTATACGGTTATTGATCCGCTGTCTGTTATGCTTACTCATCTTTCAGAGACCATCAAGCAGCATGCATATGAACTGCTTGGACGCCAGGAGGTCATGCAGCTGCTAGATAATGTGAAGAAGCATTCAGCAGAGCTGGTTGATGAACTGATCCCCAGCCAGTTTACATATGGAAATCTTCAAAAGATCCTTAATAACCTTTTAAAAGAGGGCGTGCCCATTAAGGATATGGAGACAATTCTTGCGACAATTGTAGATTCCATCCCTGTCACCAGGGATATCGATGTTATAACTGAAAATATTAGAATCGCCTTAAAGAGAACGATTACAAGAATGTTCTGTGACGGAGGGCAGATGAAGGTTCTAACCCTGGACGCGGATTTGGAGAAAAATATCATCAGCAGTATGGCAAAGGGCGAACAAGGAGTGTATCTTGCCCTCAGCCCTGATGTAATGCAGTCGGTAATCGGACAGATGGGTGAACACATCAAGAAATTCAGTGATTTAAATCAGAAGCCGGTCGTTTTAACAAGCCAGGTGGTCAGACTGTATTTTTATCGTTTGATTGAACAGTTCTATCCCAATGTATATGTCCTTTCGTTTAATGAGATTGCAAATAATATTCAGATTCAGGCAGTCGGAAATATTACCGTTTGACAGGATTTTATGTCAGAAAGGCAGTGTTAGTCGGAATGGAACAGGATTTTAGCCAAAGCACCAATGAAGAGTTACTAATTAAATATAAGCGGAGTAAGGATATTAAAATCAAGCATGAGCTGGTAATGCGTTATATGTATATGGTCAAGAGCATATCCATTCAAATGCGTGATGTATATTTAAGCTTTGCTCAGGTGGAAGACATTGTAAATGAAGGTGTGCTTACAATCATGAGCGGGATTGAGAAATTTGATCCTGAGATGAATGTAAAGTTTGAAACGTATATTTCCAAGCGGATACGCGGTATGATTATTGACATGGCAAGAAAACAGGACTGGATTCCAAGAAGTGTGAGGAAGAATGCCAAGGATCTTGATAATGCTGCCATGGAATTGTGCAACCGTCTTGGCCGTTTTCCAACACCCAAGGAAACCGCAGACCATATGAATATCAGTCTGGAAAAGTATCAGGAGGCCGTAGGCAAAACCAATATTTACAGCGTGCTCTCCTTAGATATGGTTTTAGAGGCCGGAAGTGAGAATAAAAAGGTGCTTCAGCTTCCCGCCATCAATGAAAATGACCAGCCGGAGGACCATTATCTCCAGGAAGAATTCAAGCAGGTTCTTGTTTCTGCCATAAATAATTTAAAAGAAAATGAACAAAAGGTTATTTCTTTGTATTATATGGACGAATTAAATATGAAGGAGATTGCTCAGGTTATGAGTGTCAGTGAGCCCAGAATCTCCCAGATTCATTCGAATGCCATACAAAAGCTAAGGCTTTATTTGACCAATTTTATAAATGGGAAATAAGGAAGGGGATAAAAATATGTTTCATGGGTTTTATAATCTGGCGTCTGGAATGCTATATCAGAACCGGAACTTGAATACAATCAGTAATAACATGGTAAACGTGAGCACCCCAGGATATAAGTCAGATCAGATGGTCAGTACCACATTTAAGGACGAATTGCTCTACCGCAATGGAAATCGTAACAAAAGCAATCCCACCCAGATTGGTTCTGTCTCCATGATACGTTCTGTAGGAGAAACCAAAACCAGCTATAATCAGGGCAATGTAGAAGAAACAGGCAATAACCTGGATTTTGCATTGACACAGCCTGGTTTCTTTGCCGTTCAGGATAAAGACGGTAACCGGCTCTATACGAGAAATGGTTCTTTTACCACAGACCAGGAAGGTTATTTAAGCTTACCCTCTATCGGAAGAGTACTTGGTGAAGATGGAAATCCCATTGAGATGACCTCAGACCGTATTTCCGTAGATCAATCAGGAAATATTTATGAGGTACCGGTAAAGGGGTTAGGCGGTGAGGAAGAAGGAACATCATCCGAAGAAACAGAGCCAGTACTTCTTGGAAAAATAGGCGTCTTTAACTTTAATGACTATACCCAGTTGGTAAAAGGAAACAATGGAACCTTTAAAGCAACAGAAGACGGTACAGCAGTGAATGGCGGAATTCAGTGGAAATCCCTGGAACGGTCTAACATTGATCCCATTGATCAGATGACAGCGATGATGACCAGTCAGAGGGCATCTCAAAGTGCAGCCCAGGTACTTAAAATGTATGACCAGCTTATGGGAAAAATCGTAAGTGATATAGGCAGAATCTAAGGGAGGAATATCCGATGAATCAATCTTTTTACATAGGAGCATTGGGGGCAATGAATCAGCAGACAAAACTGAATATTGTGTCCAATAATATTGCAAATGTCAACACCGTTGGTTTTAAACCTCAAAACGGTGTATTTTCTGATTTAGTATATGAAAAAGTGAGAAATGCCAAAGGTGAAAATGGTGCCATGTCAGGAAGCGGTACCAGAATAGAGACTGTAAAGTCAAATATGAGTACCATGCCATATACTGAAACAGGTCTTGATAACGATTATGCTATTCCAGGAGAAGGATTTTTCATGTTAAAGGATCCGGTGACCGGAGAAGTCACTTACTCAAGAGATGGCCGGTTTCAGCTTGCAAAGACAGAAGATAAGTTCTATCTTGTAAACACAGAAGGAAAGAGGGTCATGAACATGGATCAGGAAGAAGTATCCTACGATGTGAAACCAGCTTCCTATCCTGAAAACCAAGAAGACGCAGAGGATGAAGAGAAAGAAGAGCTAAACGAGGGAGAGCACGATCCCAAGGCAATTGGTGTCTATACATTTTCAAGAATGGACGGTCTTCAGGATGTAGGCGGAAATGCTTTTGTAGCTTCTGCTAAAAACGGTGATCCCATACTTCTTGAGAAAGCAAAAGTAGTAAAAGGGGCTCTGGAGAGTTCAGGCACGGATTTTGCCCTTGAAATGACAAGAATGATGGAGGCGCAAAGAGCCTATTCCTATGCACTAAAGATGGTACAGACTTCAGACGAAGTAGAAACCACAATCAATTCGCTGCGATAAATATCGTAAGCGTTAAGGAAAGAGGGCGATGAAATGAAAATTAGACGTTATGATGAAATGAATGGATTGGGCCTTGATTTGATTCGTGAAATAGGCAGCATTGGAACAGGAAACTCTGCAACAGCGTTATCATCCATGCTTGGAAAATCCGTGAGAATGACACTGCCGGATGTCCAGATCCTTGGTTATAACGAAGCCATTCAATTCCTTGGTGATCCGGAAGAAATTGTCGCGGCTATTCTTGTAAAGATGACAGGTGAAATCAACGGACTGATGCTGTTTATTCTGAAGCTTGATTTTATTAATGAAGTGCTTAGCAGCGTTCTGCAGAAGGAAATCGAGGATTACTACCAGCTGAATGTACTTGAAACCTCTGCTCTTGAAGAAATTGGAAATATCATAATTTCATCTTATGTTAGTGCCATGTCAACCTTAAGTGAGGTAACCATAAACTTATCCGTTCCTGACATAGCTGTTAACATGTTAGGTGGAATTTTAAGTGTACCGATGGTAGAATTCGGTTATCAGACAGATAAAATGATGATGATCAGCGGCCAGTTTGTGATTGGCGGAAAAGTACTTCACAGTGACCTCCTCATGATGCCGGATATTGAATCACTGAACTTTTTAATGGAGAAACTGGGGATTACGAATGGATAAGCAAATTACAGTAGGGATCGCAGATATGAAGTTTGCCAGACAGGAAGGGACTCTTATTACATATGCACTTGGTTCTTGTATCGGCATCAGCTTATATGATCCCATGATTAAGCTGGGAGCTCTCGTACATATTATGCTCCCGGAAGTGTACGGCACTGGTGATGGCAATATATTTAAATATGCAGATACCGGTCTTAATGAGACCTTTCGAAAGATAGAGGTTCTGGGGGCCAGAAAACCTCGTTTGGTAGCAAAGATAGCTGGCGGAGCCAAGATGTTCGAGCTGCAGGGAAACAGCACTCTTGGTAATATTGGTGCAAGAAATATAGTCAGTGTAAAACAGATATTAAAAAATGCTGGTGTCAGATTGGCTGCGGAGGATGTAGGCGAAAATTATGCCCGCACCATGTCAGTTGATATCAGCACCGGGGCGGTAAAGATTCGTACCTATGGGAGAGCGGAAATTGTTTTGTAAGCATTATGAACCAGCAGAAAAATGTCGATAAGTAGGTAAGCAGTTGTTTTTGCTGGATTATATTGGGATAAAGGAGAAAGAGTATGGCAGAAACAGAGATTTTGTTAGAATCAGGGACCAATGAAATTGAGATAATGGAATTTACCATATATGGTGAGTTGTATGGTATTAATGTTGCTAAAGTACGTGAAATTATGATGTCAGAGAAGGTAAAGCCTATTCCGCATTCCCATCCTTCCGTAGAAGGTATTTTTAAACCCAGGGATCTCTTACTTACAGTCATTGATCTTCCTCACTATCTGACAGGAAGTGTTTCTGAGAAGCAGCCCAAGGATTTATTTATAGTTACCAACTTCAATAAATTACATATTGCATTTCGTGTCCATAGTGTGGTTGGTATCAGCCGTATTTCCTGGGAGAGCATTCAGAAGCCTGACGACACCATCAGCCGCGGAGAAGAAGGCGTAGCCACTGGAATCGCTCAATGCGGAGATAATCTGGTTACCATACTGGACTTTGAAAAAATTGTTGCAGAGATTGCACCAGAAACAGGAATTCAGCTGGACGAGATTAATAAACTTGGAAAAAGAACAGAAGTGAATTATCCTATCTTAATTGCAGAGGATTCCATTCTTCTTACAAAAATGATTGAGACTGCTCTTAAGAAAGCCGGTTATGAAAACTTAATGTTCAAGAATAATGGACAGGAAGCATGGGATTATCTGGAGAAGATCAAGGATGATTCTGATTTAAAAGATAAGGTAAATCTAATTATTACTGATATCGAGATGCCTGTAATGGATGGACACCGTTTGACCAAGCTGGTTAAGTCCGATCCTAAGCTGAAAGAGATACCATTGGTTATTTTCTCCTCCATGATCAATCAGGAATTAATGATAAAAGGAAAACAATTAGGAGCAGATGAGCAGCTTAGTAAGCCTGAGATTGCACACTTGGTTGAGGTAATCGATCATCTGATTCAAAGGAGGGGATAAGATGGATAAATATGTCACTCGTCAGCCCATTAAGGCTTTGAAGGAGGACAGGATCGTCGGATATGAAGTGTTGTTTCAGAAGGACTATAATTCCATTTACAGCAGTTCCGACGTGGCGGTAGCGGATACCATTTCGGATTTCCTCATGCAGAACTCCGATAACTTTGCAGATGATAAGCTCACTTTTGTAACTTTTACTCCGGCTTTGCTGTTTCGTAATACGCCAAAGATTTTTGATAAAGAAAAGATGGTAATCCAGATTGAGGATCATGTGATGATACACCCTCTGGCTCCGACCATTATTCGAAAATATAGAGCAGAAGGTTATGAGTTCGCTATTAATGATTTTCAGTTTTCTCCAAGCTTCTTCTCTATGCTGGATTTTGCAACTTACATAAAAATAGATATCGGAAATAAATGTGACTCCAAAGAGAAAATCTCTCTTATTAATCTCGTTAATACCATGAGGGGACTGGACAAAAAATGTATAGCAACCGGCGTCAAGAATAAAGAGGATTATGATCTGGCTCTGGAGATTAATGCAGACTTTGTAGAAGGTAGCTACGTTGCCGAGGCCCTGGCCAAAAAGGTAAACCGCATGGAATTTCTTCAGGGGAACTTCTTTCAGCTGGTTGTAGAGGTATCAAAGGACGAGCCTGATATTGAACAGATTGAAGAGATTATCAGCCGTGACGCTGCCCTCAGCTATGCCCTGCTAAAAATTGTAAATTCCGCATACTTTGCTTTGCGCCGGAGAGTATCTTCCATTCGTCAGGCGCTGGTAACCATGGGAATCAGCCAGTTAAAACAGTGGGTATATCTTTTAAGCTTTAATAACGATTCTCATCATGATGAGGCTTTAGAAGCGGTCATGAAGCTTTCATTTTTAAGAGCCAATTTTGCAATGGCTCTCTCTGATCATGTGAAGGACTTTCCAATTATAAGGTCTGAAGCTTATATGATGGGTATGTTTTCGACCCTCCAGTATTTAATTAACGCACCTTTAGATGAGATTCTGGCTGAGATACCAGTTGCCGAGGAAATCAAAGCCGCATTAATTAATAAAGAAGGAATTTGTGGAACGCTCTATAAGCTCATACTCAGCTATGAAAATGCAGAGTGGAAGAATGTAAAAGCAATGTCTGATGAATTAGGGCTTCCTTCCGGATTTTTAGCCCAGACCTATATGGATTGTGTCGAAGCTGTAAACGGCATATGGAACAGTCTTACCATCAGTGCAGAACAGGAAGCAGACTTAACAGAAGAAAGAAAAACCCACGCCTAATGGTGTGGGTTTTGTTTTACCGTGAAGCAGGCTTTTGTTATTTCTACAATTACCTGTTGGGAATAACGATTCATGTAAAAATTCAAAAGAGGTGACGCAGTAGGTGGTTTCACCACAACATACTTTGGCGGAAGGTTGGTCAAAGTCAGTGCTGTTATATCTGCAATGCAATGTCCACAGCAACAGATACCAAACTTTGCTGCATATTCATGCACCTTACTTTGAACCACATGCTCCATAACATTCAAATATTTAAATGTTGGCATTTCAGGCTCAGAGGCTGATGCGCTTTCCTTGCTTTCCATAGCCTCAGTCTCTGGTGATGGATTCTTCTTTGGCTCTTCAAAGTCTGTTTCAATGATTTTTACTTCAGAAGCAGTAAGGATCATTGGAGCGTCCTCATTATCATCGCTTATATTTTGTTTTAAATCAGATCCGCTTTCAGAATTACCAAAGGTTTCCGTACCGCCAGTGGAGTTGGCATTGCTTGCATTATTATCATCAGCTACAGTATTTGTCTGGTCGTTCCTGGTTTCAGTCATGGGATTTTCTGATAACTCTTGTTCTGGAACTATTTTTTCAAGATTCTTACGATCGTCAATAGGGGCCTCAGTTTTTAGTTCTTCTGACCCAATTCCTGTAGATTCAATTCCGTCAGTTAATGCTTTCTCGTTAATTGTTTCCTCAGATCCAATTCCTTCAGCTATCGTTTTCTCAGCAGTTGTTTCTCTATCTCCAATTTCTTCAGTTACTACTTTTTCAGCAATTGTTTCTTCAGCGTCTATTTCTTCAATTTCAGCTTTTTCTACATCAGTTTTACCAGCTTCCGTTTTTTCGGATTCGGCTTTTTCGCCCACAGTTTTTTCTATTTGAGTATTTACTGCCTCAGTTACATTGTTTTCAATAGCCGTTTCTTGTGAAGAATCAGTGTTGATTCCTTCCTCTTCTTCTAACTGCTGTCTGATCATCTCAGAAACCGGATCAGGTGAGGAAGAAGACATATCTATGATTGATATAGGGGAGGGCGATAATGGTCCCTCCTGTGTTTGAATGGAAGCCTTGTGAGCCAATACTGTCAGCTCTTTTATCGTTTCAGAAGAATCTGTATTCAGACTGGCTGCCTGGTTTTCCTTTGCTGCTTCTGATTTGGAGGATTCAGGTTCATCACCCGCCAAAAGATTCATTACATGAGCTGTCTTGCTGCTTTTTCTGGCCATTGTCTCATACCCCTCTCATATATACTAATTTTTACGCAGCCTGATCCGTTCTAGAACTTCCTCGACCAAAGCTTTGTAATCCAAAGCTGGATTGGAACGGGGAGCATAGTCCAAAAGGCTTTCTCCCTGAGCAGGAGCTTCCGCTACGCTGACGCTGGAGCGGATATGAGTGTCAAACACAACGGTACCAATCTGGGCAGCGATATTCTCAGCCATTTCCTTAACTTCCCTGGAAAGGAGTGTTCTCGGGTTATATTTATTAAGAAGAATACCTAGAACATAAAGATCCGGATTCACAGAGGTACGGACTGTGTTAATGGTATCTTTTATCTGGGATACTCCAAGCAGGCTTAGGATTTCTGGCACCATAGGAATTACCAGATAATCAGCCGCAGCATATGCATTGACCGTAAGAATATTAAGAGCAGGAGGTGTATCAATAATAATATAATCATAGTAGCCTGCTACGGTAGAGAGAATATTTTTCAACATGCTTTCCCTCTGCTTCCCGGTAAATTCCAGCTCCGCCCCGCTAAGGAGTATGTTGGATGATATAACATCACAATACTTTGCTGGCCGAATGGCTTCCTGCAAAGTTGCAGTTCCTTTAAAAACTTCATATATGGTAGCGCAGGATTCGATCTCAAGTCCAAGGCTAAAGCCCAAGTTGCCCTGTGGATCTAAATCAACTGCCAAGACTCTTTTTTTCTTCATAGCCAAACCGCAGGCAAGAGAGCAGGAAGTGGTTGTTTTACCTACGCCGCCCTTTTGATTTGTAATGGTAATTACCGTTGACAAGTTCTATTCCTCCATTCGTAATTTGAGATAATACTATTATCTTTAGTATACAATATGTCGATAAATAAGTATAGCAAAAACAAGAAAAAAACCGATTTTTGACGAAAATCGGATGTGGATATAAGAAAGGAGTTTATGTATGGCATCAGTATCAACGACAAATAAAACCAGCGCAGCATCATCCATTCGTGGTTATGGCGGTCTTGCCAGCGGACTGGACAGAGATACTCTGATTGAAGGAATGACAGCGTCCACCAGAGCTAAGATAGCCAAACAAAATAAGAGCAGGCAGACGTTACTCTGGAAGCAGGAGGCATATCAGTCTGTGAGTTCCAAATTAGTGCAATTCGCCAAAAAGTATACTTCCTATACAAATTCTGCAACCAATCTATCCAGTGCAAGCTTTTGGTCAAAAAGCGATATTACTACAAGTGGTGCTAACAGTAAATACGTAAGCGTTACAGGAAGTTCTGCTATCTCAGATTCCTTATCCATTGTGGGAGTAAAGCGTATGGCACAGGATGCGTATAAGGTTTCCAAAGACTCTGTTAGCAACAATACTCTTAGTACTGGATCCATTGATTTTGGAACGGTAGATGTCAGCAATTTAGAAGGAGAATATCTGACCTTTGAGTATGGAAGTAAGACATATAGCGTAACACTACAGTCTGGAAAAGACAGTGACGGATATATATTTGATTACTCTGATACAGAAAAGGCAGTAGAGTCTATGAATCGCTCTCTAAAGAAGGTATCTATTGGTAATGGAAAAACTTTAGCTGATGTAATAGACGTATACTCTGACACTTCCTCAGGTACTGCAAGGGTAAATATGAAATCAAAAGATACTGCTGGTAATACTTTACAAATGGATTCAGGAAGTACTTTGGCACTAGATGCGCTTGGCTTTAAAGATTTTAAAGATATGCCCGTAACAGATCGAATAATAGGATCTGGTGGATTTTCAAATGCAGTTAAGGCTAATGGGCAAACTCTTACTACACCTAAAACTTTCATAGAGAGAACCGGAGACAAAAATATTAGTTTTACATACAATGGAGTTACAAAATCCATTAAAATGGGAAATAATTCAAATATTGATGAGTTAGCAGCTGATTTAAAGAATAAGTTGGCGCAGCAGTTTGGATCAGGTAGAATTGATGTAAAAGCAGATGGAGACAAATTAGTATTTAATACTTTAATTGCCGGAACTACAGATAAGGATGAAACTTCTGTGCTATCTATTGCATATGCAGATAAAGGGGTTTTGGGAATCCATGGTGCATTAGGTGATTCAGCAGATAAATCCAATCGATTGAATTTAAATTCTCCATTAAAAGAGTCGGGGCTATTGAGCATGTCAGGTGTTACAGGAGACGGCCCATTAAATTTAAAAATCAATAATGTATCAATAACAGGATTAACATACAATAGCTCCATGAACGAAATAATGCAAAAAATCAACTCTTCTAATGCAGGTGTAAAAGTTAGTTATTTATCAAGCTCAGATAAGTTTACATTCCAATCCACAGTAGAAGGAGCCTCAGGTAAAATCGAATTCAGCGATGATGCATTGACTCTTTTTGGTGATGATGCGGCGTTTAATTCAAAAGAAGGTATAGATGCGGTTATCGCAGTAAAGTATGGAAAAGGTGAAACGCAAGAATTGGTTCGTGGTAGTAATACCTTTAATTTGGAAGGACTTAATATTACCGTAAGCGGAACGTTTGGTTATAAGAGTGACGAAACTTTAGATACAAGCTCAGATCCAGTTACGTTAAGTGCTAAGGCAAACAGTGATCAGATTGTCTCAACAATTACTGATATGATAAAAGATTTTAATGAAATTGTTCAATTAGTTAATGATCAGGTAAGCACAAAACCTAATCGTGATTATTCCCCTTTGACTGATGAGCAAAAAGAGAGCATGTCAGAGGATCAGATTAAAAAATGGGAAGAGAAGGCAAAGGCGGGAATTCTTTTTAACGATTCAGATCTTAGATCCTTGTCTGATAGTCTCCGTTTCATTTTTGACGCGGGATCAGATGATAAGGCCTTGCTAAGCTCTTTTGGTATTAGTACAAGCGCCGATTATAGTGATAAAGGTAAACTGGTATTAGATGAAACCAAGTTCCGAGCCGCTCTTGAGAAAAACCCGGAAGATTTAAGAAAATTGTTTACTAAAAAAGCTGATACTTCCACAGGAGAAACTGATGGCTTCATGGCTAAGCTCACTAATGTAACCAATAAATATGCTTCTACTACAGGTGCTACCAAAGGTATATTAATTGAAAAAGCTGGTTCTACTTATGCACCAACAAGCGTTTTATCAAATTCTTTGCAGAAGTCTGTTGATAGCATTGATGCTTATATCAAAAATCTTCAAGCTCAGTTAAAAGCAGAGACAGACCGATATGTGAAGCAGTTCACAAACCTGGAAAATGTAGTATCTCAGATGAACTCCCAAAGCAGTTGGCTCAGTTCATTCGGTGGTTAGGAATGGCGGTGTAAATAATGAATATGAATGGATACCAGCAATATAAAGAGCAGTCAGTTAATACTATGACGCCGGGGGAGATGCTGAATCTTTTATTTGACGAATTGTTAAAGCGTTTGACAAGAGCGGATCTGGCTTTAGAGAAAAAGGACTATGAATCTTTTGAACAATCCATTCAGCGGTCAATTGATATTGTAATTTATCTAAAAAACACTTTAAATTTCAATTATGAGATTAGTGGAGAGTTAAAACGACATTACGATTTTTTCCTTTTTGAATTCAGTAGAATTAAAGCAGGAAGAAATCGACAGGTCATTGCAGAGGTACGTCCTTTGATTGTTGATTTACGGGATGCATTTAAAGAAGCTCAGCGACTAAGCAGTTAAATAAGGCTGGAGAGGTTATCCTCTCCAGCCATTTATAAATAAGACGAGTATTCAGGAGGCAGATATGGAAGATGGGATGCTGATGGAAATATTAAAAGAGATGCAAAAGAAATATCAATGTATTTCTGAAATAGAACGAATTACAAGGGATATTGGAGATGCATTGTCCAGAAACGACAGGACATCAGTTCAGATATTGCTTGGAATGCGTCAGGATGAGATGGATAAAGCTGATATCAATGAGAGAAATATAATACACCTGTTGTCTTATATGGCGCCTGGTGAAGCGGATCAGATTGCCAGATGGATGAATGGAGAGCAAGAGAATATACCTGATCATCCATTCATCAGGAAGCTGGCAGAAAAGGGCAGCAGTATACGAATGCTGCTTAAGCGGACCATAGAACTGGACCGCCATATCAGCATACGTCTGGCAGGAAAAGATTCCTACTATCAAACATTACCCTGAAACATCGGGAAGACCGATCGCCCATAGAGGGCCTCCATTAGAGGCACGATGGTTCAGCTCCTTTAAGATAATTCCGGGATCCCAGTCTATGGAAGTATTTCCATAGCTGTTTGGATCAGCAATTCTTACCTTTCCGTCCTCCGTCATGCGGGTTATAATTAGAAAATGCCCGCGTTGCGTAAAGTGCCCTCTACCAACTAATGCCACCACCAGATGGCCAGAATTAAGAGCCTCCTGAATGCCATTCACCGAATAATCCCTAATTGGGGCTGCTTCTATTCCAAATGCAGAAGAAGCGTGCGGTATCAAACAATGGTAGGAGCCATCTCCTGGGGCCCAGCACCTATTAGAGGCTGCCCAGTTTGCTGCATCTGCCGGAAGCACCTGATTTCCAGTCAGGCTGGTAATCAGCATTGCCATAATGGTAGGGCCGCAACCATAGATCGATAAGGAATCTTTTCCGCCCCAAAGATAATTTCCCCATCTGGAATCACCTTGATTATAGTACGTAAGAGGTCCGGCCACGCTATCAAGCATTACATCATATTTACCCTCTTGCGGAATCTCTGCTTCTTCAAAGCCATTACCTATCAATTCCTGAGTAATGCTAATTGGCTTTGGCAGTTCTGCACTTTGTGTATTAAGAGAAAATGATGTTGATAATGGTATGGTAGTTAAGAGAAGTGTTTTAAGCATGATATTATAAAATCCATTCACTGAATTCACCTTTTCTATCAGAAATTTATATCCAAGTATACAATATCTATCGTACATTTCCATACTAAAGTTAAGATATTTATATAAAAACCGATATATAAGTGTAAGATGTAACCTTCTGTGCGTAACAATAGATGTTTTTAGCTTGAATAAACAAAAGAGTGCAATCATCAAGATCTTGTGATCATGAATATAATATTGAGATAGATTGATACATGATTTGCTGATAAGGTTTGTACCTTCGCAATAAAGGATGGAAGTGTGTAATGAGAAAAGGATACGAGGAACGATACTTAATAACCATACTATCTTCTGTTATGAATCAAAAGACAACACCTGAGCCAATGCGCCAGCCGGACTGGGAAAAGATGTTTCGGCTTGCGGATTTTCACCACGTTGCTCATATTATTCATTACGGAATTTTGGGATTAGATGAGATAATCCCTCAATCTGTACGCAATCGTTTTTTTGAAAAATATTTAGAAGCAGTCCACCGCACAGATCGATTAAGAAAGGTGGAAAAGCAGCTTAGATCATTATTGGAGCGGGAGAAAGTTAACTGTTTTTTTATAGATTATTTGGAGAATGTTAAAAGCTATCCCATTGAAGAAATGTGCTGCCAGGAATATATTGAAATTGGTTCTGATAAAAAAGGTACAGAAATAATCGCAAATAAATTGCGAATCCGGGATTTTGTAGAAAGACCACAGGATGAAGATGGCTATCTCTATTACCGGATACCAGGTATCAAAGTGTTTTTCTATAATTATACTGTTTTTTTAAGCAGACCCATGCGAAAGTTCTATAAGATGATGTTACATGGGATACCCTGCAAAGAGGGATACAAGTATGTCAAAGAGATGAATCCTAATGACCAATATCTCTTTTATATGTGTAGATTGACAGATCACTATGCTAAAGGCGAAATCAGCATGAACCAGATTATAGATTTCTGGTTTTTTTATAAACGTTATGCGGAAGAGTTCTCCTGGAAATATATTTATGAACGGTTAAAAAAGTTAAAGATCGAAGTCTTTGCTGAAAAAATGGAGTATTTGGTACTTCGATGGTTTGGAGCTGGAGCCGGTGCAGACTTTACGGAAGTTTATGATGCCATGGAATCTTATATCTTATCAAAAGGAGAGGAAGGGAGAGAAATCAGCTCTCAATTTCTTCCGCTTATTAAAACAGTAGCAGACTGTTATGCTCGTAATCGAAGAGCTGAACAATTTCAAAAACTATTAGAATGGACATTTCCAGATAGAGAGTATATGGAGACTATTTATCCTGAATTAGAGAAAGCTGGAGCTTTACTGCCTTTATTTTGGATATTCAGGCTGGCCAGGTACGGGTCACGATTATTTTATCATAGATTTTTTGAAACGTATTTCTTGAAGCCTGTGAATAAACTTAAGGAGTTCATTCAAAATATATCAATTGTCAGGTTCGTATATAAAAAGCTTAGGGGATCTAAAGAGAAGAATAGTGATATAGAGACAACTGCTTCAGAAGAGATAACAGTTAAAAACAGTGATACAGAAGAAGATATTAAAGAAGAAGCGGAGGAACTGAAATAATTTCAGTTGTCTCCGCTGTCTTTTTTTATTTTTAATAATTCATTTATTTTAGATATTGATCCTGGGCTCAGAGAGACGGCTGCAGCTTCCTTATTTGCAGAAGCAGCTTCAATCAATTCTGAACGTAGTATAGACACATCTCTAGGGGCATCAATAGCAAGTTTTACCCAGTCATTCCCCATATCCAGAACAGTGATACAGATGTTATCGCCAATCTTAAGTTCCTGACCTTTTTTTCTTTGAAGGATAAGCATGTTAATTCTCCTTTTTTACGAAATCTTTCACTGGATGGCGAAATTTATAAAGTACGTTATCTAAAATAACCTGACGAGCTTCTCTGGTATCTGTATTTACTGCGATAGGACATTTTAAATTTACTGTACTATTTTCCATAGATTCATGTATGACACAGATAACATAGTATGAAATGTTGTCTTCATTATAAGAGACATCTAATAGCTTTTTATCCTCATCTGATAATACAGGCATATATTCTGCATAAAGCTGAAAGGGATTCATGAGTATAAAAGAGATGGAGGCATCTTCTACAGATTGAAGAGAGATAAGGGCATCACTGTTATCCTCAAAAGCTAAAGGTACGTAATATTTTAAATCAGCAAAGCCAAATAGTCCATCAGAAAAATGGATGAACTCTTTCTCTGAACAAGAAATGGTACCAAAATATTGTGTTTTGATTTCCATAGAAACCTCCGGGATTAAATTATGCTAGCACATCTACTGGAGAGTGATTAAAAAAATCTGCAGCACTGGGTGGAACATACATAGGTCCGCCAGTATATTCAATTTCTACATCTGGCATTTGGGTAATGGAGATAGAAACATCACCAGGGATAAACTCAAAGTCACCATTTGCGATTCTAAAGTCAAAATTAAGTCGATCCATCTGATACTGCATATTTAAATCAGGATTGGACCATTCTATTTCCGGACCTGTGGTAGGCAGGAAAGTTAAGCCAAAGTCTCCGGTTGGTACTTGAGCACGCTGCTGATTAATGATATCTAGAGCATTCGAAATATTTGGGTCTAACAACATTGCACTCTCCTCTGCATAGGCTGCGGTAGCTTCTTGAGCGGCCTGTCTGCCCTCCTGGGCGGATCGGCGAACGCTTTCCATTGTAGTAGGACAAACGGAATTTCGAGCATTGTAAGTATCTAATTTTACTTTAATGGGGCGGCTTTCCATCTCAAAGCCGCCTCTTTCTCTGGAAGCCACCATTTCAGCCTTTGAATTTGAATATTCTAACCGGGCTTTTGTAATCGTAAGTTCATACTTAATAGGTATGGTGGTTATTTTTAATAACGGTTCCATAGAATTACACCCCCAATCAAGACTATTTCATGAAATCAATAAACGATGGTGACAGGATAGAAGTACCTACTTTCAGCGCAGCATTGTATGCGTATTGATTCCACATATAATCCGTAATTGCTTTTGCCATATCTATTCCTTCTACATTCTCCATCTGTTCCTGTAGAGAAATATCTGTATTCTCCAGACGATCTTTTGTTGTAGTCAGGAACTCTGATTTAACGCCCAGTTCTGTAATTTGGTTTAAGATTCCGCTACTCACGTCCTCAAATTTGGCTGATAATTTTTGATAAGCCTGAGCGTCGAAGGTCTCTGCACTTAATAAATCAGCCATCTGTCCTGTTAATACAATTACATTATTGCTCATTCCTTCACTGTCTTTCCCATATCCAACGGCATTGATACCTGGCAGGGACATATTAAAGGCACTGGAGGGAACAACCTTGTTGTTTTCATCAAGAGATAGTCCCATACCCAAATCAACATAGAGTTTTTCTGTGGAAAGTGTGTCCAACGCACTTTTATCTGCGGTACCATCAGCCGCATTCACATTATAGCCGCGATAAGTCAGAGTACCGTCATCGGTCAAGGTAAAAGGTGGATTTTTTCCATCAGAGCCTGCAAATAAAAAGGTATCTTCATAGGAAGAGTTAAGACTTAGTACCATTGTTTTTTGAAATTCCCGTAAAGCTGAGGCATAACCCTCTCTGACTTCTTTGGTCTGATTGGTACCATTCATGGCCTGAATGCCGTAGTCTTTATTAATGGTCTTTAGCATATCATTGATCTGTCTCATGGCATCTTCCTGACCATCCTGTCTGGATTGAACGTCGCTTAGCATGCTTAAGTTATCCTGATTACTATAATATTTACGATGGAGCTGGGAAGCTCTTGCCGCAGCACCTGGATTTTCAGCCACAGAATTAAAGCTGCGCTGAGTCATTACCTTTGTTCTTGAGCTATTTAACGTATTTATTGTTGTAGAAAGATTATTTTTATAATTTCTTAAAATTGCGTTAGTAGTAATTCTCATTTCAGTTCCTCCTATCGGCCAACCATACCAGTGTTATTAATGAGTACATCCAGTGCCTGGTCAAGAGTAGTCATTAAACGAGCAGCAGCTGTATAAGACCTCTGAAACTGCATCAGGTTAATGCCTTCTTCATCGAGAGATACACCAGAAACAGCATCTTTGTTATTAGATGTCTCTGACAATACAGAAATATGATTATTCAGAATAGCGGTATTTGCTGAGCTATCGATACCCTGCATGTTCTCCATATTAGAATAGCACTGGGAGAAATTTCCATTATAGAAGGATATGGTACCAGTCTGGGGATTTCCAGCATTATCTGTATAAGAATAATCATATTTGAACTCACGGCTATCAGTAAGCGATTTAATCATAAGCGTAATGTTTTCGTTAGCAGTTGAACCTGCATTTGAATCGTGAGAGGAGATAATATGTATACTGCCATTCATCCAGTCATCTGATAATTTAATATTGCCCGCAGTAAAAATATTGCTGCCGTCAGATGTCTTAAATAAGTCAAAGTTCTTAATATTCACAGGATTGGCAGAATAAACCAAACTATCAATATCATTATCTGCTGTGGTTTTAATGCTATCTGAGGTTATAACTTCGTTTACTGCTAAAGCAGATGTACTTGACCATGTAAGTTTTTTGCTGGTTTCATTATAATTCCAGCTACCAGCAAGAGTATTACCATTCACATTAAAGCTTGTTGCAGGCAATGCTGCAGCCAGATTTTTAAGACTTTCCTCCATGGTACTTCCAAGGAGAATCGTACCGTTTGTTCCATCACCAAAGGTGTAGTTCTGGCCATTGACATTAATTATTTCGTGCTTTAAGAAGTTGCCTTTTGCATTGCTAAAATTATAAGCATATTCTGCCTTTTTCGT
Source organism: Lacrimispora xylanolytica (assembly GCF_026723765.1). Classification (NCBI taxonomy): domain Bacteria; kingdom Bacillati; phylum Bacillota; class Clostridia; order Lachnospirales; family Lachnospiraceae; genus Lacrimispora; species Lacrimispora xylanolytica. The sequence goes on from NZ_CP113524.1 coordinate 882,585, forward strand.
TCCATCACCGACCATCTGTTCTGCATAACCTTTGGAGGGAGCACTTGTAACTCCTGTATATGGAACTGTATTCTGATTCAATGCATTAAATGTTTTTGCAAAGGTCTGAACAAAAGCGTCAAAGGATTTCTCGTAGTATCCAATTCCTCTGTAATCACTTGCAGGATTATCCAGCTCTCCTGATTTGTTTAACATATCAACCGTACCTTTAAGCGTACCTTCTTTTAAAGCATCGGTAATGTTTGTTTTTAATGCTGAAACATCAGCATAAGATGGAAAATCAGATGCAGGTATCAGATTTATTGATACTGTTCCATCCTCGGCTCCTTGGGAATTTTTATTTCTTTCTACAGAAAGAGAAGCGAAGTTTTCTCCATGATAACCTGCGGTTAAATTATATGTAACTCCATTGGCGCCATTTAATTTAACTACAGGGTAATTATACTTGGCTCCGTCAGAAATCTGCACTTCTTTGTATGATACACTGATAGGAATATAGCCAGCAAGTTCATCAAGCTTATTATTTCTCTCATCCATCATCTCAAGAGCCGGATTTCCCAGCATCTGGCTTTTCCAGATTGCATCATTTAATTCACCAATGTCAGATAATAAGCTGTTTACAGTTGGTAAACTGGTTTTTTCGAGACTGCTTATGGTCTCTTCCCGGGTGCTCTTTAAATCTGCATTTTTTTGATGAATATAATTCATTAATACCTGGCAGCGGGAACGTACAATGCTATCAAACTCACTGCTGTTTGCATTGGCAGACAGCTTGTCCAAACTGCTGCTCAAATCACTAAGGGCTGTCTTTAAAGCATTTTTATCTGTCTCATCAAATATATCTCCAAGCTGATCTAAAACAGCCTGACGGGCATCTGCTGTTCCGACTTTTGCTATCTGGTTTCTATACTGTACATCCAGAAATGGATCACGGATCTGAGATACATTAGTGGTTTCTACACCATATCCAATCTTTGAACTTGGATTGCTGCTGTATAGATCCCCGCCTCTTAAATTCAGGCTGACTAAATCCACCTGCTGCTTGGTGTATCCTACCGTATTAATGTTAGCTATATTCTGTCCGGTTACGTCAAGTGATCTCTGGCTGGCAGCCATAGCCAAGCGGGCAGTGGTAAAACCGGCAAAGGTTGATCGTGTCATATTTGTCCCCCCCATAGTTTGTTATCTGGTGTCGTTCCATTTTGGGAATTGTTAATAGCTTTATTGATCATGTGAAGATTTACTTCAATCATGGTACGTGCACTGTCATTGATATCCTGGAAAAGACGGACATGGTCAGTAAGAGTATTGAACATACTTTTTAACATATCATGTTCACTTCCAGTCGTCTTAGAGAGAATCTCTTGGAAGGTGCAGCCTTCAAAGCCCATCTTTTCCTGGCAGAGCTCACGTTTCCGTTCAAGACCTCTCAGCTTTAAGATCGCTGCTTGTTCTTTGTTCATGCAGTCCTCTACATGAGTAATACGATTTTTTTTGGCTGCTTCCAGTTTTGTCTGTTCAATCTGTATCAGTTCCTGGAATAACTCAGTCAAACCCTCGATTACGGTAATAAATTCATTCATACTCATTAGGCTCCTTTATATAGAAGAATCTTCTCGGCCAACTTATTGGCATCTACCTGATAAGTTCCATTCTCAATTCTCTGCTTTAAAAGATCCAGTTTTTCCTCCGAAGCTGGCTGCTTTAACTCTTTTACCATAAGATTTTTCAGAGTAGAAGCAAACTTCGAGTCTATTTCTTCCGGTGATGCAGAACGGATTGTGATTTCATCATATTTGTTTTTTGAGGATTCCGAAGCGGTTACTGCGGAAGTATCCTGACTTTGTCGTATCATGGATGTATTATATAGCGTACTATAATAGTTCGGTGAAATACGCATTTAACGACTCCTTTCTAAGAGCTTATATACCAAAGGTTCTATTTATATTATCGTCATAAGTAAAAAAATATTAACTTTGGATTCAGTAATTTCTTATACTAAAGTGAATATAAATGTTTCAGCAATACATTGGAAATATTAGCACAGGAAGTCTGAGTGACCACAGCTCCAATATTATAGGCTACCATAGGCATTCCGTATACAACACAGCTTTCTGCATCCTGCCCAATAGTGAATGCCCCTTTTTTCTTCATACTGAGAAGACCATCAGCGCCATCGCGTCCCATTCCAGTCATAATGATACCAACAGAATTTGGTCCAGCCGTATCCGCTATAGACTGAAAGAGAACATCTACAGAAGGCCGGTGGCCGCTTACCTTTTCTCCAGAGTAGCAGCTTACGGAATATCTGCTTCCTACACGCACTACCTTCATTTGTAAATCACCAGGAGCAATAAGCACCTGTCCTCTTTCTATGATATCTCCGCTCTGAGCCTCTTTTACACTCATCTGACAAAGACGATTTAAGCGGTCAGCGTACATTTTAGTAAAGCCTTCGGGCATATGCTGAGTCACCACGATACCAGGAGTATCGGCGGGAAGGTTTTTTAATACCTGCAAGGTTGCCTCGGTTCCGCCAGTAGATGCCCCAATTCCTATAACCGTATTATAAGCATTCAATGAAAATGGCCTCCCACTGCTTAATGTATGTTTCGGAACCACAGGTGCTGTTTGGGGTACCTTAATCTTAGCCCGAGAGGCAATAAATATTTTACTCATTAATGTATTCAAAAAAGTACTGGAGGAATTTCCAGTGGTCATGTCCGGCTTCCGGACAAAATCCACAGCTCCTGCGGAGAGGGCTTCAAATACATTTAAGTTAAGAGAAGAAACTAAAATCACTGGTACGGCATAAATAGGCAACAGTTTTTTTACAAAATCAATGCCATTTAAGCGAGGCATCTCCACATCTACGGTAACCACGTCAGGTTTCAGAAGAGGAATCTTTTTTTCAGCATCAAAAGCGTCAATTGCATAGCCAATGACTTCAATATTCGGATTTTTGGAAAGATTATCAATCAACACCTTGCGAAAAAGCAAGGAGTCATCTACGATAAGAACACGGATTTTTTCGTTCATATTTTACTCCATTCTTGGCAGGTAATAGACACAGCCAGGCTGATGTAAGTTTTACATTTTCCTGATATTTAATTTTAAATCTGTGTAATATAAAATCCATTTACCGATACATCGCAGCAGTAAATAGATTTTATATTAAACAGATTATTCTTTTCGATAGGTTGCCGGCATTATATACTTGAACGGAGTCTTTTCTTTATTAATGGTCTCAGAATGACCAATGAGTAAATAGCCTCCCGGTGCGGCTGCATCATAAAAACGCTGAATCAGGCCATCTTTTGTATTCTGATCAAAATAGATCATGACATTTCTGCAAAAAATCACATCAAATTTCAAACGAAACCGAATGGGGTCCATTAAGTTAAAGGTCTGAAAAATAACATTGGATTTAATGGCAGGAGAAACGGAATAAATACCCGGCTCTGCAGTATTTACAAAGTACTTGGATTTCCAGGAAGGAGATAAGTTCTTTAAGGACTCTTCATCGTATACTGCCTGCTTTGCTGCGTTTAATGCATTCTGAGATATGTCAGTAGCAAGAACCCTGGTATCCCAGAGGGCGGCTTGCGCCCCCAGGGATTCTTTTAACAACATGGATATTGTATATGGCTCTTCTCCAGAAGAGCAGCCAGCACTCCATATGCTTAAAACTTTATTCTTTTTTGTACTCAAAAGATAAGGAAGAATCGTATCCCGGAAGAAATTAAAATGGGCTTCCTCCCTCATAAAATAAGTATAATTTGTTGTAAGCTTATTCAGCATCACTTCCAGATCAGTTGGATTCTTAGAAGAGGTTACGTGGTCTATGTATTCTGTAAAAGAAGAATAGCCCATAGTAATGATTGTATTTGATAGCCGTCCCATAATCAGCTGCATCTTTTTTGACAAGTCAATTCCATAGTTTTTTTTCACGAACTGAACCAGCCGTGTGAAGTCTTGCTGTGAAAGTGTTAACATTGAAAGGCCGTCCTTTATGAGTTATTAACTAAAGTTACACAATCCATAAGCAGAACAACATTGTTGTCTGGCATGGATATCATACCACTTACCAGTTCTTCCCGGTTGTTAGCAGGAACAGAAGAGATCTGAGAATAATCAATGTCCAGAACCTGCTCAACTGCATCAACAATGATTCCAATAAAGACAGAATCTACATTTAATACGATCACGCAGGTTGTGTTGGTATATTCAATCTCAGGTTTTCCAAGTCTTAAGCGGATATCAATAATAGGAACGATCTGTCCTCTTAAATTGATGATTCCCTTTACATAATTCGGCATCATCGGCATGGTAGTAATTGCATGGTTTGTGATGATCTCTATAATATAGTTTGTGCTTACTCCAAAAATCAGGTTATCTGTGCGGAACGTAAGGTACCGCTCCGTGGCCTCAGAGCCAGTCATAGTAGTTTGCGTATTCTCTGCTGACATTTGTATTCCTCCAATTCCAATTAGTATTGATTGTGTGCTGCAGCATACAGATTTAAAACGTCTAAAATGATGCTGATATTACCATCACCCAGGATAGTACAGCCGCAGATTCCTGAATTTTTAATGTTAAAGCTGTTTAAATAAACTGGAAGCGGTTTTACAACTACCTGCTGTTCCCCAAGCAGATCATCAACAAACAGGCAATAGGACTTGTCACCGGATTCTACCCAAACAAGGATTCCGTCTTCGATATTCGTGATTTCTGTATTAATATTATAGAGGGTATGTATACGAATAATTGGATAGAACTGATTCATACATTTGATGATCTCGTTCCCCTCAGTATCGTAAATAACGTCTTCGTTCTTAACTTTAAAGGACTGACGGATGTTAGCAATCGGAATGGTAAATACAGATTTGCCTACAGCAATTTCCATACCATCTACAATTGCCATGGTAAGAGGAATCTTTAAAGTTGTACACATTCCTTTTCCTAATTCACTTGTAACAGTAACAGTACCGCCTACTGCCTCTACATTCTTCTTAACGACGTCCATACCAACACCACGGCCGGAATATTCCGTTACCACTTCGTTGGTAGAGAAGCCAGGTGCGAGAAGAAGTGCAAGGATTTCCTTTTCGGTGTACTCATTTTCCGGCTTTGTAAGAATGCCGTTCTTTTTAGCCTTTGCAAGAACGCCGGCAGGGTCTACTCCGTGACCATCATCTTTAATAGAAATAATAACTTCATTGGTAGTATGGCTGGCGGAAAGAATAATCTCTCCCTGAGGATTCTTACCAGCTTTAATACGTTCCTCTGCGGTTTCTTCGATTCCATGATCCATGGAGTTACGAACGATATGCATAATAGGGTCGCCGATGCTGTCTACAATAGACTTATCAACTTCGGTATTCTCGCCAACGATAGTGAGGCGAACGTCCTTTTTCAGCTTTTGCTTCATATCTCTGACAATTCGGTTCATCTTCTGGAATACACCGGATACCGGCACCATGCGCAGAGACATAACAATATCCTGAAGATCATCTGTTAGCTTGCGAAGCTGTCTGGTTGCCTTTAAAAAGTTATCCATATTTTTTAAATTCTGGATGTCAGGAGAAGAGGTCACCATAGATTCTGTGATAACGATTTCACCAACAATTGCAACAAGATTGTCAAGCTTAGCCAGATTTACACTGATTAAATTCTGCTTATTTGGTGTCTGATGTCCGGAATTAGCAGCAGGAGCGCTTGCAGCAGCACTTTCTCGTACGGCAGGAGCAGCGGCAGCTGGTGCCTGAGCTTCATCAGCGGCGGCATTTTTAACACGAACATTTTCTATCAGTTCATAAGAGCGGATATTATTTAAATTACTTACCTGGGTAATCGCAGATTCTGCATCATTCTTAGATTCAAAGGTCAAAAAGAAACCTTTCTCAATGATGGTTGCGCAGGTCTGGCTGTTTGTTTCGATATCAGACGGATAATAGTTAAATTCTAATCCGGATTCTTTCAGTGCACTTATAAGCATAAATGCTCTTAGATTTTCCATTCCACAGCCTTCATCAAAAAAGAGGCGGAGGAAGAAGGCAGCATTGTCATCTGGGCATTCAGCCAGATCCATCCGGATTTCGTCTAGATTAGCGGCCTGGACGGCAGGGGCGGAGACCTTTTTGGGCTCTTCGGGCTTTTTTTGCTCAGGAGCCTTCTCGCTTTTGGCTTCGGCATCCTTTTGTGTGTTATCCTTACTGATTTTTTTCAGGAAGCTATTAATTTCCTGAGTTAGATTGTCGACATTATCACTAAGTGGTTCATTGTTTTCTACCTTTGAAACTTCTGCTCTAAGCATATCGGTAGAACGGAACATTAAATCAAAAAGGGTGCTCTTGTGGGAAATGTCAAGAGAATCCAAACCATTCTCACGAATAAAGAAGAATAAATCTTCAATGTGATGGGCAATCTGCATCAGGGAAGAAAACTCCATCATAGCAGAGGAACCCTTGACGGTGTGCATGATACGAAAGATTTCGTTTACATCGTCCACCGTAAAATCTCCTGCTTTTTCGGCTTCTATCAGGAGTTCATCCAATTGCTCCAGAAGGGAATTGGTTTCAAAGAGATACATATCAAGCATATTATCCATGCCGTTATCCATAATATTTACACCGCCTTGTCTAATTAGTATATATCTATTTATCGGTATGGTTGTTTAAAAAATAATAGCAAATAGAAGAACGTTTGGAAAAAAATGTATGATTTACCACATAGATGGAGGCATAATATGGCAGATGTTTTAAAAGTAACGACACCGCTATCTGGTTATGATAATTCAACCATTAAAAACAATCCCCAGGCAGGTCAGGGACCCCAGATACAGAATCCAGTAGATCCTACCAGAGTGACAAGGGGAGATAACCGGACCAATGCCGGAGGAAATGGAGAGCAGCAGCTTGCATTTCAATACAGATCGAATTTTGGCTCATTTCTCAACATGGTTCGAAATATTCCGGATCTTTCTAAGATTTTTACCGACATATTTTTCCAGGGAGAGGAGATGCTTACTGGGGGAGTGATGGGGCAGGAAGCTGCAGAGCGGATCGCTGCATTTTTTAAAGCTGCCCAGATGAACGAGGAAGACATACTGCCGTTCTTAAAAGAGCAGGCAGAATCCAATGTGAAATTCAGTGGTGGATTATTCGATCAGCTTAGAATGGTAATGGCTGATACGAATTCTGTGGATTTAAAATCAGACGTCCTAAATTTTATTCGGAAATTTAATGACATGTCATCTGGAAAGCATATTCTTGGTGACATTTTCCGTACATTAAGGGAGATGGAAAGCTATGTTTATAAGCAGACCAGAGAACAGATCCAGGAGATGTTAAAAGAGCTGGATATGTTGGCTCAGGAAGGAGATACCTCCAAAAACAGTACCCTGCTGAAAGACAAAATTATGCCGTTCCTAGGACGTTATATCTCAGCTAATCATGATATGGGGACAATAAGAGATAAGATATCCCTGCTGACCGTTCTGATTTCCAGATATGAAAATGGAAACAGGGAAGATGTTTTACAGGCATTTCAAAGACTGACCGGATATCAGGGCTTCCGCAAATATTTTGGTACCGTGACCATGGAACAGTTCAGCAGTCTTCTCGATCAGGTGGATATGGATCAGGCTGCGGGTAAAAATGAGTGGTCCGAAAAGTTTCTGGATTTTCTGCGCACAGGAGTAAGCGGAGGAACCGGACTTGAAAATAAACAGACCTTTTTAAATATGATGAATTCCATGATACTCAATGAAAGTGTATATATGCCTCTGCTGCATCTGGCATTTCCCTTTAACATCAATGGCAAGAAGCTATTCACAGAAATGTGGATTGATCCAGATGAACAAGGCAGCAGCACACAAGCAGGTATAAAACGAGTAGCCAGAATTTTCGTGAAATTTGATATTCGTGAGCTGGGCCAGTTTAAATTGCTGTTGGTCTATGGCGGAGACGCATCATCTCTCCAGCTGTATTATCCGGAACGGATGCAAAAGTCAGAGGGTGCAATTCAAAAAGGGATGAAAGCCATACTGGAGCAGCACCAACTACGGATTGATAACCTGTATCTTCAGGCAGGCGGAGGTCCAAATTCTCCTGTGGAGGTATTTCCTAAAATACAGGAAAGGAAGAATTCAGTCGATGTCAGAATTTAAAAACACATTAAACAAAAAAGCAGTTGCGATTAAATACGATGAGAATAAAAATGCTGCCCCTGTCATCGTTGCTTCCGGAATGGGTTATATGGCAGAACGAATCATCGAGACCGCCAATGAAAGCGGTGTCCCGGTGTATGAGGATAATTCTCTTGCGACGATACTGACTCAGCTAGAGCTGGGGGCCAAAGTTCCGGAAGAGCTATACCAGGCAATAGTAGATATTTATTTATATTTTTTAGACTATGTACCAGACATCAAGGAAAAATTGTTGACAGAAAACTCCGATGATTCAAACACAGAGGAAATTGAATCACCTGGAACGGAGGAATAAAATTATGTTTATGGAATGTAAAAAAGCCTGCATCTATTCATTTGCAGGCTCATTGCTTGCGGAAGTAGAAGTCATGAATGGTGACAAGGAGGTCATGGAGCTGGTCATAAATGAAACTGATATATGGAACATCAGTGGTGAGACCATGATCGAATTTTATGATGGCAAACAGGGCCTTGTGACCTGCAAATGCAGGATTTCCGGAATGACAAAGCTGCCGGATCAGTCTGCTTACCGTGCCACCTGTAAGGTAGTGAAAATGGTCAGCGAAAATGAAAGGCGACAGGCATTGAAAGTCAGAATAGAGCAGCCTGTAACCATAGAAACTTCAGGAGACAGCGGCACTCTTTTACATATCCAGGCAGAGATAAAAGATATCAGTGTTGGGGGCGTAGGTTTTGAGTCAAAAGAAAACCTTATGGAAAACCAGCCTTTTTCTTTCCTGATCAACACCAATTACGGCTGCGTCCGTCTAAAGGGCTGTGTTATCTGGAAGAAAGAAGTGTCAGAAATGGGCGAGAATATAGGCTATCGCTATGGTGCCCAATTCCTGGAAATGACTCCTCATCAGGAATCTATGATTAAAAAATTCACTCTCTCCGAGCGGCTGAAAAAACAGTAATATCCGTTGATGGCTTATGTTTCGTACTAAACATGACGATAGGAATTATATACTGTAATTTATTGAGTCAGCAAAGAAAAGGAGTGATTAGATGAAGAAGCGGACAATGGCCATGGTGATATTGACGGCCTTTTGTTTGTGCTTGATACCAGAAAAAGTAATGGCGACGGCTGCGATTAATTCAGTCAGCATTAAAGTAGGTCTTAATATTGAGGCAGGAGACCGCCTGCCGGATATACAGATTGATAAGACAAGTGCAGACTGCTATGTGACAGCTGGAAGCAAGGAGTATAAGGTGACAGAGGCAGCGTGGGTAACATCCACCTCAAAAGATATGACGATTGGGGAGGAACCCAAGATGAATGTTACTCTGACCCCATCCAATGAGTCTGATGCTTATTTTAAATCATCCTACGAAGCCACCAAAATTAAAGTAAATGGAGGTTCCTATGTCAGTGCAAAGCGCCAGGGAAGCGATTTAGTCGTTACACTGCGCGCCAAAGCAATCAAAGGACTTTATGCAGAACCTGAAGATGTAGGCTGGAAGGACACAAGACTTGGTTTGGCAGTCTGGTCCAAGGGAGATAATACCTCCGGTGCCTACGAAGTATGGCTCTATCAAGGAAAGAAAATTATCTTTAAAAAGGAGCAGGTAACTGCGACTGCCTATAATTTTTATCCTTACATGACAGAAGAAGGAACCTATTCTTATAAAATCCGCTCCATACCGTTTAAGCAGGAAGAATTAAAGAACGGCAAAAAAAGTAACTGGGTAGAATCCGATGAACTTGTCATCAGAGACCGGGACGTGTCTGATGGAACAGGCAAGGAAGCTGACCGTAAAGCAGACGGTACAGCAAACACTGAGCCAAAAAGTGGCTGGGAGCAACAGTCAGGCGCCTGGTCATACCGCCATAAAGACGGCACTCTTCAGGCCAATTCATGGATGGCACTTGATAATGTATGGTATCGTTTTGATCAGAATGGTAAGATGGTAACCGGCTGGTTCATCTTAGATTCTGATATTTATTATTTAGATGCCAATGGAGCCATGTTGACTGGCTGGCAGAAGATTAATAATGTCTGGTACTATTTCTATCCCGATAACGGCCATGAGGGACCTCAGGGAGCCGCTGCTGTTAATTGGCAGGTAATCGATGGCTATACCTATTTCTTTAGCAATCAGGGAGCGATGCAGAAAGGCTGGATTAATCAGGCCGGAAGATGGTATTACTTAAATACCATACCAGTAAATCTTGAAGGCGTTATGATGAAAGGTCTTTTTACACGGGATGAAAAGACATATTATACAGGTGAAGATGGAGTAATGGCTACTGGCTGGCATCAGGTGGATGGCTATTGGCGATATTTTCACCAGGATGGAAGCATGGCAGTGAAGACCACAGTGGACGGATATTCAATCAATGAGGAGGGGGTATGGGAACAATGATAAGAAAAGAAGGAATGAAACCGTATTTTATATTATTGTCCCTTCTGGCTTTTATGATGATCATTCTGCCTCCTCTAAAGGTTCAAGCGGCTGAATCCATTGTAATCCGCAGCTTAAATCTGACCTTTAAGAGCCAATTCGGTGATGAAGAAATTCTCATGCCTGAGATTACAACAACAACCTCAGGAGTTACCATTCAGGATACTCTTTGGAAGAGAGATATCAGTAAATGGAAAGCTGCTTCCAATGAGAGAGTCAGTGTAATTCTGACTTCAGATACTATGATTTTTGCAGAATCCTATAACCGCTCTGAGCTTAAAGTGACCGGAGCCAAATTTGTTTCAGCCAAAGCTTTGGATAATAATACTCTTGAAGTTAAAGTTGATTATGTACCAGTAGTGAAATTAGGAAAAACCGCAAAAGCTGGCTGGAGCGACAGCAAGAAGACGAAAGCTGTCTGGAAAAAGGTTGAATTCGCCACCGGTTATCAGGTAGCGCTTTATGCAGACGATAAGCTGAAAAAACGTATTTCCGTCCAGACAAACATAGCAGATCTATCTGAACTTATGGACAAGAATGCAGTTTATTACTATGAAGTTCGTGCAATCGGATTTACTGCCGATGACCGAAAGTATATGAAAGAAGGAGATTATGTAACTTCTGATGATACTATCATGGAGTACGAAGGAGATACTACAGGAGCTTGGAAGGGAAATACTTATAAGCAGGAAGACGGCGGTGTACCAAGAAACAGCTGGAAGCAGATTTTAAACGACTGGTATTATTTCGATGGAAATGGAACTCGTCAAACCGGCTGGTTAAAGTCAGGACAAAGGTGGTATTATTTAAACCCTGCTGATGGCAAGCTGATGACTGGCTGGCAGCAGATAGATGGTAAATGGTATTATCTAAACACCCAGGGTGGAGAGATGATGACAGGCTGGGTAGAAATTCAACCGAAAATCTGGTATTATTTTCATTTAGATGGAAGTATGGCATACCACACGAATATAGGACAATACTGGGTGGATGCTTCTGGAAAATGGATTTCATAATTGCCTTAAAAGGCGGGAGGAATATATTTTGGCAACAATCGACCAGCTAAAACTGTCTGCCCTTACAGGAGCAGGGATAGGACGTACAAACAATACAGCATCCAAATCCGGAAGTGAATTTAAAAACGTATTAAAATCAATTGTAAACGTCCCTCAGAATCTTGAGGAAATTTTTAAAGAAGCTGCAAACAAATATGGAGTGCCTGAAAAGCTTTTAAAGGCAGTTGCCAAGGTAGAATCTAATTTCAACCCATCCGCAACTTCAAAAAAGGGAGCAGCAGGTATCATGCAGTTGATGCCTGCAACAGCCAAATCCTTGGGAGTATCGAATCCTTATGATGCCAAAAGTAATATCATGGGAGGCGCCAAATATTTAAAAGAACATTTGGAGCGGTTCAACGGTAACGTAGAACTAACTTTGGCAGCTTACAATGCAGGTGGTAATAATGTAAAGAAATACGGAGGGATACCGCCTTTTAAAGAAACTCAGGAATATGTAAAAAAGGTAATAGGCTTTATGGGGAATGATGAATCCTTAAAGACCGGTTCCTTATATTTTTCCAGCAACTCAAAATCCTCAGATAATTATGTGAATCAAACAACTTCCAATTATAATTCCTATTCCCCTCAAGGAATGGCAGAAATCAATAAACTGTTCCAGACTTTGACGTCCCTCACCGGACAATCTTCTGAAGCAGATGGAAATTCACTACTGGCTAATAAAACAAACTACCTCTATCTAATAGAGTTGATGAAGATGCGCATGCAGATGTCATCTCACAGCT
>NZ_CP113524.1:897500-910000 GCF_026723765.1 Lacrimispora xylanolytica
CATCATGCCCCTTATGATTTGGGCTACACACGTGCTACAATGGCGTAAACAAAGGGAAGCAAAGGAGCGATCTGGAGCAAATCCCAAAAATAACGTCTCAGTTCGGATTGTAGTCTGCAACTCGACTACATGAAGCTGGAATCGCTAGTAATCGCAGATCAGAATGCTGCGGTGAATACGTTCCCGGGTCTTGTACACACCGCCCGTCACACCATGGGAGTTGGTAACGCCCGAAGTCAGTGACCCAACCGTAAGGAGGGAGCTGCCGAAGGCGGGACTGATAACTGGGGTGAAGTCGTAACAAGGTAGCCGTATCGGAAGGTGCGGCTGGATCACCTCCTTTCTAAGGAAGAAGAAGTAAGGGTTTTATATACTGTTGAGTCTTAAGTTTTCAAAGAATTAATTGAATAAGGAAACACCAAGAGACAAAATGTTTCTGGTGCCGATGCGCTTAGGGGAAACACCCGTTCCCATCTCGAACACGATGGTTAAGACTTAAGCGGCCGATGGTACTATGCTGGAAACGGCATGGGAGAGCAGGTGGGTGCCAGATTATTTATGGGGGTGTAGCTCAGTTGGGAGAGCACCTGCCTTGCAAGCAGGGGGTCAAGAGTTCGAATCTCTCCATCTCCATTGGTCGAAAGCAACTTAATGAAATCAAGCCGTTAGGTGAAGATTGAGTTTAGTGCGAGACCGTTCACGAACCTTAACGAACAAAGTGAGTTTAGTTGAGTGAACATTCATTAGCACGTACCTTGAAAATCACATATTGAAATATATCTAGATAGAGTCTTCGAAAGAAGACGACATCAAGACATCCGAGGTGTTACATCGAAAGATGTAACCGAATAAAAACTCGTTCAAGTATCGTGACGTACGATATGAGAACAAACCTAAGACCAGAGATACAACGCTATGTATCTTAGATTAGTAGCCCGCACCCGCAGGTGAACATCGAATTGGTTAAGCTAATAAGAGCGCAGGGTGGATGCCTTGGCACTAAGAGCCGATGAAAGACGTGATAAGCTGCGAAAAGCTTCGGGGAGGAGCAAATATCCTTTGATCCGGAGATATCTGAATGGGGAAACCCAACTGAGCAAACCTCAGTTGTCGTATGGTGAATTCATAGCCATACGTCGGGAACCCGGGGAACTGAAACATCTAAGTACCCGGAGGAAAAGAAAGAAAACTCGATTTCCAAAGTAGCGGCGAGCGAAATGGAAGGAGCCTAAACCAGCGTGCGTGCATGCTGGGGTTATGGACTGCAATAAGTGAGACGATTTGTTACCAGAACGGTCCTGGAAAGACCGGCCATAGAAAGTGAAAGCCTTGTATGGGAAAGCAATAGTCAGCGAGCAGGATCCAAAGTACCACGAGACACGAGAAACCTTGTGGGAATTCGGGGGGACCACCCCCCAAGGCTAAATACTACTTAGTGACCGATAGCGCATAGTACTGTGAAGGAAAGGTGAAAAGGACCCCGGGAGGGGAGTGAAAAAGAACCTGAAACCCTGTGTTTACAAGCTGTGGAACCACGTTTAAAGTGGAACCGCGTACTTTTTGTAGAACGGTCCGGCGAGTTACCGTTACTGGCAAGGTTAAGCACTTGAGGTGTGGAGCCGAAGGGAAACCAAGTCTTAATAGGGCGAATGAGTCAGTAAAGGTAGACCCGAAACCGGGTGATCTACCCATGTCCAGGTTGAAGCTGCCGTAAAAGGCGGTGGAGGACCGAACGCACATCCGTTGAAAAGGGTGGCGATGAGGTGTGGGTAGGGGAGAAATTCCAATCGAACCCGGAGATAGCTGGTTCTCCTCGAAATAGCTTTAGGGCTAGCCTCGTATTAGTCTGCCGGAGGTAGAGCACTGAATTTCCTAGGGGGCGTCAAAGCTTACCAAAGAATATCAAACTCCGAATGCCGGTCAGATGATGTACGGGAGTCAGACTGCACGAGATAAGTTGGGCAGTCAAAAGGGAAAGAGCCCAGACCACCAGCTAAGGTCCCAAAGTGCGTGTTAAGTGGAAAAGGATGTGAGATTTCAGAGACAACTAGGATGTTGGCTTAGAAGCAGCCACACATTCAAAGAGTGCGTAATAGCTCACTAGTCGAGAGGTCTTGCGCCGAAAATGTCCGGGGCTAAAACACGACACCGAAGCTGTGGAATGTATCGAATGATACATTGGTAGAGGAGCATTCTTACCGCGCTGAAGCATTACCGTAAGGAGATGTGGAGTGTTAAGAAGAGAGAATGCCGGAATGAGTAGCGAGATGGAAGTGAGAATCTTCCAGGCCGAATATCTAAGGTTTCCAGAGTAAAGCTGATCTGCTCTGGGTAAGTCGGGGCCTAAGGCGAGGTCGAAAGACGTAGTCGATGGACAACAGGTTGAAATTCCTGTACCGCATATTATCAGAACTGTGGGGACACAGAACCGAGAGAGAACCCGGGAATGAAAAGACCGGGGCAAGCATTGGACTGGTTAAGTTGGCAAATCCGCTTAACAACAGGAAGGTGTGACGCGTACCGAACAAAAGTAGGGAAGTCTCTGTAGGGGCTGTCAAGAAAAGCCGCTATTGTGTAATATGTGCCCGTACCGTAAACCGACACAGGTGGATGAGGAGAGAATCCTAAGGCCGGCGGGAGAAGCATTGTTAAGGAACTCGGCAAAATGACCCCGTAACTTCGGGATAAGGGGTGCCTGAGAAATCAGGCCGCAGAGAATAGGCTCAAGCAACTGTTTAGCAAAAACACAGGTCTATGCAAAACCGAAAGGTGAGGTATATGGGCTGACGCCTGCCCGGTGCTGGAAGGTTACGAGGAGGGGTTAGCGGCAACGCGAAGCTCTGAATTTAAGCCCCAGTAAACGGCGGCCGTAACTATAACGGTCCTAAGGTAGCGAAATTCCTTGTCGGGTAAGTTCCGACCCGCACGAAAGGCGTAATGATTTGAGCGCTGTCTCAACAATGCACCCGGTGAAATTGAAATACCAGTGAAGATGCTGGTTACCTGCGCCAGGACGGAAAGACCCCATGGAGCTTTACTCTAGTTTGATACTGGGATTCGGTATTGCATGTACAGGATAGGTGGGAGGCAGTGAATCAAGGACGCCAGTCTTTGAGGAGCCGATGTTGGGATACCACCCTTGCGATATTGGGTTTCTAACCTGCAGCCATTACCTGGCTGGGGGACAATGTCAGGCGGGGAGTTTGACTGGGGCGGTCGCCTCCGAAAGTGTATCGGAGGCGCTCAAAGGTTCCCTCAGAATGGACGGAAACCATTCGAAGAGTGCAAAGGCATAAGGGAGCTTGACTGCGAGACCGACGGGTCGAGCAGGTAGGAAACTAGGACTTAGTGATCCGGTGGTATAAAGTGGGATTGCCATCGCTCAACGGATAAAAGCTACCCTGGGGATAACAGGCTTATCACTCCCAAGAGTTCACATCGACGGAGTGGTTTGGCACCTCGATGTCGGCTCATCGCATCCTGGGGCTGTAGTAGGTCCCAAGGGTTGGGCTGTTCGCCCATTAAAGCGGTACGCGAGCTGGGTTCAGAACGTCGTGAGACAGTTCGGTCCCTATCCGGCGTGGGCGTAGGATATTTGAGAGGAGCTGTCCTTAGTACGAGAGGACCGGGATGGACTGACCTCTGGTGTATCTGTTGGTGATCAACACCATGGCAGAGTAGCCAAGTCGGGAAGGGATAAACGCTGAAGGCATCTAAGCGTGAAGCCCCCCTCAAGATGAGATATCCCATCGCAAGAGTAAGACCCCTTGAAGACGACGAGGTAGATAGGGCAGAGGTGGAAGCATGGTAACATGTGTAGCTGACTGTCACTAATAGGTCGAGGGCTTAACCAGGTTGGTTTAGGTAAGAGGAAAGAACGGATGAAAGATATATAACAATGTGTGGTTTTGAGGGTATATGCCTGAAAAAAGAGAGTAAGCGCGAGTGGCTCAGTTGGTGGAGTACGACCTTGCCAAGGTCGGGGTCGCGGGTTCGAGTCCCGTCTCGCGCTCTTATTATTAAGTAGCCAGAATCTTGAATTTACAAGAGATTCTGGCTATTTTTAATTTTAAGGAACAGTTATATGAACCGACCTCCAATCGTTAGATTCTAGGTCTAACTTTTAGGGGTCACCTCAATATTAAGCGCTTATTTTAGTGTCTATTTCAAATTACAGCAATACACAATAAAAGGCTTGCATGTGCATGTAATGTGCGGTGTTACTTGCTGCAGCTTGCGGTCTATTATAATGAATAGGTAATTATGGAAAAAATATTCGGACTCTAATAAAGTACATTCTGCCACTTCAATGAGAGACTAATTTTGTATAGGATAGATACTTGACCGATATGAATAGTAAGGTAATGAAAGGCCATCTTATTATTGAGAGATAAGCATAATCAACAGATGTGTATTGTTAAGACAGCATTGCAAATGTAAAATTAGGATTAATAATAAAAAATACACTCATAATAAAAAATATCAAAAGAAGAATTAGTTTCGTTGCAGTAGCAATGGAAATAATTCTTTTTTTCATATACACTTATATATGAGTTAGTATCAACTAACCAAAGAAGGAGGATATTATGAAGCTGAAATTCAATACAACTTCAATTTTATTAGCATCAATGCTGCTATTAACTGCATGTACTTCCAATCGTAATAAAAATACAGCTCCCTCATCAGTGGCAGAAACCACTTCTGTAGAAGCAACTACGGCTGCTGATAAAAATGAAACCGATTCCAAGGCAGATAATCAGCTATCAGGAACTCATGTAGTTGTAGATCATGCTGGAAATCAGGTTGAAGTTCCAAATAAAATAGAGCGGGTTGTAATAGATCAAATACCGATATTATCTACATACATGGTATATTTTAAAGGTTCAGCCCCCCATATTGTAGGATATAGTGGTTCTTTTAAGGAAACCATATCAGAGACAGCATTAAAGAATATTGCACCTGAGCTGCTTGAATCATCCGATACCGTTTATGCTCAATCGGATCTGAATATAGAGGAAATCATAAAGCTTAAGCCAGATGTGATTTTTTATAACGCCAATAATAAAGAACATGCACAAATACTGGCTTCCAGTGGAATTCCGTCAATAGGATTTGCAACCGTAGGGGCAGATTCCCCCGCAGATCCAATCGAAAGGTATAAGCAGTGGCTGATGCTTTTAGAGGATGTATTTGGAGAGAAGGGCAAGATGGAGAGCTTTATAGAAGCTGGTGACAAGATTGTTGTAGATGTCAAAAACAGAATAGAAAATATTCCAGAGGATAAACGTCCAAGCTCCATGATATTATTTAAACTAATTGACGGTGTTCCCCAGGTTTCCGGTAAAGGAGTATTTGGTGATTATTGGCTGCAACACCTGGGAGTTAAAAATGTTGCAGAGGAAGCAAAGGGTTTTGCGCAGGTTAGCTTTGAACAAATATATAAATGGAATCCCCAGATATTATTTATAAATGGTCCTGGTCTTTTAAAGCTGAACAGGCAGGATGTGATAGAAAATAAAGTTGAAGGCATTGATTTTTCAACAATACAGGCAGTAAAAGATGAGCGGGTATATAATACAACACTAGGCATGTGGAACTGGTTTACGCCTAATCCTGATGCTCCCCTCGTATTAGCCTGGCTTGCATGTAATACTTATCCGGAGGAATTTTCAGATTATCCTTTGGAAACCGTAATTCGTGATTACTACAAGAATTTTTATGGATATGAAATCACTGATGAAGAAATGGAGGGAATGCTTCAATTGCGATGAAAAATACAGTATGGATCAGACATAACAGATTTACATTTGCTGCAATACTGATAATGATCCTATTACCAATTGCAACTGCAATAATAAGCATGTGCATCGGTAGAATGAACCTTTCTATGATAGAGGTTATAAATACCTTATTTGATGCCGCAAAGGGCAACAGAGATAGCCAGAACTATTCCATTGTTATAAATTTAAGGGCACCAAGAATCATAATGGCAATCATCGTCGGAGCTGGTCTAACATGTGCAGGAAATGCATTTCAGTCACTTTTTTCAAATCCACTTGCAACACCTGATGTACTAGGTGTAACAAGTGGAACCTGTGTGGGTGCGATTATTGCCATTATTATGTCTATGGGCATCATGGAGACTCAATTACTTGCATTGACTTTTGGATTGTTTTCTGTTTGGATTACAATGGTACTGGCAAGAGATAGAAATGGGCAGTCAGTCGTATTTCTTGTTCTGGCTGGAGTAATCATATCGGCACTGTTTAATGCAGTAGGTTCTTTATTAAAATATACTGCGGATCCCCTGGATAAACTGCCAGCCATAACTTATTGGCTCATGGGAAGCTTCACAAGCGCATCTTATAAAAAAATCATGATAGGCTCACCGCTTATATTGTCAGGTATTGCGGTGATATATCTGATGAGATGGAAGCTAAATATATTATCACTAAGCAGCGATGAGGCAAGAGCAAGTGGAATGAATCTAAAGACAACACGCTTAATCTTCGTACTGGCAGCCACAGTCATAACCGCTTCGTGCGTTTCCATGTGTGGACAGGTTGGCTGGATAGGACTTCTGATTCCACATTGTTCCAGAATGC
Source organism: Lacrimispora xylanolytica (assembly GCF_026723765.1). NCBI lineage: Bacteria > Bacillati > Bacillota > Clostridia > Lachnospirales > Lachnospiraceae > Lacrimispora > Lacrimispora xylanolytica. The sequence continues at coordinate 904,106 of NZ_CP113524.1, forward strand.
TTGTGGGAAGTAACAATCGTTATGTGGTTCCTGTTGGAATCAGCATTGGAGCCAGTTTTATGATTATCATTGACACATTTTCAAGGAGCATTAGTGTTATTGAACTTCCGTTGTCCATCCTTACCGCAATTATAGGGGCACCGGTATTTATATCATTGCTAAAAAGAAACAGGGGGAGCTTACATTGATCTTAGAAGTGCAAAATGGAAGCTTCGGCTATCCACATCAACAGAAGATATTAAAGGATATTAACTTTACGTTAAGTAAGGGAAAAATTCTATCCGTGCTCGGCCCTAATGGTGTGGGGAAGACAACACTTTTAAAATGTATGGTTGGGCTTTTAGACTGGATAGAGGGAAAAAGCTTTTTATATGGAGAGGACATCAAACATATAAACACAAAAAAGCTGTGGTCAAAGGTATCCTATATACCTCAATCTCATACATTTGCATTTTCAATTACAGGTCTTGAGATGGTTGTTCTTGGACGCAGTGCACATCTTGGAATCTTTGAACAACCAGGTATCAAAGATATAGAGATGGCGGAAGAGATAATGAAACAGATAGGGATAGAGAGGCTTGCAAGCAAAGACTGTAATCATATGAGCGGGGGAGAACTGCAGATGGTGCTTATAGCAAAAGCGCTTATTAACAAGCCAGACCTTATTATTCTTGATGAACCAGAAACAGGTCTTGATTTCCATAATCAAATATTAGTGCTGAATTTGATTGAGCGTATGGCACATGAAAATGGAATCTGTGCTGTTATGAATACGCATTATCCTACTAATGCAATTTCCATATCTGATGAAGCACTCATGCTGAATCGTACTGGAGACTACGTATACGGAAAAACTCAGGATATTCTTACGGAAGAGAATATATCAAAAGCATTTCATGTAAATGTTGCAGTAAATCAATTTCACTACAACGATCGTATTATAAAGAGCATTATTCCAATTTCAATTACAAACGGATAGAGGAGGAAAATAATGAAAGATTTAAGAATAGCACTGGGCATGATACAGAAAAACTATGAAATATATAAGGAACCAGTGCCAATTATAAAAGAATTTGTATTGGGGCACAGATGGTTTATGGTATCTGATACCAATGACAGATTATCCATGTCACTGCGTGTGACAAAGGAAAAAGCTTTTGATGAACATGAGAGAATTTTAAAATCCTTAATTGGAAGGCCGGCAGACGAATGTGTCTACGAGCTAATTAAAGGGTCAGATGAAGAACTTAGAATAATAGCAGCTTGTTTATGCAATCTGTTAAGTAAGCCATTTAACTCGGCAGACAGGCTTAAAGACAGAGGGATTATTCGTACAGAAGGACGCGTATTTGACTACGATGTTAAGGATAAAAAGGTTGGAATCATAGGATATGGTCTATATAATGAAGTTTTTCTTGGAAAGTGTAAGGAATTTCATGCCTTTGATCTTCGGGACCCGAAGGGAATCTTAAGTTATAAAATTGGAAAGGAGACAAAAGTATATCCTGAAAACATCCATTGGCATCTTGGAGAAAATGCACTTGAACATAAAGATATACTTGAAAGCCTGGATATTGTAGTAATGACTGGCTGTACAATTGTAAACAATACCTATCAAGATATTCTAAGAACATGTAAAAATGCTAAAATAAGAGGAATATACGGACCAAGTGCTGAGCTATGTCCGGAATATCTGTTTGATCTCGGATATAATTATATCTTTAGCGCTTCAGTAAGGGATAAGGAGGCCTTTTATAATTCTAATTTTGCAGCCATTCCAGAAGGAATGGATTTATCTTATATGGACTGCTATGAACTTAGACATACCTGAGAAGTTTTAGGAAATGATATGCTTTAAAAAGAGATATAATAAATTTAAAATAATGTGTTCCAAAATCAGGAATGTCAATATCTGTCACTTACGATATCAATAAAAATAGGACCAATGGAAAAATAGTGCGAGGGCTAATTTTCCATTGGTCTGTCATTTATTACTTAATCAAACAGTAGTTCCAGCATTAATAATATGCCTTCCTTTTCCATGAGGAATCAAAAGTGGGGTACCAAAGATAGGATCTATAGAAACTTCGCAATCGAGGCCAAATACGTGACGAACGGTTTCCGCGGTCATAACCTTTTCTGGAACACCCTCTGCATACACCCTTCGATCACTCAGTGCCACCATATGATGTCCATATCGGCAGGATAAATTTAAATCGTGAAGAACCATGACAATGGTCCGGTTCTCTTTCGCATTCAGCTCATAGAGCAGATCCAAAACTTCTATTTGGTGTGCCAGGTCTAAATATGTGGTAGGCTCGTCCAGAAGCAGGATATCAGTCCCCTGAGCTAAAGTCATAGCAATCCAAGCTCTCTGACGCTGACCTCCCGATAAGGAGTCTACAGTTCTGTCTGCAATGTCCGTCATTTTTGTATCGTGTAAGGCTTTTTGGACCATTTCTTCATCTTCACTGGTCCATTGTTGGAGCCAGTTCTGGTGAGGATAGCGTCCCTGACGAACGAGCTGCATGACAGTAAGCCCCTCTGGAGCAGTCGGACCCTGGGGAAGAACTGCAAGTTTACGTGCAACATCACGAGTGGACATTTTAAAGATATCATTTCCATCTAATACAACGGCTCCTCTTGCAGGCTTTAACAGGCGGCATAGAGAACGCAAAAGTGTGGATTTCCCACAGCCGTTGCTTCCCACCAAAATAGTAATTTTACCCTCTGGAATCTGTATGTCTAAATTTTCTATCACCGTATTCTCTCCATATGATATGGATAAATGATTGGTCAATAGTCTGTTCATAATTTGCCTCCTGTAGCCTATTTATTACGGTTCCGATATAATTGATAAATAAAGAATGGTGCTCCAATCAGTGCAGTAAATACTCCTGCCGGTACATCAATAGGTAAAAACAGAGTTCGCGCCACTGTATCAGCGGCCAGTAAAATCATGGCACCTAAGATAGCTGAAGCTGGTATTAGAGCAGCGTGGTTGGCACCAATAAGACGTCTGCCCATATGAGGAGCAACAAGACCAATAAAGCCAATTGCTCCTACCACTGCAATGGCACTTCCTGCCAACGCAACACTTAAAAGTATTAGTATGGCACGGTGCCGCTGCAGGTGTGCTCCCAGTCCCTTGGCAATATCGTCTCCCAAGCCTTGCACATCCAAATGCTTTGCATGTGCCATAGAGAAAAGAAAGCAAAGGCTGACCCAGGGAAGAAGGAGCTTAACATCTTTCCAGGTCACTCCATAAACACTTCCCACCATCCAAAGATAGGCCTTATCAGAAGCCACGAAAGTCCCTTTAGCAATGATTAAAGTAGTCAAAGCACTGGTTACGGAAGAAATACCAATTCCTACTAAAATAAGCCTGGTAGGAGATACCCCATCTTTCCAGCTCAGTACATAAACTAAAATAGTTACCAGTAAGGCACCTATGAATACAGCCAAAGGCATAATGCTAATACTAGCTTCTGGAAACAGATTTATAAATATAACTGCCGCCAGGCTCCCTCCGCTGGTGATACCTATTATGTTAGGTGCTGCCAGTGGGTTTCGAATAGTACCCTGGAGCAATGCTCCAGACATGCCTAAAGCTGCACCAGATAAAATTGCAACATAAGCTCTGGGTAACCTTAGAGAATCTAGGATCAATTTAACCTGAGGATCAGATTTTCCCAACATACCTTTTATAACCGTGAGAGGAGATAAAATCTTTGATCCTGCGCAAACACAGCCTATAAATACCACAATTAGTAGCAGTAGCATCAGAATCAGTCTATTCCCGGGAGTCATTGTAGTAGAGATATTCTTAGTGAATAGTTTCTGTCTCATTTCTCACCTCTTAAGCTTCTTCTTGCGATGTAAATGTAAAAGGGTGCTCCAATCACTGCAGTCATTACGCCTACTGGTGCTTCGGATGGCATGATTATAAATCGTGCAGAAATATCTGCAAGCAACAGCAGTGATGCTCCCATAACAGCACTATAAGGAATAATCCAGCGGTGGTCCCTGCCTACAAAAAATCGGGAAATATGGGGAACCATTAAGCCAACAAAGCCAATGGAGCCAGCAATAGAAACGGAGCTACCTGCCAATAAAATAACAGAGACAGAAATAAGCAGCTTAACGATACCCGTGCGCTGGCCAAGACCTTTTGCAACATCATCTCCTGATGTTAAAATGTTTATGTGGACAGCAAGGGCAAAAGCCAAAAGCATGCCGATTATCATATACGGAAGGACCATTTTCTGATGTTCCAGATTACGGCCAACAATTGCTCCCGCAAGCCAGGAGAGAGTGTTCTTCATACCCGATTCGCTTAAAACAAGCAGACCCTGGGTGAAAGAAGTAAAAAGAGCAGTTATAGCAGATCCTGCTAAAATAATTTTAATCGGTGTAAGCCCGTCTCTCCCGATGGAGCCAAGAAAATATACGGCAGCAGAAGAAATTGCAGCTCCGCCAAATGCCGCCCATACAATACTGACAGGCGGAAGGATATTTGGCATGGAAGCTGCCACAACCGCAAAAAATACGGCTCCGGAGTTGATTCCGAGAACACTGGGGGCAGCCAGCGGATTCTTGGTCAGAGCTTGTGTCAGAGCACCAGCCACTGCAAGACATGCCCCAACGGTAGCCGCCACTACCGCCCGGGGAAATCTTGTATTCATTACAAGAATATGCTCTGTAGAACTGGAATTAAAATTTAAAAAGGACTGACATACATCGTATAAAGAAATACGATACGATCCAAGGGATACACTTGCCGCAAAGGTAAATATCAAAATTGCTAATAATAGAAGAAGAACAGTCATTTTTTGTAATGGATTCTGTAAGCGTGCCATGAATTGATCTCCCTTGCTATTTATTTTACTCCAAAGAAATCGTAAACCTGTTGAAGCATGAGCATGGCTGACTGAGGGCCTCCGCCTGCATTCCAATAAATGGAGTTTACCGGATGTACTTCATTATTCTTTACGGCTGTTAGATTTGCCCATAATGGATTCGCAACCCATTTGTCACGGAACGTAATATTTTCCCCTTCCGTCAAATTTGTCTGATCAAAAATGATATCACCTTCCATTTGAGGTATGGCTTCTTCTGACTGGAGCATAACTCCCCACTCGCTTCCCTTTTGACTGTCAGGTCGTTCAATTCCCATATCCTTAAGTACCAAAGCAGCAAAACCGTTATAAACAATTCTTGCGTGATCTGCTCTGAAATCCACAATGGAAATCTTTTTATCTTTTATCTTATCTGCAGCCTTTTCTTTGAAATAAGCAGTTTTTTCATCCCAGGTTTTAAGAAAATCATTCGCTTCCTTTTCTTTGTTCAGCGCTTTTCCGGTAATATCTAAAGTTTCTTTCCAGACATACACCTCAGGCACCATTACTGTCGGAGCGATTTCAGAAAGCTGAGTGTATATTTTCTCATGGCGGAGCTTAGATGCAATGATTAAATCTGGCTTTAAAGCAATAATTGCTTCTAAATTCGGCTGTGTTTCTATTCCTAAATTTTCAACTCCGTCCATTTGGCTGCGTAAATACTCATACACTGGCTTTTCAGACCAGGATTCAACGGCCCCAAGAGGCTTTACACCGAGCAGCAGAGCAGAGTCAGTCGCTCCCTGGAAAAGAGTAACCACACGGGTCGGCGTTCCTGTAATTGTAGTGCTGCCCATAGCATGTTCAACAACGCGTGCTTCGGCATCAGCAGCTTTAGAGGTTTCAGCTTCAGTGCTAGTGGTTGTTGATTCGGTATTCTTGCTTGATGAATTAGAATCTTGTTTTGAGCTGGAACACCCAGCCAGTAAAGTAGTTACAACAAGCAATCCAGTTAATAATTTTACTATCTTCAAAATAGTTCACTCCTTAAGTAAGT